>NZ_JBNPLS010000001.1:0-319736 GCF_050313595.1 Desulfovibrio sp. SGI.169 | reverse complement strand
AGGTCTGCAATGTATTTTGAGGAAAAGGGCGCGGCCAATACCAGAGCGTGTGTGGATATGGCCACAAAAACCGCGGCGGAAAGAAATATCCGGCATGTTGTGGTGGCCAGCGGCAGCGGCGATACGGCCAGGCTTTTTGCCGGGGTCGGCGCGGCGAAGGTGGTCTGCGTGACCTATGCCTACGGCTTCAGGGAGCCGGGCAGGGCGAAGATGACGGATGCGGTCAGGGAAGAGCTGGAACGCGCGGGCATTCGGGTGCTGAGCGCCACCCATGCGCTCAGCGGCGCCGAACGGGGCATCAGCAGAAAACATGGCGGCATAAGCCCGGTGGAACTTATGGCTGACGCTCTGCGCATGCTGGGGCAGGGCGTCAAAGTTTGCGTTGAGATTGCGGTTATGGCGCTGGACGCGGGCCTGATTCCATACGGCGAGGAAGTCATTGTGGTGGCGGGCAGCGGCAGAGGGGCTGATACCGCCGTTGTCATGCATCCGGCGCACGCCAACAATATTCTGGAAACAAAGATCAACGAGATTCTCTGCAAGCCCAGAAATTTTTAGGCGCAGACGCCGCCCTTTCCGCGCAACATCAGACGGGCGGCGCAGCACACTGACAAACGGCGCTCGCACCGCGGCCCACAGCGTTTGGGGATACTTTGACAGAGCGTTTTGCCCATTTTCGGCAAAACGCTCTGTCATTTCTTTGCTGCGGGGCGTCGCAGACTTTCAGATTTGTAAAATATGAAAGTCAATTTGTTCAGGAGCGTTTTCGCAATGGAGTTGCGTAAACGCTCCGGCGGCGGTAGCCGTTAACAAGCCCTGCCTGCTTACGGAGAGCGCCAGCGGTTCCGGTGGCCGCCTGTCGCGGTAGCTGATTGCCGTCTCCATCCGCGGCTTCTTCGTCGCAACGGCTGGAGCGAAGCGGGAGCAGACGCCCGCGCCGTAATAAGGCGAAAAGCCGCGCTTTCCCCGAAATGCAGCGAAAGCTGATGAAAATATCTGTCTTACAGATATTTTCATCAGCAAGATTCCTTAGCGTCTGCTTGCAAAAGCAGACGCTACAAAATCCATAAGGGTTTTGCGGCGGCGCGACCGGGTTCATCTGCGAAAAACCACGTTTCTTCGCGAACGATCCCGCAAAAATTCTTCGCGGAATTCCGCGCGGAATTTTTGCCATTAGACACTAGTTGAGGCTTTCCCGCATGACGTCGAGCATCAGGCTTTCCGGCTTTTTGGCGCAGGCCTCCAGATAGGCGTTGAGAGCGGCGTCGCTTTCCAGCACCGAACCGGGCTTGCCGCTCTTCTGGCGGTTATAGCCGTCCAGCCAGATTACAAAACCGCTGCCGTCGTCTTCGTTGTCGCTGTACTGTTTGCAGGTGGTTTTGTCCGCGCGCCAGGGGCTGTCGTCGGGCGCGGGATGGTTTTTGCGGGCCTCCTGCCAGAGGGTGAGCATCTTTTCCGTGGGCTTGGCCTGGCAGGCGGCATAGACCTGCTCCAGCAGCGGGGCCATGATCGCGGGGTCGGCCACGGTTTGCCCCTGCGCGGCGGCGGCGTAGCCGTCGATCTGCAGCCCCTCGAACAGCGGCGGCTGGCCGGAAACGCTGGCCGCCACCAGTTCGGCGCAAATATAGGTGGCCGGGTCAATTTTTTCGTCCGCCGCCCGGGCCGCCACAGGCAGGCTCAGCATAAGGCAGCAGAGAAGAAGCATTTTTTTCATTCTTTCTCCTTGGCTGAAGCAACGCATTTTTTTCATTATCCACAAGCCCGCGCCTGCCAACAGGCGCTAAAAGCGGCCGCCGGGCAATTTCCGACGACCGCATCCCCGGCAGGGCGCGCAGGCGGCTGACGGCCTACAGCTCCGGCGGCAGGTTCTGCAATTCCTTCCAGGTAAACACCGGCCCGTCCACGCAGACGTAACGGCCGCCGATATTGCATCGCCCGCAAATGCCGATGCCGCATTTCATGCGTTTTTCCAGGGTGGTGACAATGTTTTCCGGCGCGAAGTTCAGCTTTTGCAGGGCCTGCGCCGTGAACTTGATCATGATCGGGGGCCCGCAGAGCACGGCCACACAATTGGCCGGGTCGGGGTTCAGCTCCAGCAGCACATTGGGGATCAGCCCCACCTTGTGCTTCCAGCCCTCAAAGGGGGCGTCAATGCACAGGGTGCAGTCCAGATCGGGGCGGCGCAGCCAGTCGTCCAGCTCATAGCTGTAGGCCATGTCGCGCGGCGTGCGCGCCCCGTAGAGCAGGCTGATCTTGCCGTAATCCGCCTTGTGTTCCAGCAGGTGCAGCATGATGGTGCGAATGGGGGCCATGCCGATGCCGCCGCCCACAAAGAAGACGTTCTTGCCCTTCCAGTCGTTGTAGGGAAAGAAATTGCCCAGGGGCGCGCGCACGCCCACCTTGTCGCCGGGCGATACGCGGTGGATGGCGGCGGTCACTTCACCGGCCTGCATGACGGAGAATTGCAGATACTCCTTCATGGACGGCGGGGAATTGATGACAAAGGTGGCCTCGCCCGCGCCGAACACCGAAAGCTGGCCCACCTGACCCGGCTCATGGGTGAAGGACTGCATGTCTTCGGGGTTGTCCAGAATGACCCGCAGGGTTTTGATGTTGCCGGTTTCCTGGATGACTTCGGCCACTGTGGCGGGCATGGGCTTGTAGGGATTGCCCTGCGGCTTTGGCCTGGGCGGGATTTCCCGCAGCATGCCCCTGGCCCTGGCGGGCGATTGGGAAGACCCGGCGGATTTGCCCCTGGTTTTGGGGGCCGAAGCCGGAGCTGCGGCGGGCGTTTCCACCGTGGCGGGCGCGGCGCTTTCCCTGACGGCCAGTTCGCCTTCTTCCCGTATGACGGGCGCGCGCTCTTCACGCGCCACAAGCTTCGCGTCCGGGCGCACGGCCGGTGAAACCGGCTGAGCGGTCACGGGCGCGGCGGCCTTGGGCTTGGGCGTCACGTTCTTTTTGGGCGTGGCCTCTCCGGGAGCTTTCTTGGGCGCGGTTTTGGGCGCGGCCTTGGGGGCCGCCTTGGATGCGGTTTTGGCTTTGCCGGAAGTTTTCTTGGTAGCCATGCGTCAGCTCCTCTACTCGGCGGTGGCCTGGTCTGCGTTGAGCGCGGCAAGCACTATGGCGCGGATATCCAGGCAAACGGGGCAGTTGCTGATGCAGCGGCCGCAGCCGTTGCAGGAGAAAGCCCCCCAGTTTTCAGGATAGGTGGAGAACTTGTGCGATACGCGGTTGCGCATGCGGAAAGCCTTGAGCATGCGCGGGTTGTGACCGCTGGCCTCGCGGGTGAACAGCGAGGACATGCAGTTGTCCCAGCTGCGCAGGCGGCGTCCGCCTTTTTCGCTCAGGCCCTCGCCTTCGTCCGTAATGCTGAAGCAGTAACAGGTGGGGCAGAAATAGGTGCATGCCCCGCAGGACAGACAGCGGTCGGTCCAGTTCTGCCAAAACTCCGTATTGGTGAACAGGGCCGCCAGTTTTTCAGGCGCGTCCTTGATGGCCGGAGCGGGCTCCAGCGTGGCCCAGGCGGCCTTGCGCGCCGCTTCGGCCAGGGGGAACTGTTCCGCGCCGTCAGGCAGGCCCGAAGCCGCCAGCAGCGCCTCGCCCCGGGGCGTCACGGCCTGAAGCACATAGCCTCCTTCCACCTCGGTCATCAGCGCATCCGAACCCTCGGGCGACGAGGGGCCGCCGCCTACCCAGTGGCAGAAACAGGTATTGCAGCCGCTGGGGCAGGTGATGGCGATCACTGTGAGCGCCTCGCGCCGGGCCTTGTAATAGGGGTCGGCAAAGGGGCCTTGCATGTAGGGGCGATCCAGCACGGCAAAGCCGCGCGCGTCGCAGGGGCGGCAGGCAAAGACCACCGTGGGCTGAGCCTCGATGCTGTCGTCCAGGCTGATGGTCACGCGTTCGGGATTTTCCGGGTCTTTTGTTTTTTTGTAGCGCACCAGGGTTTCGCTCTGGGGCAGTACGGCGGCCTTGGGCGGCACGGTGGCCTTTTCAAGGGTGAAGGGCATGCCCTTGCTCCACGGCTCAAAGACCACGGAACGCTTGTTGGCCGGTTTTTCCACCGGCACGAGCACGCGCCGGCCATCTTGCGAGAGGAAGGCCAGAAAGCCGGGCAGGCCGTCGGATGTGACAAAGCGGGTCATGCTCATTTCCAGTCCCTCTCATGAATGTTCTTTTCTTCCAGTTCATAGCCCAGCAGCGGCGGCACGGCGGCGGGATCAAGACCGGCCTTGTAGTCAAAGAGCTGGCCCACGGCGCGGGCTATCTGCTGGCGCAGGGCCAGGATGGGAATGCCCACCGGGCAGGCCCGCTGGCATTCGCCGCAGCCCGTGCAGCGCCCGGCCAGATGCAGGGCGTGGATGGTCTGGAAAAAGAGTTTTTCGCGCGTGCTGTCCTCCTGGCTCATCCAGTGCGGGTCGCGGCTGTCGGAGACGCAGAAATCACGGCAGACGCACATGGGGCAGGCGTTGCGGCAGGCGTAGCAGCGCAGGCAACGCTCCATCTGGCCGCGCCAGAAGGCCATGCGCTCTTCAAGGCTCATGGAGTCCAGCAGGGCCAGCTCCGGCGGCGTGTAGGGGCCGGGCTCAACCCTGACCGGCTGGCCCGCGCGGGCGTCGGCCAGCACGGCCATGGGCGTGGTGCAGCCGTAGCATTTGCCCTGCGCGAAGTCGGCCATGCAGAAGCGGCGCTCCTTGCCGTCGGCCGTTATGGTTACGCCGGCCTCGTCATAGGCCACCTTGTCGATTTTGCTGTAGCGTCCAAGCTCCTGATTGACCCGCGCCATGTCCAGCGTGCCTTCGCAGGGCAGGGCGAAGATGGTCACGTCTTCGCGTCTGATCAGGTTTTCCTGCAGCAGTTCCACCACCGAGCGCGAGTCGCAGCCCTTGACCACAATGCCCACCTTCTTGCCCTTGAACGAGGGCAGGTAGACGGCGGGGTTATTGACGTTGAAGGGCCCCCAGACCAGCTTGTCCACATCTTCCGGGGTTTTCATGAACAGCGGCACGGTGTGCGCGCCGTCGTAGCCCTGCCGCCAGCCGATGACGCAATCCAGCTCCGGCAGTTTGGCCTTGATGGCCTCCTTGAGCTGATCCAGGGCGGCCGTCTGCCCGGTACCCAGGGGACGCAACGCGGTCAGGGCCATGTCGGCGATTTTCAGCAGGGGTTCGGCGTCTTCCAGACGGGGCGCGGGGCCCAGCTTGTGGATGCGCTCGGTAAATACCGTGACCACCTGCTGCCAGCGCTGCCCTTCCGAGGCCGAAACCCAGGTGTATTCAAAGCGCCGGTCGTCAATGCCCAGCACGGGCAGAAATTGCTTGAGCACTTCCAGACGGCGGCGGGCATAGAAGTTGCCCGCGGCGTAGTGGCAGTCGCGCGGGTGGCAGCCGGAAACCAGCACGCCGTCCGCGCCGTTGAGCAGGGCCTTGACGATAAAGAGCGGGTCAACGCGGCCCGAACAGGGCACACGGATAATCCGCAGATCCGTGGGTTGCCCGGCGCGGGCGACCCCGGCCGTGTCGGCGCCGCCGTAAGAGCACCAGTTGCAGAGAAAACCCACAATCCGCAGTTCTTTGCCTTTCAGCACTGGCATAGCGCGTTCACCTCCGCAAGAATCTGGTTGTCGGTGGCGTGTGAGAGCTGGATGGCGCCCTGCGGACAGGTGGCCGTGCACAGGCCGCAGCCCTGGCAGACAGTCTCAATGACCTGGGCCTTGCCTTCGCCCCGGATTTCCACTTCCTTGATGGCCCCGAAGGGGCAGCAGCGGATGCACTTGCCGCAGTTCACGCAACGGCGGATGTCCACCTGGGCTATCTGCGGGTCGCTCTCCAGCTTGTCCCTGGCGAACAGGGCCAGCACTTTGGCCGCCGCCGCCGAACCCTGGGCCACGGAGGCCGGAATGTCCTTGGCCCCCTGACAAACGCCGGCCAGGAATACGCCGGCGGTATTGGTTTCAACGGGTTTGAGCTTCACATGGCTTTCCATGAAAAAGCCGTAATGATCGTAAGAGATGCGCAGCTTTTCGGCCAGCTGGGGCGAACCCTTGCTGGCCTCGATGCCCACGGCCAGCACCACCAGGTCGGCCCTGATTTCCACAGGTTCGCCCAGCAGGGTATCCACGCCCATGACCACATACTGCCCGTTGCCGTCGGGGTAAATACGCGAAACGCGGCCGCGGATGTATTCCGTGCCGTATTCCTCCACGGCCCGGCGGGTGAACTCGTCATACATCTTGCCCGGCGCGCGGATGTCCATGTAAAAGACGTAGGACTGGGAAGTGGGAATGTGATCCTTGGTCAGCACGGCCTGTTTGGCGGTGTACATGCAGCAGAAGCCGGAGCAGTAGGGGCGGCCGACGGACCTGTCGCGCGAGCCCACGCACTGGATGAAGACCACCTTCTGCGGCTCGCGCCCGTCGGAAGGCCGCACGATATGCCCGCCCGTGGGGCCGGAGGCCGACATGATGCGCTCGTACTGAAGCGAAGTGATCACGTCGGAGTACTTGCCGCCGCCGTATTCCTCATACACGCTCCAATCCATGAGGTCATAGCCCGTGGCCGCCACGATGGAGCCCACCTCCTCGGTGACGATTTCATCCTGCATGTCGTAGCTGATGGCGCCCGTGGGGCAGACCTTGGCGCAGACGCCGCATTTGCCCTTGACGAGCTGACGGCAGTGCGCGGCGTTGATGACCGCCTTTTTGGGAATGGCCTGCGGAAAGGCGATGCTGATGGCCGTGGTGGGGCCGGTAAATTCATTGAAGGCGTCGGGCGTTTTTTTGCTGGGGCATTTTTCGGTGCAGGCCCCGCAGCCGGTGCATTTGCTCCAGTCCACATGGGTGGCCTTCTTGCGGATTTTCACCGTGAAATTGCCCACATAGCCCGAAATGTCCTCCACTTCCGAATAGGCGTAGAGGGTGATGTTGGGGTGCTGGGCCACGTCCACCATCTTGGGGCCCAGAATACAGGCCGAACAGTCCACCGTGGGAAAGGTCTTGTCCAGTTTGGCCATTTTGCCGCCGATGGTGGCTTCGCGCTCTACCAGAATCACGGGCACGCCGCCGTCGGCGCAGTCCAGCGCGGCCTGGATGCCCGCCACGCCGCCGCCGATGATCAGCACCTTTCTGGTCACGTCGAAGGATTTGGCCGTCAGGGGCTTGTTGTTGCGCAGCTTTTCCACAGCCAGGCGCACCAGCTCGGCTGACTTGTTGGTATTGGCTTCCTTGTCGCGGCCGATCCAGGAGACATGTTCGCGGATATTGGCCATTTCAAACATGTAGCGGTTGAGCCCGGCCCGCTCCACAGTGCGGCGGAAGGTGGGCTCGTGCATGCGCGGCGTGCAGGAGGCCACCACCACGCCGTCCAGCCTGTGTTCGTGTATGGCCGCCTCAATGGCGGCCTGGCCCGGCTCGGCGCAGGTGTACATGGGGTCGTCGGCATACACCACATCCGGGAAACCGCGGGCGATTTCAGCCACTTTCGCGCAGTCCACAGTGCCGCCGATATTGCTGCCGCAATGGCAGATAAAGACGCCTATTCTCATTATCTGTCTCCTTCGCCGGCCTGCGCGTCGATCTTGCGCAGCAGTTCATCGGCGCTGACGCGGAGTTTTTCAAGCCCGAGATGTTCAGGCGCAATGCCGAAGGCCAGGCCCATCACCTGCGTGAAGTAGAGCACGGGCATGCGGAAGAAGGCGTCAGCCTCCTTGGCGGCCTGCTTCTGGCGCAGATCAAGATTCATCTGGCAGAGCGGGCAGGCCACCACCACGGCATCCACGCCCAGTTGGGTGGCCAGCTCCAGAATGCGGCCCGAATTGCGCGCGGTCATGGCCCGTTCCGGAATGCCGAATGACGCGCCGCAACAGGCGGTCTTGAGTGGAAAATCCACCATTTCCGCGCCACAGGCGGAGAGCAGGCTTTCCATGAGCGTGGGGTTTTCCGGGTCGCCGAAATTCATGATTTCGGGCGGGCGGCTCATGAGGCAGCCGTAATAGGCGGCCAGCCTGACGCCCTTGAGGCTTTTTTTCACCTGCGCGGCAATGGCGCTGGCGTCGTAAACCCGCGCGAGGCCCTGCATCACCGAGGTGACTTCGGGAAGGCGCGCCGCCGCCGCCGGGCTGTCCAGCAGCTCGTCCACGCGCGCGCGAAACCGCGGATTTTCCATGCGCCTGGCCGCGTGGCGCAGGTTGGAAAGGCAGCTGGGGCAGGGCGTCAGCACGGTTTCGACCTGCTCGCGGGCCGCGATATCCAGGTTGCGCACGCAGAGCGCGGCGGAAAGCTCGGCGTCCACGGCATGGGCCGGGGTGGAGCCGCAGCAGTTCCAGCCCGGCAGTTCCTCAAGGTAAAGGCCCAGGGTCGCGCACACGGCCTGGGTGGATTTTTCATAATCCGCCGAAGAACCCTTGGCGGAACAGCCGGGATAGTAGGCAAACTTCATGGCCGCACCCCCTCGCGCCTGGCGCGCTCTTTATAGCGCTGCATGATCCGGGCCACCGCGTCGGCGCCGCCGGGAATGACGTGGGGCTTGAAGCCCAGCTTTTTCTTTTTCAGCGCTTCGGGCGCGAGGTCGAGATCCGTGAACAGGCGCATGGAGCGCATCATGTACAGCGCCATTGTGCCGATTTCATAGGAGCGGCCAAAGGCGCGCACCGTGTCGAGAAAGGAAAACCAGAACTTCTCCACCTTGGGCACGGCCACCCGGCCTTCCTTGCGGGCCATGTGGCGCAGGGTTTCCATGACCGCCGCCACATCTATATTGTTGGGGCAGCGCAGCGAACAGGTGGAACAGGACAGGCACATCCAGATGGAGCGCGAGTTGAGCACCTCGTCTTTCAGGCCGAGCTGCACGCCGCGCATGATCTGGTTGACCTGCCGGTCATAGGCGAAACCCGCCGGGCAGCCGGCCGTGCAATTGCCGCACTGGTAGCAGGTGGACACGTTTTGGCCGCTTTGCGCCTCCACTTCCGCCGTAAAGGCGGCGTCGCGCATCCGGCTCAGGTTAATGGCGTCGTTCATGGCAACTCTCTGGTTAGAAGCTGACGGACAGAAGCGGGAAAAGTTAAATTTTTTTTTGTGTCTACAGGAGAATAGGCCAAAAATCTAGTGTCTGCTTGCAAAAGCGGACACTGCAAAACCCGCGGGGTTTTACGGCGGCGTAGCCGGGTTCATTCGCGAAAAACCACGTTTTTTCGCGAACGATCCCGCAAAAATTCTTCGCGGAATTTTTGCAATGAGACACTGGGGTCTGCCCATATCAAAAAATATCAAGTTATTTTTTTTCTGCCGGCGCCCTTTGCGCCATGTCGCAGGCGGCGCGCAGCCCCAGAAGATAGCTGTTTACGCCAAATCCCGCGATGCTGCCCGCGCAGACCGGGGCCAGCACGGAATTGTGGCGAAAGGCTTCGCGCGCGTGCACGTTGGACATGTGCACCTCCACCACGGGCACGCTCAGAATGGCCAGGGCGTCCGCAATGGCGTGGCTGTAGTGGGTCCAGGCGCCGGCGTTGATGACCACGGCCTGGATGTCTTCCTCGGGGATGCGGTGGATGCGCTCCACCATTTCACCTTCATGATTGGTCTGAAAGGCGACGAGGCCCGCGCCCAGCGTTTTGGCCAGGCCCGTCAGGGCCGCGTTGATGTCCGCCAGCGTGGCCGTGCCGTAATGGGCCGGGTCGCGCTTGCCGAACATGTTCAGATTGACGCCGTGCAGGATCAGAATGTTCATGGATGCGCCCTGTGGTGTGAGTGTGCGTCATGGCGCGCCGTACAGCGCCTTTTCCAGATTGCGGCGGGCTTCGGGGGGCAGGGGCCTGCCGGTCCAGAGCCGGAACTGGGCGTCGCCCTGGCCGAAAAACATCTCCAGGCCCGTGACGCAACGTCGCCCGGCCCGGCGCGCCTCGCGCAGAAAACGGGTTTCCAGCGGATTGTACACAATATCGTAAGCGACGGGAGCCGTGTCAACGCGGGCGTCTCCGCTGGCCGCGCCTGTGACGCCCGCCGCGCGGACGGGGGCGGACAGGCTGAAATCATAGGGGCTTTCGCCCTCATGTTTGCCGCGCATGCCCAGAGGCGTGGCATTGATGATCAGGCCGGCGGGCACATCGTGGCGCTGCTCCCAGGGTACGGGCGTAAAACCGAAGCGCTCGGCCAGGGGCAGATGGCTGCGGTTGGAGGGCGTGGCCGCAAAGACCTTGCGGCAGCGCCGCAGACGCAGCCCCGCGGCCACGGCGTGGGCCGCGCCGCCCGCGCCCAGCAGCAGGGCGTCCATATTTTCCAGGGGCATGCCCGCCAGAGGGGCCAGAAAACCGCTCACGTCGGTATTTTCGCCGCAGAGGGCCGCGCCGTCCCAATAGATGGTGTTGACCGCGCCGGCCAGCCCGGCCTGGGGGCTGACCCTGTCCAGCAGGGGCAAGAGGGCCATCTTGTGCGGAATGGTCACCGAGCAGCCCTTGACGCCAAGCAGGCGCACGCTGTCCACAAAGGCGGGCAGGCGCTCCGGCGGCACTTCCCAGCGCAGATAGACCGCCGGAATGCCCAGGGTCTGAAAACCGGTGTTGTGCAGCAGCGGGGAAAGGGTCTGGGCCAGGGGCCAGCCCGTCACGCCGTAAAGATCAGCGGGCAAAAAGAGTTTCGGCGCAGATGGCGGCATGGAACGCATGCGCTCAGGATAGCCCATCGCGCCTGCGCGGGCAAGAAGGTTCCCGGCCCGCACTGCGGGTTCTGGTCATGACCCGGCCGTTCTTACTCCACAGTGACGCTTTTGGCCAGATTGCGCGGCTGATCCACATCCTTGCCCAGATAGTCCGCCATTTCATAGCTGAAAAGCTGGAGCGCGGGCAGGGCCATGAAGGCGGCCAGGGGCACGGGCAGGGCGGGGATGATCCAGGGGTCGTCCACAGCCAGTTCCAGCCCCGGATTGGTCAGGGCGATGACCTTGCCCTGCCGGGCCTGCACTTCCACAATATTGGATTTGACCTTGGGAAAAAGCGCGTCGTCCAGGGCCAGGGCAAAGGTGGGAAAGGCCGGATCAATAAGCGCGATGGGCCCGTGCTTCATTTCGCCCGCGGCATAGCCCTCGGCGTGGATGTAGGACAGTTCCTTGAGTTTGAGCGCCCCTTCCAGAGCCAGGGGGTAACAGTGCCCACGGCCGAGATAGAAGAAATCGCGGGCCTGGGCGTATTTGCGCGAAAGCTCGCGGGCCCTGTCGTGCATGGCCGGCAGGTGGTCGTCCAGAAGGGCGGGCAGGGATTCCAGCAGGCCGATGAGCTCACGTCGCCGCGCTTCGGGCAGGATGTTCCGGCGGCCGCCCCAGTACAGGGCCATCAGAGCCAGGGTGAGCATCTGGCTGCACATGGCCTTGGTGGAGGCCACGCTGATTTCCGGCCCGGCCTGGGTGTAGATCACGGCCGAGGATTCGCGCGCGATGGAAGAACCCACCACATTGCAAAGCCCCAGCACCGGCACGCCGCGCTCACGGGCGACCCGCAGGGCCGCCAGGGTGTCGGCGGTTTCGCCGCTCTGGCTGATGACCAGCGCCATCTCTTCCTGATTCAGAAGCAGGCTGTCGCGGTAGCGAAACTCCGAGGCTATTTCCACCTGCACCGGAACCCCGGCCCAGTGCTCCAGCAGATGCCTGCCCCAGAGCCCTGAATGGTACGAGGTGCCGCAGGCCACGATATGCAGGCGGCGCGGCGCGGGCAGGGCGTCCAGTTCCGGCAGCAGGGCCGCGTCGCGCGCGGCGTTGACCCTGCCGGTCAGGCCGTCGCTGATCACGCGCGGCTGCTCAAAAATTTCCTTGAGCATGAAATGGCGGTGGCCGCCCTTTTGCGCGGCCTGCATGTCCCACTGGATTGTCTGCGCCTCATGTTCCACAGGGGTGAGATCCGACAGGCGCAGAATCTCATGGCGCGCGGGTGTGGCCCGCACTATTTCGCCGTCCTCCAGAAAGATCACCCGCCGGGTATACGGCAGAAAGGCCGGAATGTCCGAGGCCACAAAATTTTCACCCGTGCCCAGGCCGAAGATCAGCGGCGCGGACATGCGCGCGGCGTAAATGGTTTCCGGCTCGGCGTTGTCCATGAGGCAGACCGCGTAGGCCCCGTGGGCCTCGCGCAGGGCCGCCGCGAAGGCGTGCAGCAGGTCGGATTCGCTTTTGCGGCGTTCGGCAATGAGATTGACCAGCACTTCCGTATCGGTTTCGGAATGAAAAACATAGCCCTTGGCCGCCAGCTCGGCCTTGATTTCCTGATAGTTTTCAATGATGCCGTTATGCACCAGCGCCAGGGAACCGTCATTGCTCAGATGGGGGTGGGCGTTGCGCTCTGCCGGCACGCCGTGCGTGGCCCAGCGGGTATGGCCCATGGCGCAGGTGGCTGTGGAAACCGGCTCCCGCGCCAGCTTTTCCTCCAGGGCCGCCAGTTTGCCCTTGGCCCGCATCACGCGCAGGCCGCCCTGACGCACAAAGGCCACACCGGCGGAATCATAGCCGCGGTATTCCAGACGGCGCAGGCCCTCCACCACCACGGGCACGGCGGGCCGATGCCCCGCATAACCGATAATGCCGCACATAGGCTGTTTCTCCCGGCAAAACCCCGCGCATGGCGAGGTGTTCACGCTTCATGATTCGCAGAAATGACTTCCAGCGCCGGACAAGAACCCGGCGCGGCGCGAAAGGGGCCTTGAAGGGGCCAGAAACCGTCCTTGAAGCCGGGCGCATCCGGCACAAGACCGCCCCGGCTCGGCCCGGCTTGCGCGAGGCGCGCTACATGTTCACGCGATCCACGATATTCGGGTTCAATATCTCCACCTTGGCCCTGGAGGCCAGATTCTGCATGAAAAGCTGGTACAGGCCGTCCATCCGTTCGCGGGACACGCTGCCGGTCATCAGATCGCGCGCGCTGTCCCACTCTTGCGGATCGGGCGGCCGCACGGCGGCCACGCGACAGAGCAGGGCGCCCGGCCCTTCGCTTTTGCCTTCCGCGGCATAGGCCGCGGGCAGCCAGGTTTCGGGTCTGGCCGCAAAAATGGCTTCGGAGAGGGCCGCGTCTGGCGCGAAATCCGCCAGGTTGTCGCCGCGCCCCATAACCGGAGCCGTTTTGATGTTCAGGCTCGCTTTCAGGGCGCCGGGCAAGGGGCCGTCCTTCAGTTCCTTGCGGCGGGCCGAGGCGCTTTCCAGAGCGGCCTTGAGGGCCTTTTCGGCGGTCAGCCTGGCCGCGATGGCCTCTTTCACCGCGCTGAGGGGCTGAATGGAGCCTGGCTCGGCTTTGACCACCCTGGCCACCAGATACGCGTCGCCGGCTTCCAGGGCCGTATCCACGGGCGCGCCCGGCGTCGCGGCGATGAGGGCGGCTGCCCCGCCGGGGGTCACGCCCAGCTTTTGCTCAGCCTCACTCTGGCTGAGCAGGCCGCTCTGTTCGGCCTTCAGCCCGAAACGGGCCGCGCTTTCGGCCAGGGGCTTGCCCAGGATGTTGTCTTCAATCAGGCTGTCCAGCACATCGTGCAGCCTGTCCGCGCCCCGCTCTTGCGCCAGCCCCTGGCGCGCCTCCTGAAGCGCGTCTTTGAAGGGTTTGAGGCCGCCGGGCCTCTTTTCTTCCACCTTGATGATGTGCAGACCGAAGGGGCTGCGAACCGGCCCGGAAATCTGCCCGGCTTCCAGGGCGAATGCGGCGTCTTCAAAGGGCTTCACGGTCTTGCCGTGCGTGATCCAGCCCAGCGCGCCGCCGGGGCCGGCCGCATTGGGGCCGTTGCGGGCGTCGGCCACATCCGCGAAACTCTTGCCGCTCTTGAGTTCGGCCTGAATTTGCGCCACATCCTCGCGGGCCTTTTTTTCCGCCTCAGCCGGCGCGTTGTCAGCCAGAGGCACCAGAATATGCGCGGCCCTGACCTGTTCCTGCTCTTCAAAGCGCTTTTTGTTGGCCTCATACCACTGTCGCGCATCCGCCTCGCTGACGCTTTCCGGCGTGATCAGCGTTTCGGGCGACACGCTCACATAGGCCACATCCACCTTGGGCGGGATGGCGAAATCCTGCTTGTGGGCGTCATAATAGGCGCTGATTTCCTGATCCGACACTTTGGCGTCAGCGACGAAGCCGGCGGCCGGAATGAAGATGTAGTCCGCCACGCGGCGTTCCCCCAAAAAGTTGTAGCGGTTTTGCGCTTCATCGGGGTCCACCCAGGCCGGCGCCGTAATCAGGGCGAATATTTTTTCGCGCAGCAGCTGGTCGCTCATGTCTTTTTCATACTGGGCGGGGCTGATGCGCTGGGCGGCCAGCACGCGGGCATAGGCCTCCGGGTCAAAGCGACCCTGAGCGTCCTGAAAGGCCCTGATGCCGCCCACGGCCTGGCGCAGTTCCAGCGGGGTCACGCTGATGCCGACGCGCGCGGCCTCCTGAAGCAGCAGCGTCCGCTGAATCAGGTCGCGCAGCACCTGGCGGCCCAGATGCCGCTCTTTGAGCTGTTCGCGGGTGATGCCGGGGTTGCCGCGCAGCAGCGATTCCTCCGCGTTATGATAGGCCTGCTCGAACTGCTGGGCCAGGATGGGGTCGCCATTGACCACGGCCGCCACGTTGATGGAATCCCTGTCATTGAAGCTGCCCACGCCCCAGAAGACAAAGACCAGAATGATGACGCCAAAGGCCGCCTTGACGCCGAAAGACTGCGCGTTGGAACGGATATAATCAAGCATGCGTACTCCGAAATGCCGAATTGTCCTCCCTTTTCCGGCGGTATTCGCCGAAAACGGGGGCGCTGACAGAAACGGAAGTATAAGCGCCTTTGCGCCGAAACTCAAGAAAAGCTGCGGCCCCGCCGTTGAGGCGCGTGCGCGCCGCCCGTTGCGGGGCTATACGGTAATGCCCAGTTTGCGCAAGCGGTGTTGCAGGGTGGAGCGGGGCACGCCCAGCAGGGCTGCGGCCCCGCGCGGGCCGGACAGCCGCCCGCCGGTCAGGCGCAGGGCCTCCAGAATATGGGCCCGTTCATTCTCTTCCAGCGAGGGCAAAGCCCGCTTCGGGGGCGAGGCCGGCGGGAGGTCGTCATCGGGCGGTGACGCCGGCGCGCCGGGCGCGGGGGCTGACGGGCTTTCCCACTCGTGCAGAACCTCGCGCACAAAACCTTCGGTAACGGCCGCGTCCAGAGAGTGCAGCAAAATACGGCTGACCACATTGCGCAGTTCGCGGATATTGCCCGGCCAGTCGTGCTCGCAAAGGTTGCGCAGCACATTGGCGGTCAGGCGCGGCGGGCGCAGATCCCACTGCCGGGAAAACTGGCCGATGAAGTGTTCCACCAGAATGGGGATGTCGTTTCTGCGCTGGCGCAGCGGCGGCAGGCGCAGGATGACCGAGGCCAGGCGGTAAAAAAGGTCGCGCCGCAGCCGGCCTTCGGCCAGGGCCTTTTCCAGATCAATATTGGTGGCGGACAGCACGCGGATGTCCACGCCGATGGAGCGGGCCTCGCCCACCCGCTCGAAGGAGTTTTCCTCCATGACCTGAAGGAGCTTGCTCTGCATGTCCGGCGAAAGCTCGCCGATTTCATCCATGAACAGCGTGCCGTTCTGGGCCATTTCTATTCTGCCGATGCGCTTGGCGTAGGCTCCGGTGAAAGCGCCCTTGGCGTAGCCGAACATTTCGCTTTCAAACAGGGTGGGCGCCAGGGACGGGCAGTTCACCTTGATGAAGTTTTCCCCACGCCGGGGGCTGCGCCGGTGCAGCCAGCGGGCCAGCATGCTCTTGCCCGTGCCGGTTTCGCCCACGATCAGCACCGGGATATGCAGCTTGGCCACCTTGCGCGCCACAGACATGACCCCGGCCATGTCCTGGGTTTCCAGCAGACGGTCCACCAGTCGCGTGGCGCTGCCGTCCGCCTCGCCCGCGTCCGCCGGGTTCAGCGCCGCCCGTTGCGCCGCCTTGTCCCGCGCCCGGCGCTCTTCGGTGAGCACCACAAACAGAAAAATGGTCAGCACCGGGGTCAGCTCCAGCAGAAAATTCAGCAGCGCCGCCACATTGTCCGGCTGGCGCACAAAAGAGACGTGCAGGGTGCCGATGACCTCCCGGTTCAGAATCAGGGGCAGGACGATGGTGGCGTTGAGCCCCGCGGCGGCCAGGGCTGATGCGCCGCCGCCCCAGCCCCGCGAGGCCAAATCATTGATGACCACGGGCTTGCGGCTCTGGATGGCCTGCCAGGCCACGGTATCATGGGCAATGCGCGTGTTGGAGAACATCTCCACCACCGTGCCGTCCGCCGAGGCGAAAGAGTTGAGAAACTCGCGCTCGGCGTCATAGAGGTTGATGCTGAAGCGGTCATAATGAAAGAGCAGGCGAAACTCCTTGGAAAGAAAGTTGAAAAGCCCGCTGCGGTCCGTATTGCCCGCGACCAGCCTGGACAGGCGATGGATGATCTGGGCCGCGGCCAGCAGGGGGCTGCCCAGACAGGCGTCGTTATTCCGTTCCGGCATGACTTCTTCTCCTTTGCCCGTATAAGGACATTTTTACTGAAATGCCAGCAAAAGCGCCCACATCTTGCGCCCATTCATTGAAAGCACAATCAGTATTGTGAAAAAAAGAATAATAAGTCCACATGATTACCGGATGGCTCTGATATGGCACAGGGTTTGCTTATACCAAACAACAAATCGCTTTTCCATTGACAGTATAATACGCCGCATAGCAATAGATATTATAATATAACTTATATTATTATTATTATTATTATGTTATTGTTTTAAGGGCAAATCATGACTCTTGACCTGTGCGAGGTATGACTGTGCTCACGTCGGACATTATCATCATCGCTCTCGCGGGTTTCTTCTCTGGCATCATCAAAACAGGCGTCGGCGTGGGGGCGGGCATTTTTCTGCTGCCCACCCTGGCGCTGGCCTTTCCCGCCAAAGTGGCCCTGGGTCTGGGCGCTCCCATGATGCTGGTCTCGGATGTCATCGGCCTGCGCTATTACTGGAAGCAATGGCTGCCCCGCGTGGAGCTGGGGCGCCTTTTTCTGGCCGCCCTGCCCGGGCTGGTTCTGGGCGTCGTGCTGCTGCCGCTGATTCCGGGGAGGACATTCCGCGTCTGCGTGGGCCTGTTCGGCGCGTGCTACGCGCTGAGCCTGCTCTGGCCCGGCTTTCCGCCGGCCGTCGCGCTGAAAAGGCTTGTCAGCGGGCTCAACGCGCGTTGCGCGGGCGGCGAGACCGACCGCAAGCTGGGCGCATACGCGTATGGGTTTCTGGGCGGCCTGTCCACAGTGCTGGCCCATGCCGGGGGGCTTGTCTGGTCCCTGTATCTTATCACGGCCGCGCGCGACCGGCGCGTTTTTGTGGGCACCACCATCATTCTTTTCTTCATCACCAATATCTGCAAGACAATATCGTATATATATATTGATATTCTAAGCATTGAATCATTACTCAGGGTACTTACAGCCGTTCCAGTAATACTGCTTGGCTCGTATTTCGGAAATATTATCAATAAAAAATGCAATCATGCGCTATTCAGAAAAATTGTTCTCTGCTTCATATTTCTTACTTCTGTCTCTTTATGCGTCTGATTGAATCAGATTTTATTTTCATACAAGCATCACCTCATTTTTGCTGCTCGGGACTCCACCCTTACCCACGGAGAAAGCTCATGAAAAAACTCCTTGCCGTTCTGCCTTTCTTGGTTCTGTTTCTGCCTGGGATGGCCTGCGCGGGCGCGTCACCGCCGCAGGCCATCAACATGCCGCATGTCTACATTGTGTTTGGCGTGCTGATTGTGGCCGCGGTGCTTTTTTTCACGGAATGGATACCGCTGGCCGTGACCTCCATACTGGTGCCCTGCGCGCTCTCCACCCTGGGCGTCATCACGGTCAAGGAGGCCTGGGTAAGTTTTGGCGACACCAGCATACTGACCATTGTGGGCCTGTTCATGCTGGGCGAGGCCACCTTCGCCACAGGTTTCGCCCAGCGTGTGGCGACCATGATCATCAGCAAGGCCGGCCAGAGCGAAACCCGCCTTCTGGTCTTCGCCATTCTTCTCATCGCCTTCATGTCGGCTTTTCTGAACAATGCCGGCGTCACGGCCATCACCCTGCCCATGATTATTTCCATCGCCCGCAAGGCGCACCTTTCGCCTTCGCGCATCCTTCTGCCCACAGCCTACGCGGCCAGTTTCGGCGGCTGCATCTCGCTGGTGGGCCAGGCGCCGAGCATGGTGGCCAACGGCATTCTGGCCAAAATGGCGCCGGAATACGGGCAGTTCGCCTTCTTTGAATTCGCCTGGTACGGCATTCCGCTGACGCTGATCGGCACGGCTCTTTTCGCCCTGTTCCCCCGTTTTCTGATTCCGCCGGCCCGTGAGGACGTGGCCGAACTCAAGGAAATTGAAATTCCCGACGGCGGCGTGCACATGTGGATCGCGGGCGGCATTTATTTTCTCGTCATCATCTGCATGGCCACGGGGCTGGTTCCGCTGACCTCCGCCGCCATGCTGGGGGCCATGCTCTGCATCCTGACCCGCTGCATGAGCCTGAAGCAGGCCCAGGACGGCATTGACTGGACCACCGTCTGGCTTTTCGCGGGCATGCTCTCCATGAGCTTCGCCATGAACAAATCCGGCGCGGCCAAGCTGATTGCGGATTTTGTCGTCAGCCATGTGTCCGACCCCTATGTGCTTTTCTGCACGCTCATGCTGGTGACTGCCGTACTGACCAACATCATGTCCAACACGGCCACCACGGCCATCATGGTGCCCCTGGTCATCCCCATCGCCCTGGGCGCGCACATGAGCCCCCTGCCCTTTGTCATGGGCATCGCCATGAACGCCGCGGCCTGCTTCATGACGCCCATCGCCACGCCCTCCAACACGCTGGTGCTGCGACCGGGCAACTACACCTTCGGGGATTATGTGCGTTACGGCTTTTTCTGGCAGATCGTGGCGTTTGCTCTTTCCGTGCTGATTATCCCGCGCGTGTGGCCTTTTATGCCATAACGGGAATTCGGGCATTTTTGCCCAAACGAGGGCTGTAAAAAGCTCTTATTTGGGCGGACAGCAAGGGCGCCAATGGCAGTGGTTTATATAAATGGTGAAAATTCAATATGTTATAAACTGAAAGATAACTGGCGCGATCTTTGCTGATTCAGGGCAACGCAGCTGCCGCAATGTCTTACAGGGGAAATCTTATGAATGCGGACTACAAAGTGGATTTGCTGGTGCTGGGCATGGGCGCGGCGGCGCAACTGGCCGCCATTTACGCCCATGACGCGGATCCTGACCTGAACATCCTCATCGCCACCAAGGCGCTGAAGGGCAAGGGCGGCTGCAGCCGCATGGTTCAGGGCGGTTTTAACGTGGTGCTTGACCCCGGCGACTCCCATGAAAAACACCTCATGGATACGCTCAAGGGCGGTCAGTACATCAATGATCAGGACCTGGCCCTGGCTCTGGTGGAACAGGCCACCCCCACGGTCAAGGAACTGGAAACCGTCTGCGGCTGTTTTTTCGACCGCCGCCCGGACGGACAGATTCATCAGAAAGCCTTTGCCGGGCAGTGTTTTGACCGCACGGTGCACAAGGGCGACCTGACGGGCATCGAAATCATCAGCCGCACCACGGAACAGATCTTCAAACGCCGGATTCCGGTGCTGGAAGAAACCCGCGCCGTGGAACTGCTGCTGGACGCCGAGGGAAGCACCGTCACCGGCGCGCTGCTCTACAATATGCGCACCGGCGCCTTCATTACCGTGGAGGCAGCGGCCACTCTGGTGGCCACGGGCGGCGGCCCCACCCAGTATCGTTTTCACGCCCCCGGCCCGGAAAAATCCGCGGACGGCATCGCCATGCTCTATCGGGCGGGCGCGCTGATGCGCGATATGGAAATGATCCAGTTTCACCCCACGGGCCTGATCATTCCCGGCAGTGTGGTGGCCGGGGCCCTGCTGGAAGAGGGCCTGCGCGGCGCGGGCGCCCACCTCTACAACGGCGAGGGCGAACGCTACATGCTCAGATACGCGCCGGACGTGGCCGAGCGCGCCACCCGCGACGTGGTCAGCCGCTCCGCCTACCTGGAAATGATGGCCGGGCGGGCCTGCCCCGAAGGCGGCGTGCGCATTGACGCGGCCCACCTCGGCGCGGATTTCGTGCTCAAAAGCTTTCCCGGCATGGCCGAGCGTTGCGCCCAGTTCAAGTACGACCTGGCCCACGGCATGGTGCCCGTATCGCCCTCGGCCCACTTTTTCATGGGCGGAGCGGCCATCGGCGTGGACTGCCGGGCCTCTCTGGACAAGCTGTTCGTGGCCGGCGAGGACGCCGGCGGCGTGCACGGCGCCAACCGCCTGGGCGGCAACGGCATCGGCGAATCCTGCGTGTACGGCCGTCTGGCCGGCAAATCCATTGCGGCCTATCTCTCCAAGCCGGAAAACCGCCGCATCAAGGACAGCGCGCCGGGCATGGCCAAAGAAGCCGCGGCCCGCATCAGCGAACCGTTCAGCCGCAAGGGCGGCTCCTCGCCTTTCGACAACCGCCGTGAAATTCAGGAGACCAACTGGGTCAAGGTGGGCGTGGTGCGCAAAGAATCCGCCCTGGCTGAGGCCCTTACCGATTTCGCCACGCTGCGCCAGGATGTGGAACGGGCCGGCGTGCACGGAAAGCGGGCCTACAACATGCAGTTCAATACCCATCTGGACACCCTGAACATGATTGACGTGTCCGTTATGGCCGCGACTTCCGCCCTGCAGCGTCAGGAAACCAGAGGCGCGCATACCCGTGAGGATTTCCCGGAACAGCGCGACGACTACGGTCTGTTCAACACCTTCATGTGGCGCGGCGAGGACGGACTGCCGCTCTTTGAAAAGCGGGAAGTGGTCTTCAAGCACAAGTCGCTTGAAGCCTGCCAGAAACACAAAAAATAAGTTTCCACACGCAAACAATGGGGGAAATGATGAATACGCCCGAACTTGACTACAGAAAGCCCATGCAGTGGGGGGAAATTGATCCGTACCGGCGCGGGCGCGCGCATGTGGGCATGTGGGCCTGGCTGCTGCAGCGGGTCAGCGCCGTTTTTATCGTGCTGCTGCTGATTCTGCACCTCTGTTTCACCTACAAGCCCTATGTGCAGTTTCTTCTGCTGCTGGCCGTGACCCTGCACGCCTCGCTGGGCATCCGCGTCATTTTGCTTGACTTCAACCTTGCCAAGATAAGTTCGGCGCGCCGCCTGGTGCCCTGGACGCTGGGCCTGGGGCTTACCGCCGCGCTGATCGCATGGTTTGCCATCTACTAAACGGAGGAAGCCATGCAATCTAGCAATACGCGCACGGTAAGGATATTCCGCTATGACCCGGAAAAGGGCGGGGAAGGGAGTTTCCTGAGCTATAGCCTGGACATTCCCGATCCCGACACCACCACCATTCTGGACGTGCTGCTGCGCATCCAGAAGGAACAGGACCCGAGCATCGCCTTCCGTTTCGCCTGCCGCGTGAACATGTGCGGTTCCTGCGGCATGGTCATCAACGGGCGCGAGGGCCTGGCCTGCAAAACCAATGTCTGTGACCTGCCCGCCGGGCAGGATATCACCCTGCGGCCCCTGAACCATTTTCCCGTCATCAAGGACCTGGTGGTGGATATGGGGCCGTTTTTCGCCAAGTATGAAGACGCGCTGCCCTTCTTTGAACCCAAGGAAAAACGCGACGAACCCTACGTTATCAGGCCGGACGACCAGAAACGCGTGGACATCGGCATGGCCACAGACTGCATTGCCTGCGGCTGCTGCGTGTCGAGCTGCACCATGGTGGACAACCACGAGGGGTATTGCGGCCCGGCGGCCCTGAACCGCGCCTTTACCCTGCTGGCCGACGAGCGCGACGCGCTCTTTGAGGCCCGCCTGACCAAAGCTCTGGACAGTTGCTACAACTGCCGCACCGAATTCAACTGTACCGAGGTCTGCCCCAAATCCATCAGCGGCACGCGCGCCATCAAGTATATTCAGCGCCTGGCCCTGAAAAACCTCAAGTCCGTCAAACCTCTGCCGCCGCATCCCGCCGAGCTGGCTGAAAAGAAGGAGCCGGCCAGGGAGGCGCAAGCCGTTGATTCATGCGCCTGCCAGGCCCATGACGCTTCCCGTCGCTCCTTCCTCAAGGGAGCCGGCGGGCTGGTGGGAGCGGGCATTGTGGCTTCTCTGGGCACGGTGCTGGGCGTCAGCGCCGTGGGCCCCACGCTGGGCGATCAGCCCAGCCAGTGGGTGGAAGCCGGAGCGGAAAAGGACTTTCCGGTGGGCGGCATCACCAGCGTAACCCTGCATTACAAGCGCACCCAGGCTTTCCACTCTGAGGAAAAGGAAGTGCCCGTGCTGGTGCGCCGCGATTCGGAGCAGGATTTCATCTGTTTCAGCAGCAGTTGCCCGCATCTGGGCTGCGCCGTGAGCTGGGACGAACTTTCCCGGCGCTTCAAATGCGCCTGTCACGGCGGGGCGTTTGACCGGGACGGCAAGGTCATCGCCGGGCCGCCGCCGTCGCCTCTGCCCCGGCTGCCCTGGAAGCTGGAAAACGGCATTCTTAAGGTGGAGGTGGTCTAATGAGCTTCCGGAACGACATCGGCTGGGACAAGTATCTCAAGCCATTCCTGTACAAAAGGCTGCCGGACCGCACCGGCTGGAGCGCCGTGCTGGGCACCCTCTGCGCGCTGACTTTCATTGTCCTGGTGGCGACCGGCATGATTCTGGCCTTTTATTATGTGCCGTCGCCGGACAAGGCATGGGATTCCGTGCAGTACATCAGCAATGAAGTGCCCCTGGGCAAGATTTTGCGCGGCGTGCACCACTGGGGCGCGGGCCTGATGGTCTTTCTGGTCTTCTGCCATCTGATGGTGACCTATATGCACGGCTCTTACGCCAAACCGCGCCAGCTCACCTGGCTCACCGGCGTCTGCCTTTTTCTGGTCACTCTGGGTCTGGGCTTCACCGGCTACCTGCTGCCCTGGGACATGAAAGCCTACTGGGCCACGGTGGTGGGGGCCAATATTCCCAACCAGTATCCCGGCGTGGGCAATTACATCACCCGCTTCATCCTGGGCGGCAACGACATATCGGGCTTTACGCTTTCGCGCTTCTATTCCGTGCACACCCTCATTCTGCCCGCATGTCTGCTTCTGCTCATGGCCGTGCACATCTATCTGATTCGCATCCACAATATCTCCGACCCGCGCGAGCGTCTGGCCGGCGAGGTTCTGCCGCCTTCCAACGGCAAGCCCTACCGCTTCTACCCCGAACACATCCACCGCAGCACCCTGGCCTTCGGCCTTGTCTTTGCGGGCTTGCTGCTGGCCGCCAACTATGCCCCGCCGCATGTGGAAGCCAGGGCCGGCACCTTCATTCCCGACTATCTGCCCCGGCCTGAATGGTATTATATGTGGCTCTTCCAGTTGCTGACCTACTTCACGGGCTCCTGGGAGATGATCGGCAGTCTCTTTCTCTTCGGCGGCGGCCTGGTCATGCTCTTCGGCGTGCCCTTTTTCAGCGAAAGCAGGCTCAAGGGCGTGGGCAACAGGCCCGTGTCTCTGGCTGTGGCCGCCACCTTCATGGTCTGCATCGTTTACCTCACGCTTATGGCCTACTCCGAGGCCGCGCCCTACAACAAGCTGTTGACGCTGCCGGACAAGCCCATGAGCGAACAGGCCCGACGCGGCATGTTCCTGTATGCGGAGCGCGAATGCTCCTACTGCCACAACATCATGGGCAAGGGCGGGCATCGCACCGGGCCGGACATGAGCAATATGGTCAGAAAAGGCAGAAACGAGCAGTATCTGGCGGATTACATCAAAAATCCGCTCAAGATATACGCTTCGTCCACCATGCCGGCCTATGACCTGACGCCCGAACAGCTCAAGGACATGGCGGCCTTCCTGCTGTCCCTGGATTTCAGGGACGCCAAGCCCGTGACGAAACCGGTCAGCGAGATTCTGGGAACGGAAAAAACCGGGCGGGCCGTACCCGAGCAGCAAGCAGGCGCCGAGGCGACCGCCGCGCCCGCTTCCTAAGGAGGAAATCTGTATGGATACCTTTGATTACGCCATCGTGGAAGAAGCGGCCAAGCAATGCTACATCAAGGCGCTCTGCGATCTGCCGCCCGATGTGCGCGCGGCCCTGAAAAAAGCCTATGACAGGGAAACCAAGCCCGCCGCCCGCAGTGTTTTCGAAGCCATGTTCAAGGCCATTGAAATCGCGGACAAAAAAAAGACGCTGCTCTGTCAGGACACGGGCCTGCCCATTTACAAGGTGCGCATCGGCTCGGCCTACGCCTGGAACGGCGCCAAAATCAAGGCCGCCCTTTATGAGGGGGCCAAACGCGCCACGCAGGAATTTCCCTTCCGCAGCAGCGCCACCCACACCATCACGCGGGTCAATCCCCAGACTTCGGTGGGGCCCGGCCTGCCCGTGACCTACTTTGACTTTGACGGAGACGGCGAAAACCTGGATATTTTAATGATTCCAAAGGGTTCTGGCTCGGAAAACATGAGCCAGATGAAGATGTTCTACCCCCAGCACGGCATCAAGGCCGTGAAGAAGTTCATTCTGGACGCTGTCATTGAAAGCGGCGCCAACCCCTGCCCTCCGGGCATTATCGGCGTGGGCCTGGGCGGCACCGCCGACCTGGTGATGAAACTGGCCAAGGACGCCATTGCCCGACCCGTGGGCCAGCGCAACCCCGATCCCATGCTGGCTGAAATGGAAGAAGAGCTGGAAGAGGCCATCAACGCCACGGGGCGCGGCCCCATGGGCCTGGGCGGCGACGTGTCCTGCCTGGCCGTGCACATTGAGAGCGCCTATACCCACATCACCCAGAACCCCGTGGCCGTGAACACCCAGTGCTGGCCCGCGCGCCGGGCCCGCGCCGTCATCACGCCCGCCGGCCAGGTGGCTTACGGATACTAAGGAGGCAACCATGAGCGAAGTTCACCATCTCACGTCGCCTTTTTCCGAAGAGGTCATCCGGGGCCTGCACGCCGGGGATATCGTCTACTTTGACGGCCCTCTGTTCGGCATCCGCGACCTGACACAGATTCACATCTTCGACCACAACAATCCCCCGCCGGTGAGTCTGGCGGGCATGCCCTGCATCCACACCGCGCCCAGCCTGCGCAAAAACGGCGACAAGTGGGAAAAAATCTGCGTGGGAACCACCACCAGCACCCGCATGGAGCGCTTCACGCCCGGGCTCATCGGCCAGTACGGGGTGCGGGCCATCATCGGCAAGGGCGGCCTGTATCAGGACAGCCTGGAGGCCATGAAAAAATACGGCGCCGTGTATCTGGCCATTGTGGGCGGCGCGGCCGCTCTGGAAACCGAACAGATTGAAGAGGTGGAGCAGGTCTACTTTGAAGAGCTGCACCCAGAAGCACTTTACCGTTTCCGGGTGAAGAACTTCGGGCCGCTGACCGTGGCTATGGACAGTCACGGCGTGCACCTCTACGAGCGCGTCAATGAAAGCATCAGGGAAAAACTGCCCGGCATCTACGCCAAACTCGGCGTGTTGTAGGCAGAGATCCATGCCCGCCGGCCAGGGCGGATATTTTCCGAACAGCGGCATGCGTGGCGGCCGGAGCATGCGCAACCTTTCTGGAGGACATATGGGCGTTGATTTTGTTGTTCACGAAAAAGGCGACGGCGTGGGCGTTGTGGTCGTGGAAGGTCTGAAAAAGGGGCAGGAATGCACCGGCTGGATCATGCAGGAGGACGAACTGGTCACCTTCAAGATTCTGGACGACATCCCCATCGGCCATAAGGTGGCCCTGCACAATTTCGCGGTCAACGACACGGTCATCAAATACGGCACGGACATCGGCAAGGTGGTGCAACCCATCAAGCAGGGCGAACATCTGCATGTGCACAACGTCAAAACCAAGAGGTGGTAGAGCGATGAACAGAAAATTCTGGGGTTACAGACGAGAAAACGGCCGTGTGGGCATCCGCAATCACGTCATTCTGCTGCCTCTGGACGACCTGTCCAACGCGGCCTGCCAGGCGGTGGAAAACAACATCAAGGGCACCCTGGCCCTGCCGCACCACTATGGCCGCCTGCAATTCGGCGAAGACCTGGACCTGCATTTCAGAACCCTGATCGGCGCGGGCTGCAACCCCAATGTGGCGGCCGTGGTGGTCATCGGCATTGAGCCGGTCTGGACGCAGCAGATTGTCGACGGCATCGCCAAAACCGGCAAGCCCGTGGCCGGGTTCTCCATTGAAAAGAACGGCGATCTGAACACCATTGCCGCGGCCTCCCGCAAGGCCAAGGAATTTCTCCAGCAGGTCTCGGATTACCAGCGCGTGGAATGCGACATCAAGGAGCTCTGGGTATCCTGCAAATGCGGCGAATCGGACACCACGTCGGGCATCGCCTCCAACCCCACGGTGGGCAACGCCTTTGACAAGCTCTGGGAGGCCGGGGCGACCACCCTGTTCGGCGAAACCACTGAAATCACCGGCGGCGAACATCTGGTGGCCGCGCGTTGCGTCAACGAGGATGTGAAGAAAAAGTTCATGTACTTTTTCGACCGCTACGCCAAGGTGGTGGACGACCACAAAACCAATGACCTTTGTGATTCCCAGCCCACCAAGGGCAATATTGAGGGCGGCCTGACCACCATTGAGGAAAAGGCCCTGGGCAACATCCAGAAAATCGGCCGCAAGGCGCCGGTGATTGGCTGCCTGGACAAGGCCGAAAGCCCCACCGGGCCTGGGCTCTGGTTTATGGATTCCTCATCCGCCGCGGCGGAAATGGTTACTCTGGCGGCGGCCTCCGGCTTTGTGGTTCACTTCTTCCCCACGGGCCAGGGCAATGTCATCGGCAATCCCATTCTGCCGGTCATCAAACTGTCGGCCAATCCCCGCACCGTGCGCACCATGAGCGAGCATATCGATGTGGATGTTACCGGCCTGCTTCAGCGCGAATATGACCTGAACGCGGCCGGCGACAAGCTGCTTGACATGATGATTCGCACCTGCAACGGCCGCAGAACCAGCGCCGAGGCCCTGGGCCATCGTGAATTTGTCATGACGCGCCTGTACGAAAGCGCCTAAAGCGTGTTCCAAAAGTCGCCGCGCCGCGCCCTCCCATGTCCCGAGCGCAAACCACGCGCGGCGCGGCGGCCAAGGACATCCCCGTCTCCGATCCTGTGCGCGGGACGGGGATGCCCCGGCGGGCGGGGCACACCCGCCGGGGGGCAAAAAACCTCGTCGTCTCCGGCGGGGCCCCAACAGCAGCCCGGTTTCCGCGTTATGCGGAAACCGGGCTTTGTTATGGAAGAAAGGAAGGCAAAAGGCCGAGGGCCGTCAGTCAACGGGATGGCCCAGGGAGCGGTATTCGTTGAGCTTGTTGCGCAACGTGCGCACGGAAATGCCCAGCAGTTCGGCGGCCTGGGTGCGGTTGCCGGAAGTGGCTTCCAGGCCCTTGATGATCATGATTCGCTCCATTTCATGCAGCGGAATCACGGGCCCGGCAAACTGCCCCGCGGCAGCCTCCGGCGTTGCCCCGCTTGCGGGCGTCGCCGGGCCCGCCGGCGCGGCGCTCGCGGCGGCCGCCGTCACGGCCGGTTCGGCGGCGCTTGCGCCCGCAACCTCCGGCGCGTCTTCCTCAAACAGGGGCCAGGCATCGTTTTCCAGCAGAAAATGGCGGGGCTCCACCGGGCGGCCGTTGGCCAGCAGCACGGCGCGTTCCATAAGATTTTGCAGTTCGCGCACATTGCCGGGAAACTCATACTGTCTCAGCCAGCTCACCGCGGCGTCGCTCAGGGGCGCGGGCGGCAACCTGTACTCGCGCGCATACATGTCAACAAAAAAGCGGGCCAGTTCCAGCACGTCATCGCCGCGCTCGCGCAGGGAGGGCAGGCGCAGCGGAATGACATTGAGCCGGAAGTACAGATCCTGACGAAACCTGCCCTGTTTGACCCAGTCTTCCAGATCGCGGTTGGTGGTGGCCAGCACGCGCACATCCACCCGCACGGTTTCCGCGCCGCCCACCCGGTCGATCTCGCCTTCCTGAAGCACGCGCAGCAGCTTGGCCTGCAGGGCCATGTCCATTTCTGAAATTTCGTCCAGCAGCAGGGTTCCGCCCGTGGCCAGCTCAAACTTGCCCAGCTTGCGGGCGATGGCCCCGGTAAAAGCGCCCTTTTCGTGGCCGAACAGTTCGCTTTCCAGCAGGTGTTCGGGCAGGGCCGCGCAGTTTACGGCCACAAAGGGGCCGCGCGCCCGTTTGCTCATGGCGTGCAGGTAGCGGGCGAACATTTCTTTGCCCGTGCCCGACTCGCCGGTAATCAGCACCGTGGCTTTGGAGGCCGCCACCTGCCTTGCCAACTGCAATACCCTGGCCATAGCCGGATGCCGCCCCACGATGCGCGGGCCGCCCTGACCCTCGGCATACTGCGGCCTGTGCCCGCCCAGTGTGCTGGAAGGCGGCACGGGCGCGCTCTTGCGCGGTTCGCGGGCCACGGCCATGATGCGTTCCACATCCAGAGGCTCCAGCCAGTAATCGCGCGCGCCCAGGCTGAGCAGGCGTTCCGCTTCTTCCGGGCTGCCCTTGTCGGTGGTGACGATGACCGGCGGAAAATTGGGGTCTTCCGCGCTCACGGCCAGAAGGTCTTCCACCCGAAAGCCGGGCAGGGTGGGCCGCGCGAAAATCACGCCGGGGCCGGATTTGCGGATAAATACCGAGGCGCCCTTGAGGTTTTCGGCGATGCCCAGTTCATAGCCGGCATCCCGCAAGGGCGGAAAGATGGCGGTTATGGCCTGGGCCGGAGCAAGAAAGAGGAGACGGCGGGTTGACATGGGCTTTTTTGTATCGTGTCGCGTGCCACAATGCAACAGCATGGCCTGAACCCAGCCTGATGACTGGAAGTCATTTCATGCTTCGCACGACATGACCGCCGGCGCCGACGAGATTCGACGCGGCGCGAAGGCCCATGAGTGCGCCAGGGAGCGCGTTTTTGGGCGAGCGTGCTTCACAATTCGGCCCTGAACCGAATTACGGCGCGAGTTCCGGGAAAAAAGCTGACAACGGACATGGCCTGGCGTATACAGGCCTTATGCAAGAAAGCGCCATTCGAGATATTCTGGCTCAGGTGGCCGCAGGCGGCCTTGAGCCTGACAAGGCAGTGGAGCAACTGGGTTTTGCAGCCGCGCAGGACACGCTGCACGGCCTGAATCTTGACCCGCAGCGCGCCCTTCGCGCCGGCCTGGGGGAAGTGGTTTTCGCCCAGGGCAAGAGCGAGGCCGTTCTGCTGGCCGCGGTGGAAGGTCTTTCCCGTCATGGGCCGGTGCTGGTCAGCCGCGTCGCGCCGGATCAGGCCCGGTCGTTGCGTGAGCGCTTTCCCACGGGTCTGCACTGGCCCGAAGCCCGGCTGTTTTCTCTGGGCGGCCCGGAAAACATGAGCCGGCGCATGACCCCGCCCTGGCCTTCCGGCGGAGAAGCCCTGGTGCTTTCCGCCGGCGCGGCGGACATGCCCGTGGCCCTGGAGGCTTTCGGCGCGCTGACGTTCTGGGGCTACGACTGCGGCTGCGTCACCGATGTGGGCGTGGCCGGGCTGCACCGCCTGAGCCCGCACCTGAAGGCTTTGCACAGCGCCAGGGTGATTATTGCGGTGGCCGGCATGGAAGGGGCCCTGCCCGGTATTCTGGCGGGGCTTACCCCCGCGCCGGTGCTGGCCGTGCCCGCCTCGGTGGGGTACGGCGTGGGCGCGCGCGGCTTCGCGGCCCTTTCCACCATGCTTTGCTCCTGCGTGCCCGGCGTGGCTGTGCTCAATATTGACAACGGGTTCGGCGCTGCGGCCTTTGCCGCCAAGCTGCTGGCCCGGCGACCGTAAAACGCGCGTTCAGCGCAGGCCCAGATCGCGCAGCAGATTGCCCGCGGCCATGCGCCCCATCTGTTCGGTGGCGCCGGCGGTGGAAGAAGAGCAATGCGAGCCCATGACCAGATTGTCCAGCGCGTACCAGGCCGGGTCCGCCGGTGGCTCCCGCTCAAAAACATCCAGACCCGCGCCGTGGATGCGCCCTTCCCGCAGGGCGGCCAGCAGCGCGCCCTCGTCAATGAGCCCGCCGCGTGCCGTATTGATGAGCACCGCGGTCTTTTTCATGGCGGCCAGCCGCCCGGCGTCGATCAGGTTGCGGGTTTCCTCCGTGAGTACCGTATGCAGGCTGATAAAATCGGCCTCGCGGCAAATGCGATCCACATCGGCCCGTTCAATGCCGTTTTCACGGGCATAGACCTCATCCCAGGCCACGTCGTGGGCCAGAATTTTCATGTCAAAACCGCGCGCCCGGCGGGCCACGCATTTGCCGATGGCCCCCAGCCCCACAATGCCCAGGGTTTTGCCGTAAAGGTCAATGCTCGTGATCTTGCTCCAGTCCCTTTCGCGGCAGCGCCGGTCAATAAGCGTCGCCTTGCGGGCCACGGCCAGCATCAGGGTCAGGGCGTAGTCCGCCACGGCATTGCTGTTGGCCCCCACAGTGCGCGAAACGGCAATGCCCCGCGCCTTGCAGGCTTCCAGATCAATATTGTCCAGGCCCACGCCGTACTTGGCAATGGCTCGCAGCTTCGGGGCCGCGGCCAGCACGGCGGCGTTCATGGGGTCCACGCCCAGAATGACGCCTTCGCACGGGGCCAGTTTTTCCTTGATGGCTTCTTCGGAGAGTATGCCGCCGCTGTCATTGCGGACGACCTCCAGCCCGGCGTCGCGCAGGGCGTCAAAAAGTTCGGGATTGTTTTTGCCGAAGGAACGGGGGGTTACAAGAATTTTCACGGCATGCGCTCCTTTCGAGTGTATTGCGCCTGAACTCGCGCGCCGCGCCAAGGTACGGGAAGCGGATTTGTCAACGCGGCGGCGCGGGGGAACAAGTTGTTGAACATTATGCCTGGTGTCTGATTGCAAAAATTCCGCGCGGAATCTTTCAGGATCGTTGGCGAAAAAACGTGGTTTTTCGCTCACTCGCGGGTTTTGTAATGTCTGCTTTTTTGCAAGCGGACACTAGTCGTCGCCCGCCTTGAGGGCGGCCAGAAAAGCCTCCTGCGGCAATTCCACATTGCCCATGCGCTTCATGCGTTTTTTGCCTTCCTTCTGTTTTTCAAGCAGCTTGCGCTTGCGGGTGATGTCGCCGCCGTAGCATTTGGCGGTAACGTCCTTGCGGAAAGCCGAGACGGTTTCGCGGGCGATGATTTTCTGGCCGATGGCCGCCTGAATGGCCACCTGAAAGAGCTGGCGCGGGATGGTGCGCTTGAGCTTGAGAGCCAGGGAACGGCCGTAGGCATAGGCCTTGTCGCGGTGCACAATGACGGCCAGCGCGTCCACTGGCTCGCCGTTGAGCATGATGTCCAGGCGAACCAGATCGGAATCGCGGTAATCCACGGGCTGATAATCCATGGAGGCGTAACCGCGCGTGGCCGATTTGAGCCGGTCGAAAAAGTCGTAGACAATTTCGGCAAAGGGCATTTCATAGGTCACCACCACGCGGTTGGCGGCCAGATAGTGCAGATTTTTCTGAGCGCCGCGTTTTTCCTCGCAAAGCTTCATGACATTGCCCACATATTCGTTGGGCACATGAATGTCCATGCTCACATAGGGTTCATACAGGGCGCGTATTCTGGTCGGGTCCGGCAGGTGGCTGGGGTTGTCGATCTCCAGGGTTTTGCCGTCCACGGTGTCCACCTTGTAGACCACCGAAGGCGCGGTGGCGATGAGACCCACCTCAAATTCGCGTTCCAGGCGCTCCTGAATGATCTCCATGTGCAGCAGGCCCAGAAAGCCGCAACGGAAGCCGAAACCCAGAGCCTGGGAGGTCTCCGGCTCGAAATTGAAGGCCGCGTCGTTGAGTTGAAGCTTTTCCAGGGCGGCCTTGAGGCTTTCGTACTCGTCGGACTCTGTGGGATAAAGCCCGCAGAAAACCATGGGCTTGACTTCCTTGAAGCCGGGCACAGGCTCGCGGGCCGGGTTGCCGGCCAGGGTGAGGGTGTCGCCCACGCGGGCGTCGCCCAGCTCTTTGATGGAGCCGCACAAAAAGCCCACTTCGCCGGCGGTCAGTTCTTTCACGTCTGTGGCTTCGGGCGAAAACACGCCCAGCCGCAGCACCTCGTATTCCTTGCCCGTGCTCATCAGCCGGACGCGGTCGCCCAGGCGCACCGCGCCGTCCATCACCCGGAACAGCGTCACCACGCCCTGATAACTGTCGTACCACGAGTCGAAAATCAGGGCCTTGAGCGGCGCGTCAGGATCGCCCCGGGGCGCGGGCAGGCGTTGCACGACGGCTTCCAGCACCGCATCCACGCCCATGCCGGTCTTGGCCGAAACCGGCAGGGCGTCGGCGCAGTCAAGGCCGATGCTTTCTTCTATTTCGGCCTTGACGCGATCCACCTCGGCGCTGGGCAGATCAATCTTGTTCAGCACCGGGATGATTTCATGGTCGTGATCCAGCGCCAGATACACATTGGCCAGGGTCTGGGCCTCCACGCCCTGGGTGGCGTCCACCACCAGGAGCGCGCCCTCGCAGGCCGCCAGGGAGCGTGAGACCTCGTAGTTGAAATCCACATGGCCGGGCGTGTCGATGAGATTGAGCTCGTATTCCAGCCCGTCGGCGGCCACATAGGGGATGCGCACGGTCTGGGCCTTGATGGTGATGCCGCGCTCACGCTCCAGATCCATCTTGTCCAGATACTGCTGTCGGGCTTCGCGCGCGCTGACCACCCGCGTGAGTTCCAGAATGCGGTCGGCCAGGGTGGATTTGCCGTGATCAATATGGGCGATGATGCAAAAATTGCGAATGCGATCCTGTGTGGGCATGGCGTGTCCTGCAAGGGCTGCGGGGTACGAAAAAAGAAAATTTTAGGCGAAAAGCCCGGCAAAGTCCACGCCGCGCCGGCGTTCGCGCGGGCGGCTTCTGCCTATGCCGCGCCGGCGGGCGCGATTTGCGCCAGAGTCTCGCGGGCCAGATCGCTCACGCTTTTTTCATGAATCCTGTCGCCGTCGAAAAGCTCGCAGCATTCGTCGTGCCCGGCGGCGGCCAGACGGCGCAGAGCGGGCGCGTCCATGATATCCGGCGGCAGGCCGCCCAGAGCCCAGGCGGCCATGCCCCGGCAGATCACGTCCTTGTCGTCCAGCCCCTTGCGCAGCCAGGGGCGCGCGGCGGCGCAGAGCTGGGGCCGGGCCCTGGCCAGACGGCCGACGGCCCAGTAACAGGAACGGCGCAATATGTCGTTGTCGCAATAATTGTCGTCCCGGCCCAGGTTAATGATGTAGGAGATCAGCACCCGGTGAAAATCCCCGGCCAGAAGGGGGCTGGCGGCCAGGCTTTCGCCGAAGGCTTCGGGAATGCCCCAGCCGATGTTGCCGGACTCCTCGTTCAGATGCCACATGAAACGGCGGATGATGTTGCGGGCCGCCTCGGGCTCGTCTTCGGCCAGGCGCGCCGTGGTCAGCCCCAGGGCGACGGCGGCCCGGTGCATGGTCTGCGAATCCAGCGGCAGAAAGGAAAAAAGCGGCCCCACATGGGTCGCGCCGCCCGCGGCGATGTCATGCAGATGCTCCCGCCATTGCGGACTCTGCAAATATCGCTTCAGTTGCTGTTTGGCCGAACGCATCCGGGGCATGGCTTTCCTCCGCGGGGCTGACGTGTTTTCACAAGAATTACGGTTTTTTCAGCATCCGGCAAGTGGTCGAAGCGCCCCGCCGCCGGGCTACAGGCTACAGAAAAAAATGACCCAGAACGGCACGCTGAAGTCCAGAACCATGGCGTGCACGATGGAGATGAAAACCCAGTCCCGGCCCGCGTGGCGGGCGATGACGGGCAGAGTGGTATCCATGGTGGAGGCCCCGCCGCAGGCAATGGGGGCCAGCGGCCCCAGCAGGCGCACCAGCAGCGGCGTGCCCACCAGGGTCAGGATTTCGCGTAAAATATTGCTGAGCAGGGCCACGGTGCCCAGCTCAGCCCCCTTGTACTGGGTGATGAAAATGGAAGACAGGGAATAATAGGCAAAGCCCGCGCCCACGGCCAGGCAGTCCGCCAGGCTGTAGGTCAGAAAAAGGCTGGCCGCCGCCACGCCCGCGAAGGTTCCCACAGTGGTGGCCAGCGGCGCCAGCAGCACGCGCGGACGCAGTGTGCGCAAAATTTCGCCCAGCCGCCGGTCCGAGCCGATGGACAGGCCCACCAGGGCCATGAGCAGCCAGAGCACCTGGAGGGTGGGGTCATGCTCCACAAAATAGCGGGGGATCAGGCCCAGCCGGGCCAGCCCCAGCCCCGCGCCGAAAAAGGCCAGAATGAGCAGGCTTCCAGACATGGGGGGACGCTCCGGCTCGTTAGCCGCCGCGCGGCGGCTGGGCAGAACCCTCAGCGCCGTGAACCGGGGGAAAATCGCGGAACCAGCGCCGGATCGCGGCCGCGCAGAAAAGAGAACCGGCCACGCCGGCCAGGCTCAGCAGCAGGGCCTTGCCGCCCAGCAGGGGCAGATTGCGCATCAGCTCCTCATTGCCGCCCACGGCCACGCCCAGAAAAAAAAGCAGCAGCATGATGGCGGGCGATATGCAGCGGTTCAGCGCGCCAAGCCAGCTCCGCCCCCGCAAAAGCCGCCCCAGCAGTATGCCCAGCAGCATCAGGCCGATAGCTATGAACATTTTTACATTTCCCCAGATTCTGGCCCCGTTGAAAAACACCGGGCTGCGTTTCAACTGCCGGCGCGAAAAAGTTTTTCCTCATCCTCCCAAGCGACGGCTTGCCCCAGGCGCGCCCGCCCGACCGTCTGTCAGGCCCGAACCACCTGGCGCAGGGCCTGCCGCAAAAAAGCCAGCATGGCCGTGTAACGCCGCTCTTCGTGCAGCAGATATTCCACATCCCAGAGCACCCAGACCAGATGGCCGTGATGGCGAGTCTGTTGCAGGGGCCGCAGACCGGCCGGCAGAGCCAGCGCCCTGGTCGCCGCCGAGCCCATGACCACCACGCCGCGCGCGCCCAGCTGACGCACGCCGGACCAAAAGGCGTCGGCATGGGGCGCAAAGCCGTCCGCGCCCGCCGCGTCCGCCCCTTCCGTCTGGGCGGGCAGACAGGCGGGCCAGAAGGTGTGGGTGCCCGCCGGATGGGCCAGATCGCCCAGCAGGCGTTGCAGAAAGGCGCGTCGCTCCTGGCGTTGCCTGTCGCCCCCTCCGGCGTCGCAGATATCCCGACCGAGATTCCAGTAGGTCCAGACCACCAGCCCGGGCCGGGTGGCCGCCAGACGTTCTTGCCAGGGCGCGGACCACGCATGCGGCGGCAGGGGCCGCCAGCGGCCGTCGTTCCGGGCGGCTGTGGAGGGCGCGGGCCGATCCGCCTCGGCGACAGCCCGCGCCGGGGCGGGGGCGCGCTCCACGCGTGGCGGACGACGCGGCTCAGCCGGATGAAGCGGGCGGCCCGGTGGCGGATTCCGGCGCGCCGGCTGCGGCAAGACGGCGCTGAACGAGCGCTCCGGCGGGACATCGCCGGGCAGCAGCAGGCAACGCAGGCCGTGGCCTTGCCAGAGCGCGCCCAGCGGATTCATATCCGCAAAAGCCATGAGCACAGCTCCCAGGCCACATCGGCCTTACCTTGCGAGGGCCAGATCTCCTCGCGACCGCGCGCGTCAACCACGGCCATGCTGTTGGTGGAGGCGCCAAAGCCGCCGCCCGGCGCGTTGACGCGGTTGGCCGCCAGCAGGTTCGCCTTTTTCCGGCGCAGCTTGGCGCGCGCCAGAGGCAAGAGGGCGTCCATGTCCGGGGTGGTTTCCGCCGCGAAAGCCAGCACTTTCTGGCCGGGGCGGCTCGCGTCGGCCAGGCTTTGCAGGATGTCCGGATTCGGGCTGAAATGCAGGCTGAAGCCTTCTGGCGCCTCGGATTTCTTGAATTTGAGCCCGCGCCCGCCTTCCGGGGGGTCGGGCGAAAAATCGGCCACGGCGGCCGTGAACATGCCCATATCCATATCCGGCCAGAGGCTTTGCGCCGCGTCGCGCATTTCGCGCGCGCCGGTCACGTCGAAGCGGCGCACGCCCCGCGGCAGAAAGGCCGTGACCCCCGGCCCGCAGACGGCCGCCACCTCGGCGCCGCGCAACCAGGCGCAGACGGCCAGGGCCGCGCCCATCAGACCGCTGGAGGGATTGGACCAGAAGCGCACCCCGTCCCAGGCCTCGCGCGTGGGCCCCAGCGTGACCATGACCTTCAGCCCGGCCATGTCCTGCGGGGCCAGAGCCCGCAAGGCGGCCAGAAAAATTTCGGGCAGGGCCGCCAGCCTTCCCCGGCCTTCGTCGCCGCAGGCCGTGCCGCCGCAGTCCGGCCCCGCAAAACGCGCGCCGCGTCGCTTCAGCAGGGCCACATTGGCCTGGGTGGCCGGGTGCTTCCACATGCGCGGGTTCATGGCCGGGGCCAGAACCAGGGGACCGTCAAAAGCCAGGGCCTGCGCCGCCAGCATGTCCGAAGCCGCGCCGTGGGCCAGACGCGCCAGAGCGTCGGCCGAAGCCGGAGCCACTATCATGGCCTGGGCGCGCTGCCCCGGTTCCAGATGGGCGAAAATATCCTGCCCCTGATCGAACATGCCGCCATAGACCGGCAGCGCGCCCAGCGATTCAAAAAGGAGGGGCGTGACGAAACGCCGTGCGCCGTCCGTGAGCGTGACCGAAACATGGATGTCCATCTTGAGCCAGGCCCGCAGCAGATCCGCGGCCCGGTAACAGGCCACCGAACCGCAGACGCCCAGATGCAGGCGCTTGAGGGCAAAGCGCGTGCTCTGGTCAAACGGCGCGGCAAACGACACGGGCGGGCGGTTCACAGATTGCGCTCCTGCAAGCCGGAAGCGCCGGGGCCGCCGCCCTGATCGACGCCCCCGCCCCAGTGTTCGGTGGCGCCCGGCGCTGGCCCTCCCGGCGCTGCGTCGCTGATGGGAGGGTATTCCTCGGCGGGCAATTCGACGCCGTTTTCCGCGGCGCCGGGCAGGCTGAGGGCCGAACCGTCGGGCAGGCGCTCTCCCGTCCAGATTTCAAGGATGGTCAGTACGGTCTGGCGGCGAAAAGCCAGCACGGCCAGGCTGTTGCCCTTGTCGTAAAAATAGAGTGAGCGGTCCCCCTTGCGCAGAGAGAGGCGCAACTGCCAGCCCTGCCCCTGCAGGGCCGTGAACATGCTCTGCGCCGCCTGCGCGGCGTCCACATTGCCGCGCAGGGTTTCCAGGCCCTCGCGGCCCCCGCCGGCGCCGTAATTCATATAGCCGTGCGAGGCGTAGCGCTGCATGCCGGCGGGCAGGGGCACGCCCAGCAGATGGCTGGACGCCGCGTCCACGCCGCCGGTGAGCGGATCATTGGAAAAAGGATTGCCGACGCCCACGGAGGCGCAGCCTTGGGCGGCGGCGAGAACCAGCCCCAAAGTGAGGGTGACAAGCGTGCGTCGCATGGCTATACTCCTTGCCCCGGACGCTCAGGCCGTCCGGGTTCAGGAACACAGCCTAGCCTCTCCGCCGCGCCCTGACAAGCCCGGCGGCGGGCCGGGCGCAGCAGCGAGGGCCGCCGCAGCCATGACCCCCGAAGAAGCCGATTTTTTTCTGAGCAGCTACCGTTTTGATCTGCCGCCGGAGCAGATCGCCCAGTTTCCCCCGGAAGAACGCGGCGCGTCGCGCCTGCTGGTCATGCCGCGCGAGGGCGCTGCTGATCCGCGCTCCGAACTGCGCCATGCCGCCTTCGGTGATCTGCCCGACCTGCTGCCGCCCGACGCGCTGATCGTGGCCAACAATTCGCGCGTTCTCCAGGCCCGTCTGCTGGGCTTGCGCGCCACGGGGGGCAAGGTGGAATTTCTGCTGCTCACGCCCCTGCCCCTGGTCATGGAGCGGGCCGCGCCAGACAAGGCCAGCGGCGCGGACGCCTTTCGCGCGGAGGCCGAAGGGCTGGTGCGCTGCGGCGGCAGCGTGCGCGAGGGCGAAACCCTTGCCTTCGGCGCGGGCATTCGCGTCACGGTGCTGGAATCCGGCCCCTTCGGCAAACGCCGGGTGCGTCTGGCCTGGCGGGGCGATCTGGGCAAGGCCTTCGCGGCCACCGGGCACATCCCCCTGCCGCCCTATATCAAGCGCGCCGACGGCGAGGAGGACGGCAGCCGCTACCAGACCATCTACGCCAGGGACGACAAAAGCGGTTCCGTGGCCGCGCCCACGGCCGGCCTGCATTTTACCCCGGCCATGCGCGAAAAACTGGAGGCGCGGGGTTTTGAATGGGCCGAAGTGACCCTTTATGTGGGGTACGGCACCTTCAGCCCGGTGCGCGGCGAAGACATTCGCGGCCACCGCATGCACCGCGAATATGTGGAAGTGCCGGAGGCCACCGCCGAGGCCGTGGCCAGGGCCAGGGCCAGGGGCCGCCCCGTGGCGGCCGTGGGCACCACCAGCGTGCGGGCCCTGGAGGGTGTGGCCGAACTCTGCGGCCGGGTGCAGCCCTATACGGGCTGGACAGACATTTTTCTCTATCCCGGCAGGAGCTTCCGCGTGGTGGACGCCATACTGACCAACTTTCACCTGCCGGAGTCTTCGCTGCTCATGCTGGTTTCAGCCTTTGCCGGGCGTGAGCGCACGCTGGCCGCCTATGCCGAAGCCGTGGCCAGGGGCTACCGCTTTTTCTCCTATGGGGACGCCATGCTTATCAAATAGCCCGGCCAACTCTCCGGCCCCGTCCGTTGCGGGCGCAATGCCGGCGAAGACGCCGCAAGGAGCGCAAAAAACATATGTCGCGAATAGTTTTTCTGGAAGAGCGCTGCAAGGGCTGCCGTCTCTGCGTGGAGGCGTGCCCCGTGCATATTATCCGCCCGTCGGGCCGCTTTAACCGCCAGGGATATGAAATTATGCTGATGGACGGCCAGTGCGCGGGCTGCGCCGCCTGTGCCGTCATGTGCCCGGACGCGGCCATCCGGGTTTTCAGAAGCGTCAAGGGCAAAAGCTCGTCAACAGGGGGCGCGGCATGAGCGCGCCCCAGACGGAACGCGTGCTGATCAAGGGCAATGAGGCCGTGGCTTTCGGCGCGGTGGACGCGGGCTGCCGCTGCTATTTCGGCTATCCCATCACGCCGCAGAATGAAATCCCCGAGGCTCTCTCCGTGCTGCTGCCGGAGCGTGGCGGGTCTTTCGTGCAGGCCGAAAGCGAAGTGGCCGCCTCCAACATGCTGCTGGGCGCGGCGGCCTGCGGCGTCCCGGCCATGACATCGTCCTCCGGCTGCGGCATCTCGCTGATGCAGGAGGCCATTTCCTACATGGCCGGCAGTCATGTGCCGGGCGTCATCGTCAACATGCAGCGCGGCGGCCCGGGGCTGGGAGACATCGGCCCCTCTCAGGGCGATTATTTTCAGGCGGTCAAGGGCGGCGGGCACGGCGACCACCGCAATCTGGTGCTGGCCCCGGCCACGGCGCAGGAGTGCTACGACCTCATGTTCCGGGCCTTCGCCCTGGCCTTCAAATACGCCAACCCGGTCATGGTGCTGGGCGACGCCATTGTGGGCCAGATCAAGGAGCCCGTGCGCCGCGAGCCGCCCAAAGACGCCCTGCCTCCCGAAGCCGTCCGGGCGCTGTCCAGAGACTGGCGGCTGGAGGGTTATGGCAGGCGCGGCGAAGGCGCGGCCCCGCGTCTGCTCAAATCAGTGTATCTGGCCGAGGGGGCTCTGGCCGGGCGCAACCGCCTGCTGATGGAAAAATACGCGGCCATGCGCGCGGAATGCGCCTTTGAGCAGACGGATACGGATGACGCCGAACTGATCGTGGTGGCCTTCGGTTCCGTGGCCCGTATCGCGCGCGGCGCCATCCGCCGTTTGCGCGCCGAGGGGCATAAGCCGGGTCTGTTCCGGCCCGTGACCCTTTACCCCTTTCCCGCTGAAGCCCTGCGCGCCCTGGCGCCGGGACGGCGCTTTCTGGTTATCGAGCAGAATACCGGCCAGATGGTCGAAGACGTGCTTCTGGCGCTCAGCGGAAAGGCCGCCGTCTCCTGGCACGGGGTCATGCCCGGCCTGTTCATCGGCGCGGACGAGCTGACGGAGCCCATCCTCCGGGTTCTCAAGGAGAAAGAATCATGAACCGGCTTTCAGAATCAGCCGACGCGCTGCGGCCGCGGCCGGGCGAACGCCTGGCGTTTGACGTCACCCCTGTTCTCAACGAAAGGCCCACCCACTATTGCCCCGGCTGCCATCACGGCATCGCCCACCGTCTGGTCTGCGAAGTGCTGCATGAACTGGGCGTGGCCGACAGGGCCATACTGGTGGCCTCGGTGGGCTGCGCGACCTTTACCTATGATTACTTCAATGTGGATGGCCTGGAGGCGCCGCACGGTCGGGCCTGCGCCGTGGCCACGGGGGTGCGCCGGGCCAGGCCCGACGCTGTGGTGTTCACCTATCAGGGCGACGGCGACATGGCCGCCATCGGTCTGGCCGAATCGTTGCACGCGGCCAACCGGGGCGAAAAGATCACCGCCATCTTCATCAACAATACGGTCTACGGCATGACCGGCGGGCAGATGGCCCCAACCACCCTGGTGGGTCAGAAAACCACCACCACATGCCAGGGCCGCTCTCTGAGCAATGAGGGCGGGCCGGTGCGTCTGGCCGAGATCATGGCGCAGCTTGACGGCGTGGCCTATGCCGAGCGTTGCGCCCTGGATTCGGTCAAGCATGTGCTCGCGGCCAAAAGGGCCATGCGCAAGGCTTTTGAAGCGCAGCTCGACGGTCTGGGCTTCGGTTTTGTGGAGCTGCTTTCGGGGTGCCCCACCAACTGGCATCTGGACCCGGTGGCGGCCAACAGGCGCATCGCCGAGGCGATGATGCCGGTCTTTCCCTTGGGCGTGTTCAAGGACGCGACCGCGACCGGGCCGGCGGACGCCGGACAGGCCAAGGAGGCTCCCCGTGGCTGAGTATCAGGACGTGATCATGGCCGGTTTCGGAGGTCAGGGGGTGATGCTGATCGGCAATCTGCTGGCGCAGGCCGCTATGGAGCACGGCCTGGAAGTGAGCTTCATTCCTGTTTACGGCGCTGAAATGCGCGGCGGCACGGCCAACTGCACCGTGGTGCTGGACAGCCGCCCCATCGCTTCGCCCCTGGTGCGTGAACCCATGTCCGTCATTGTGCTCAACGAACCGTCGCTGGACAAGTTTCAGCCGCGCTTGCGCAAGGACGGCGTGCAGGTCGTCAACGCCTCGCTGATCAGAGAGGGCCTTTTGGACAAAAGGCTGCGCAGCGTCTGCATTCCGGCCAATGACATGGCCCATGGGCTGGGCAATGTGAAGCTGGCCAACATGGTGGCCCTGGGGGCCTGGCTCAAGGCTACGGACGCTCTGCCGCTGGCGGCGGTGCAAGAGGCGCTCAAGCGCGTGGTCAGCGCGCATTACTCCAGACTGATTCCGGTCAACGCCCAGGCCCTGGAGGCCGGCTACAGCTTTGCCCGGCGGGATGCCGGCCAGGAAGCATGAGGGGGTGCGGCGTCGCCGGGCAAGCCTGACCCCAGAGCTTTTTGCTTTTGAAATGTTACCATTTCAAAAGCCGTGCCCGCCGGAGCCAATGCCTTTAGCCGTTTTTGGACGGCAACTCTATGCCGGGGAAGGTCTTGATCACCGCCGCATCGGCCTCGCGCCCCAGACCCCGCGCCTGCGCGGCCACAAACTGCTGTAGCGCGGCGGCGGCCAATGGCGCGGGCATGGCCTGCTCGCGTGTGGTTTCGCTGACGATGCCCATATCCTTGACAAAGATATCCACCGCGCTCAGGGGCGTGTAGTCGCCGCTGAGCACATGTTTCATGCGGGTTTCAAACATCCAGGAATTGGCCGCCGCGCTGGTGATGACCTTGTAGACATCCCCGGCGTCCAGGCCCATGCGCAGGCCCAGAGCCATGGCCTCGGCGGCTGCGGCGATATGTGTGCCCGCCAGCAGCTGGTTGACCACCTTCATGGCGGAACCCTTGCCCGCTTCGTCGCCCAGGCGGTGAACCACGGCCGCCACGGCCTTCAGGCCGGTTTCGGCTTTGGCGAAGGCGTCTGGCGAACCAGAGGCCATGATGCTCAGCTTTCCGGCGGCGGACTGGGCCGGGCCGCCGGAAACCGGCGCATCCAGATACAGCAGGCCCAGTCCGGCCAGACGCCGCTCCATGTCCACGGCAAAGGCGGGCTTGACCGTGACGCAGTTGATCACCAGACCCCCCGCCCGCATGGCCCTGGCCGCCCCGCCCTGGCCGAAGAGCACATCCTCCGCCTGGGCGGCGTTGACCACGGCCAGAAAAAGCACATCCGCACGGGCGGCGGCTTCCGCCGGGGCATGGGTGGTTTGCCCGCCGCCGGCGGCGAAGGCCGCCAGGGGTTTGGGGCCGCGATTGCAGCCAATGGTTTTCAGGTTCGCGCGCAGCAGAGACTGCGCCATGCCCAGGCCGATGGCCCCCAGGCCCACGACCGCGTATGTCCGTTGCGGCATAGCATCCTCCTTCACATATGGGAAAACGTCTGTTCAGCTCGCCCGGCAACGACCGGGAAGCACGCCCCAGGGGCGTATCCAGCCCAGCCCGTCCTCGGTTCTGCCCGCCGGATTGTACTCGCAGCCCACCACGCCCTGGTAGCCGAGTTCATCCAGCAGCGCCAGCAGATGCGGATAATTGAGCTCGCCCTGATCCGGCTCGTGCCGGTTCGGCGCGCCCGCCAGCTGGCAGTGCCCGATAAGCGGAAAAAAGCGCCGCAAGCGGCCCGATACGTTGCCCTGCTCCATCTGGCAATGGAAAAAGTCGAATTGCAGGCGCAGATTGGGCAGGTTCAGCCTCTCAATATACGCGGCGGCCTGCTCCTGGGTGCGCAGAAAATACTCCGGCATGCTGTAGTGGTTGATGGGTTCGAGGCAAAGCTCCAGCCCCGCGTCGGCCAGACGCTGGGCGGCCCGCCGGACATTGCCCAGATAGGTCTGTTCCAGGCGCGCGGCGTCGACGCCAGGGGGGCGGTTGCCCGCCATGAGGTGCACGCGCGGGCAATGCAGGGCCGCCGCATACGTCAATGCCCGCTCCAGTGCGGCATCCATGTCTTTTTCCCGGTCGGGCAGGCAGGCCATGCCGCGTTCCCCCGCCGCCCAGTCGCCGGGCGGCAGATTGAACAGGGCCTGCCTGAGCCGGTTGCGCTCCAGCGCGCGGGCCAGATGCTCAGGCGCAAATTCGTAGGGGAAAAGATATTCCACCCATTGAAAACCCTGATCCGCCGCCGCGCTGAAGCGGTCAAGAAAGGGCAGTTCCGTGAACATCATGGTGAGATTGGCGGCAAAACGGGGCATGGCGCGCCTCCTTATGTTCTGGGGGTCGAAAGCGGATTCCGAAGGCCGGGGCGGGGCCGACGCGCGGCGGCCAGCTCTCGCGACCGCCGGAAGCGAATGCAATGCGCCTTAGCCCGACGAGGCCACCTTGCGCACGAGCAGTTCATCGCCCGGCCAGATGCGGCGGTCAGGCGTGAGCAATTGGCCCTGTCGGGCCACCAGGGCGCTTTCCTCGGCCAGACCCAGAGCCTCCAGCAATTGCCGGGCGGTTTTGGGCCGGGGCAGGGAAAGGAGGCTCTCTTCAGGCTGCACGCGCACCGTCACGCGCGCCCCCGCATGTTCCGGTCTGACGATTCGCATCCGTGTTTCCGTTTCAGATATCGGCATACTGTTTTCTCCGTTGCGCCCACAAGGAATGAGCATGCTTCGCGCCGTGCCGTGGAGGGGCGACAGGCCGTTCCGTTGCGGTTTTGAGCCTGAACGCGCGCTCCCTTTCATGACAGATAATAGTACAGCAGCGTCGCCAGCGCCATGCTGGCGGCGCGCAATCCCTGGTTGGCCAGAACCAGGCGCAGGGCCAGAGCCGGCCGGAAAAAACCCGTATAGGACGGCAACTGATGCCGGATGGCCCGCATGGGGGTGGACAATATGTTGCCCACCATCAGGGCCAGAACCACATCGCGCGGCGCAAGCCCGCCGGCCTGCAGCACGCTGCCCGCCGCGCCCAGCGCCGCGCCCAGTTCGGCGGCCAGATGCAGCGCGATGATGCCCATGGCCTGGGGCTTGAGAAAGGAAAGCCAGCCCATATGCGCGGCCAGCCATGCCTCGGCCAGGCTGAAAAAGCCGTAGCGCTGCAAAAGGTACATCAGCACATAGACCGGCGCCGTGAAATACACGAGTTTGGGCAGACGGCGGAGAAAACGCCCCCAGGCTTTGCGCAGGGCGGCGCCCCAGTCCGTTCGCGCCGTATCGCCTGTCTTGCAGACCAGGCGGCCCGGCGCGGGCGGCGGTAGCAGGCGGCGCGCCAGCAGCACGGTAAAGCCGGTGCGCCCGGCGGCGGCCAGCAGGGTGAGGCCCACATACAGCGCGGCGGGCGCGCCCAGCACCGGCCAGGTCAGCAGAAAAATGGTGGGCGCGTGCACCAGATAGGCGGGCAGGCTGTTGAAAAGATTGGCCAGCATCAGTTCGCGGCTCGATATCTCGCCCGCCGCATGGCTGTCGGATAAAAGGCCGTTGGCCGCCGCCGGCGAAACAAAAGCCAGGGAAAAAGAGGCCCCGGCCACGTCGCGCAGATGGGCCGCGCGGGCCAGGGGCGCGGCCAGGCGGGCCAGATGGCGCGTCCAGCGCAGGGCCTCCAGCAGGTTGGCGACAAGCAGGCCCGCGGCCAGCCCCAGCAGCAGGCGCAGCATGGGCCAGAACAGGGCATGCCAGAGGGCTGCCAGGGAAAGAGGGGCGTCGGGGTTCGGCAGCATGGCGCGGCGGCGTCAGACGTTTTCAGGCCGAAAGCCGGGGTCCGGCGGCAGGCCCCTCTGCCCGGCAAAGGCGCGCGCCAGCGCGTCACAGCGCTCGTTTTCGGCGTGGCCCGTGTGCCCGCGCAACCAGTGCAGACGCACCGCGTGACGGTTCAGCTCGGGCAGCAGCCTTTGCCAGAGATCCACGTTTTTGACCGGCTTTTTGTCAGCCTTGACCCAGTTTTTTTTCTGCCAGGATTTGAGCCAACCCCTTTCAACCGCATTGCGGACGTATTGCGAATCCGTATACAGTTCCACCGCGCAGGGTTCTTTGAGGGCGGCCAGGGCTTCCAGCACGCCGGTGATCTCCATGCGGTTGTTGGTGGTCAGGCGGAAGCCGCCCGACAGTTCCCTGCGGTGTTCCGTGCCTTCCAGACGCAGCACGGCGGCCCAGCCGCCGGGGCCGGGATTGCCCAGGCAGGAGCCGTCGGTGTGAATGACAACCTGCTTCATAAGCGGTTTCAACCTTTTTGTCGCGTTGCGGATAAATTCCTCAATCCTCAGCATACACGTCTCGCGCCGGACGGGCAAATGCGGCCGGCGGGCCCGCCCCCCGGCCTGCTCCGGCGCGAACTCCGCCGGTGGCGGCAAAGCCGTTGCGGGCGGGCCGCAGGCCGTGTACAAGAGGAAAAACAACAGGATATCGCCCATGAGCAAAAATTATGACGACAAGGCCGTGACCATGCCGGAACTGGATGCGGTGGTGGAACGTCTTTGCCATCCATCCTCTCTGGATATTGTCTGGCACCGTCCGGCCCAGGGCGCGGCCATGCCTTCGCTGGACGCGCTGCGGGAAATCATGGAACGTCTGCGCGCGGCCATCTTTCCGGGCTATTTCGGCCCCGCCAGGGTACGGCGCGAATCCATGCGCTATCATCTTTCGGCCAATCTGGATTCCATTTATCACCTGCTGAGCGAGCAGATCATGCGCGGCTTCTGCTTTTCCTGCGAGGGCGGGCAGGCGTCCGAGCCCTGCGCGGCCTGCAAAAACAGGGGCGCTGCCGAGGCTCTGGGCTTCATGGAGAGCCTGCCCGAAATCCGCCGCCTGCTGGCGGGCGACGCCCAGGCCGCCTATGAGGGCGACCCGGCGGCCACCAGCCCCGGCGAGACAATTTTCTGCTATCCTTCCATGCGCGCCATGCTGCACCACCGCATCGCGCATGTGCTCTACAGGCTCAAAGTGCCGGTGATTCCCCGCATCATCTCCGAAATGGCCCACTCGCGCACGGGCATTGACATTCACCCCGGCGCGACCATCGGCGAAGATTTCTTCATCGATCACGGCACAGGCGTGGTCATCGGCGAAACCAGCGTTCTGGGGCGCGGTTGCCGCCTGTACCAGGGCGTGACGCTGGGGGCGCTGTCTTTTCCCAAAAATGCCGACGGCACCCTGACCAAGGGCATTCCCCGGCATCCGGTGCTGGAGGACAATGTTACGGTATATGCCGGGGCCACCATTCTGGGACGGGTGACCATCGGTTCCGGCGCGGTCATCGGCGGCAATGTCTGGATTACCGACGACGTGCCCGCCGGCGCCCGTATTTCGCAGGAGAAACCGCATGCGTAACTGGACTCGCCGTCTGATTCCGCTGCTTTGCCTGGCAATGCTGCTGGCCGCCTGCGGCCAGAACGCGCAGGTGCGGGCCAGGGGCCAGACCATCGTGGGGGTCGAGGCGGGCAGCCGTTAGCCAGAGCGCGCCCGGTCGCGCCCGCAGACATTCGTTCATGGCCGTTTCCGAAAATCCACAGGCACGCGCGCGCGTTGTCCGGCCTTGTTGCTGAACAGCAGATAGCCTTCACGCAGCCCGAAGAGGTAGAGGCGGCGGGTCAGCTCCACATCCTTACGGCAATAGGCCGCGATTTCTTCACAGCGGCCTTCCTTCCACCATCGCAGGGCCTGCAGGCCATCGGCGCTTTTGGGTTCCCCCAGGCTGGCCTGACCCAGATTGTCAAGCGAAACCCGGTAATTGAGACGTTCCTGCACGCGCTGCAAGAGGTCCAGACTGGGCAGGTCGCGCAGCGCGCAGGGGGCAAAGGGCGCGAGCACCGCGTAGTCAAAGCGCAGACTGTTGAAGCCCACCACCAGATCGGCGGCGCGCAGGCGGTCGAACAGGCCGGGCAACGCGTCCTGGCTGTAGGAAAAATACTCGTCGGCCAGGCTGTCGTAAAGCACGGCCACGCTTACGCCCATTTGCCCGGCCTTGTGCCAGCCGCCCACCTCGGCGGCGGAACGCCGCGTTTCCACGTCAAAAACCACATAATGCCGGGGCGGCGTCGGAGCATGCGCCGTGAGCCCCTGCGCGACGGAAGTCTTGTCCATGCGTTCCTCATGTTCCGGCCGCGGCGGACGTGTGGCCGCAGGCATGCTCCCCTGATTTGCCCGACGCGTTTCCTGAAGTTCCCGCCGTTCCGGGGGCGGGCTGACGCGCAGCTTGCGGAAAAGCGTTTCACCTTCATTGCCCGGCGCGAGCAGCGCATCCAGCAAGGCCAGCGCGCCCTGTTTGCTGATGGGCCGGTTGCCTGAGCCGCATTTGGGCGAGTGCACGCAGGAGGGGCAGCCCTCTTCACAGGCGCAGGCTCTCACGGCGCGGCGGGTGGCTTCCAGCAGGTCGCGCGCGCCGGCAAAGGCCTGACGGGTGAGGCCCGCGCCGCCGGGCAGGCCGTCGTAGACAAAAACGCAGGGCAGGCCCACCTGGGGATGCAGGGGGATGGAAATGCCGCCGAAGTCATTGCGGTCGGCCATGACCTGAAGGGGCAGCAGACCGATGACGGCATGTTCCAGCGCATGGATGGAGCCCATGAAATGCAGGAAGCGCTCTTCCAGGCTGAGGCGGATGCCGTCTGGAATCACATACCAGAGGCCCTCGGTTTCAAAAACCTGGGGCGGCGCGTCCAGTGGAACAATGCCCAGCAGGCGGTTGCCGGAGGCGGATCGTTTTTCGTAGCCGGTAATCCGCTCGGTGATGCGCAGTCTGCCCCGGCAGACCAGAGCCCGGCCCAGGGGGCGGCGTTCCGTCTCTTCCAGAATATCCGTGCTTTTCTGGCCGCGGGTGCGCGTGAACCAGGAAACCCTGGCCTCTCTGGCCAGAATTTTTGCCCGGCCAGGCTCCACCTCTTCAATGACATAGGTGCGGCCACGGTGCAGGTAGACCGCGCCGGGATGCGTCTCGCGCCAGGCCCTGAAACCGTCCACCGAGCCGATTATCGCGCCGTCCTGATTTTCAATGCTGTAGCTCTGGCCCGTGCCGCGCAGGTCCACCAGGCGCTGGGGCCGTTTGCGCGCGGCCAGCCATTGCGCGCCGTCGGCGGATTGCAGCAGCAGACCTTTGGCGCACAGCTCGCGCACGGCCCGGCGCGCGCCCGCCGAGCGCAGCCAGGGGTCGTCAGCGGCCAGGGGCAGTTCGGCGGCCGCGCATTCCAGATGGCGGGCCAGGATGACTTCGTTGTCTGGATTGACCACCGCCTTTTCCGGCGGTCGGCTGAAAAAGTCATCGGGATTGCGGGCAAAATACTGATCCAGGGCGTCTTCCCCGGCCACCACAATGACCGCCGACTCCTGCCGCGCCCGGCCTACCCGCCCGCCGCGCTGGAGGGTCGCCATGACCGTGCCGGGATAGCCCACCAGAATGCAGATATCCAGGCCGCCGATGTCGATGCCCAGTTCCAGAGCGCTGGTGCTGACCACGGCCAAAAGTTCGCCCGATGCCATGCGGGCTTCAATGGCCCGGCGCTCTTCAGGCAAAAAACCTGCGCGGTAGGCGGAAATACGCTCCTTGTACGGGCCGGATCGGCTGCCCGCCCAAAGACTGATCAGCTCTGTCATCCGGCGAGAACGACAGTAAACGATGGAGCGCAGATTGCGGGCCAGCGCCGCCTTGAGCAGATCAATGGCCGCCGTGGCCGGGCTTTGCTCAGGGTTGAGAAAAACGAAATGCCGCGGCCCGCGCGGCGCGCCGGACTGATCAATGACCACCGGCGCGGCCTGGCCGTGGCCTGTAGCGTCGTCCATGCCGATGAGCCCGGTCGCCAGCTCGCCGGGGTTGCCCACCGTGGCCGTGCAGAGCACATAGGTGGGCCGGGCGCCGTAGCGCCCGGCCAGCCGGTTCAGCCGCCGGAAAACCTGAGCCATGTGCGCCCCGAACACGCCCCGATAGGTGTGGGCCTCGTCCACCACCACAAAGCTCAGGCCCGCCAGAAAGGCGGCCCACTGTTCGTGGTGGGGCAAAATGCCCAGGTGCAGCATTTCTGGATTGCTGACCAGCACCGTAGGCGGGTCGCGCCGAATCTTGCGCCGGAAGTGGTCGCTGGCGTCGCCGTCGTACAGCGCGGCGGCGGGCCGGGCCGCCTGGGGCCAGGCGGCGGTCAGGGCCGCGAAGGCCGCCAGCTGATCCTGGGCCAGGGCCTTGAGCGGAAAAAGATACAAAGCCCGCGCCTCAGGGTCGTGCAGGCGGCGTTCCAGCACGGGCAGATTGTAGATCAGGCTTTTGCCGCTGGCTGTGGGGGTGGCCACCACCACGGCATGCCCGGCGCGGATGTGATCCGTGGCCAGAGCCTGATGGCTGTATAAGCGGATGCCGCGCTCCTCCAGCAGCCGTTCCACGGCACGCGGCCAGGGCAGGCGGTTGGGCGCGAAAACGGGTTCCGCGCCGGGCAGCAGCCGATGATGCGTGACCTGATGGCCCAGTTTCGCGGAGGCCAGCAGCGCGGCGATGTATTCGCCCACTCCCGAAGGCCGGGCCGCCGTAAGGTCTATGTCAGGCTCCCGGCCGGCTGGGGGCCTGGCGCGCGCTTTTTTTCGTCTTCCGGCCCCAGGCGGCGCAGCACGCGCGCGGGCGCGCCCGCGGCCAGGCAAAAGGGCGGCACATCGCGCGTGACCACGCTGCCCGCGCCGATCATGGCCCCCTCGCCAATGCTCACGCCCTTGAGAATCAGGCAGTTCATGCCGATCCAGGCGTAATCCCCGATTGTGACCGGCGCATCCCGCTTATAGTCGGGATTGGTCTTGCGCGCTTCGGGCGGCCACAGGGCATGAAAGTCGGAATCCACTATGACGCAGTTGGGCGCCAGCATGACGCTGCGACCGATGCGGATGCGCTGTGAACGCGCGGTGATGGAGGTGCCGTTCAGGTCTGTCTCTTCGCCGATCTCAATGGACGCGCCCGGCCCGAAGACGCGCAGCCGCACGGGCGCTCTCAGGCTGGCGGCCGAGGCCCGCCGCCAGGAGGAAGTCATGATGACTCGCGCGCCGATGCTGATGCTGCCGCCCGGCCAGCGCAAAAGGCCCACGGGGCCGTGGGCGCGCACGCCAGGCCCCAGGGAAACGCCCAGCAGAGCGGCCTTGCAGCGCAGGCGCAGGGTGCCGAAACAGACGCCCCAGAGGCGCATGGTTTCCAGGCAGAGACAACTGATGGTATTGCTTGGGGTTCGACACCGTTGCAGAGCTTTGCGCAGAAGGTTCATGGGTTTCAAGCTAGCCCGGATCACTGCGGATGTAAAGCGGGAGCGGCGCTTGTTCCCGGGCGGCCGCATCTTGCGGTGTCAGTGCCGGGCGCTCTGGGGCTGAGGTTTCCCGCACGCCTCCACAATGGCCCGCGCGTCCATGTCCGGCGTGAGGGGCAGCAGGGCCAGCCGCCGGAAGTCTTCGGGCCGGTCCATATCCAGCTTGATATCCGGGCGGCAGAGCCAGTTCTCTTTCGGATCAAAGGTGGCAATGCGAAAACTGTCGGCATTATCCCAGATGTAATTCAGGCAGTGTTCCCGTTGCGAGGTCTGCCCGGCCTCGGCGTCCAGTCTTTCCAGCAGGTCGCGCGACAGAATTTCGGCCCCCAGGCCGTCGGGCCAGCGGTTATGGCGCGGAATATGATTGTAGGCGTAATCGCAGCCCGCCGTTTCATAGAACGCCACCAGCCGATCCACGGCCTCGCCCCAGATCAGGGGATTGTCCGCGCAGACACGCACCACAAGGTCGGCCTCCGCCTGCCGGGCCGCCAGACAGAAGCGGGCCAGCACGTCGTCTTCCGGCCCGGCCATGCAGGGCACGCCCCGCCGGCGCAGATGGTCCAGAAGGGCCTGATCCAGCTCCGTGTCCGGCACGGCCGCCATGATTCCATCCAGGCGGCGGGCTTGCGCCAGACGCCGCGTCACCCAGTCGATGACCGGCAGGTCGCGCAGGCAGAGCAGGGATTTCAGGGGCAGGCGGCTGGAACCCAGCCGGGCCTGAACAACAGCCACAACCTTGCGGCGGCGGATAGTGTGCGACATGGGATTTACCTTCCGCCTCACGGCGGGTTTCAGGCCGCTCCAGATTCAGAGACACAGTTAGAGCCCGCCATTGAAAAAGGCGTTCGCTCAGGCAAGGGCGAGGGCGGGCGAGCGCGTCGCCAGCAAGCGGGAAAGCGCGTTTTTTCGCTTGCTGGCGACGTAAGAACTGAAGCGGGGAGCGTTTCATGGCAAAACGCTTCAGGCGCCCCCTCACCTGCGCGGGGTCAACGCAATGCGGTTGCGTTCCACCGCCACGGCCAGTTCGGGCAGCAGATCTTTGAGCGCGTTCATGTCGTTGGCCTTGGCGGCCTGTTCCACGCAACGGGCCATGCGGGCCAGCACACGAAAGCCGAAGGCGTCCGATTCAGCGGCGATGCGCCCGGCGGCCTCGCCCACCAGAGAGCCGTGACGGCTCTGGAAGGCCCGCTGGGCGTCCTCCATGGCCGCGTCCAGGCGCTCCACCAGCCGCAGGATGGTTTCATCCGGGGCGGCTTGCGAAACACGCGGCGCGCTTGCGGAATCCGGCGCGGATGCGAAAGCCGCCGGGGCGGCGTTTGCCGGCTCCGCCGGAGGCGGCGCGGGAACGGGCGTCGCGGGCCGCGCCGGGCCGGAAACTTCCGCCACAAGGGTCGCCAGGGAAGGCGCGTCTTTTTTTACGGGTTCAGCGCCGGCGATAAAGTCCATGATGGAATTACCCGAAGCGCGTTCCTCCAGCGCGGCGTCATCGTTTGCGGATGGCGCGGCCGCGGGAGTGTCCGGCGGCTCAGGCCGGGAGAGCGGCGTTGTCTGCGCCTCCCTCGTCACGGGAGAGGAGGGCGCGGGGGCCGGTTTGGGGGGAATGGGCATGGGCTCGCCCACCCACTCGCCGGGGGCGCGCAGGCCAGGGCTGGTATAGACGCTTTTTGGCGCATCGTGAGAGCCGTTCCGCCGGAACGGGCTTTCCATCCGGGGGGCGGCTTCCCTGTCCCGCTCCTGCCGGCGGCCGGCCAGGGGACTGCCAATGGGCATGGGTTCCCCCACCCACTCGCCGGGGGCGTTCAGGCTGGGGCTGGTGTAGACGGCCGCGCCGGCTGTCGCGTTTGCCCTGGCTTCGGGCGCGGGCGCGTTTTTGGCGCGAACGGGAACAATGGTCGCGCCTGGCCGCGCGGCAAAGCCAACGGGCTGAAAGGCCGTCTTGCGGGGCGCTTCCGCCGGCGTGGATTCTTCCGGCGCTTCCGGCGTCGCCGCCTGTGCGGGGGCGGGGTTTGGCGCGGACGTTTCGTCCGCTGCGGCCGTTGTTGCCTCCATCGCTTCAGACGCGACTAGCGGAAGGGATTCGCCGGATTCATCGACCCCAGCCATAAAAGCGCCCTCTTCAGCGGCAAATGCCGGCGTGTCGGCGACCGCTTTCGACTCGGCTTGCGGCGCGCTTTCTGCCTCGTCCCGCACAGTTTCCGCCACAGCGGCGCTTGCGGCCTCCGCATGGTTTTCTTCAGGCTTTTCGGCCCGCTTTCCCCGCGCGGACGCGGCATGATCCGAAACGGCGTCCGCCGTCTCCGCCGGGTCTTCCCCGCTCCAGACCGGGCCTTCCAATCCGGCGACGGCGGAGAACTCTTCCCGCGCAGCAACATCCGCAATGTCGGAAGCGGCATCCGCCCCGCCGCATTCCAAGGCCTCCGCTGCGGCATCGGGCTGCTCATCTGCCGGAGCGTCCGGGGCAGGGGAGTCCGCCGGGCCGTCTTCCGGCATGGGCGCGGCGGTCGGGGGGGCGTCCTGACCGCGGCCGGGGGCCGGGGCGGCCTCAGCCGGGGGCGGATCCATAGCCGGAAGAGAAGTCCCGCTTTCCGGCAGCCCGCTGGACGGCCCGTCTTCAGCTTTGCGTTCTTTCCCGCCGCTTCCCGCGCCGGGCAGAGGGTCACGCAGGGATTCCGCAAAACTCAGCAGATCGGGCAGGGCGGTGAGATTGGGGATTTTCAGGGGTGAAGCGCCGTGCTTGTCGTCACTGCCGAACAGATCCGGCAAAGGCGGCCGACCGGCGGCCCCTGCGGCCGCCTGGCTGGCGTCAGCGGCAACGACGTCGCGCGCGGGGGAGGTTTTCTCCGCGTCAGATTGCCGCGCGCCGGCGGCGGACGCGCGGGCGTCTTCAGCATGGAACCTGCCTTCAGCCGACGCGGCCTCCAGAATTTCCCGCACGGTCTGGCAGAGGGCTTCACCGTCCACAGGCTCCACCAGGGCGTGGGTAAAGCCGGCGTCAGCCAGTTGATCCCACTGGCTGTCGTCTTCCGTGACGGCCAGGGCTTTGAACAAAGGCAAACCCGCCTCATCGGCCGCCGCGCGGAACTGGCGCAGCATGTCGCCCGCCAGAGGCGAGGCCAGCCGGCCCTGCGCCACCAGCAGCAGAGCGGCTTCAGCCCGGTGCAGTTGCAGGGCCTCGGCGAGGCTGCGCGCCTCGGCGCTGCGGCAGGGCAGGTTCGCCAGCATCCGGGTCAGGGTCTGGCGATCCAGAGCGTTTTCCGCCGCGACCAGCACTAGGGCTTGCCCGCGCGCATCGGGCGCGGCCTCGCTTTCATCGGCCTCCAGACATTTGAGATGCAGGGTAAAGGCTATGGCGGCTCCGTGCGGGCTGCATTCCACGCCCAGAAAGCCCTTGTGCGCGCCGGCCAGCTCCCAGGCGCGCGTCAGCGCCAGGCTGGAACGATCCTGCGGGGGCATGCCCGAACCGCTGTCAGTAACCGTAAAGAGCAGATGGCCGGCGTCGGCGCTTTCAGGCACGCGACGCGCCGAAAAATGCACGGCCCCATGCCGGGTGGCGCGCACGGCGCTTTCCAGCAGCAGGCAGAGCGTTTCTTTCAGGGTTGCGCCCGCGCCCTCGTACATATGGCCCAGATGGGGCGGCATATACCAGGCCAGGCCGATGCCCGCGCTTTCCGCCGCCGGGGCCACGGCGTCATGGGCTTCGCGCATCAGGTGCTGAAGGTTGAAGGGCGCGACGCCTTCCGTCGCGCCGTCTTGCCTCTCCGATTGCCGGGGGTTGCTGATGATATCGGCCATTTCACGGGCCGCGTCCAGCATGTTTTCCGCATACTGGCGCACCGCCGGAGGCAGAGAGCAATGCCCCAGGGCCGCGCCTTCGCGCATCAGGCGATCCAGGGGCGAACGCAGGGCGTTTTCCAGCGGGTTGGGGGCGAGACTTTCCGGCAGCGGAGACGGCGCGTTTGCCCGCGCATCTTCCGCGCCGTCCGGCGCTGACGGGGGAACAGATGCGGGCATGGCCGGAGGCGCCAGACGCAGATTGGGGTCATCCAGCGGCTGATCCAGCGTGATGGCGTCGTCAGGCCCGGCTTGCGTCTTTTCGACCGCTGTATCCGCGTCGGGCTGTTCCGCCGCCATGTCGTGCGGCGCTCTGGTGGCGGCGATGAGCAACGCGCTGAGCGCCGTGCCCCAAAGCGGGGTCGAAGCCAGCAAATTGGCGTCAGCAATGCCGCTGTCCAGCCCCAGAATGCCGCAGGCCACAAAAAGCGGCGGCAGCAGGCAGCCCAGCAGAAAACGCTTGGCCCCGCCCAGGCCCATGATCCAGGCCCCCAGCGCGGTGGGCACGAAAATCAGGGCGCCCAGAGGCCAGAGGTCAAGATAGCGGGTCAGCCAGGCGAAGTCCGGCAGAAGGGGCAGGAGGGCCAGGGCCGCGCCGGGCAAAGAGAGCAGCAGCAACTGGATGTCCAGCACGCGCGAGCGCTCTCGCGTGCGCATCAAATGGCGGCCCACATGGGGCAGCAGCATCAGGGCCATGCCCGGCGCCAGCACGGCCCCCAGTTGGCCCAGCCCGATATGGCCGGAGCCGGAAGCGGGCATGCCCATGATGCCCTGGGCCAGCGCAACGGCCACATACAGGGCCGTCCAGACGCGCCACTGGCCTTTTTCGGACAGGCCGCGCAAAAGGCAGAGCAGCATGACCACGCCCAGGGCCAGGCTGGCCGCCGTGCTCGACAGGCCGCCCCAGTTGCCGGCGGCGTTTTGCGGCGTGCGCATCATGGGCGCAAACCACAGGCCGGGCAGACCGTCCAGACGGATATAGCACGTCTGCGCCTCTTTGTCCGCTTCAGGCAGGAGCAGCACATTACGCTGGGCCGGGGCGGATTCGCGCCACTCCGGCGCCCCGCTCAGGCTGTTGACCACAGGCTCGTAAAGCAGGGGCATGCCGGGCACGCTTTCGCCCATATCCAGCAGCAGGGTGGCGGGCCTGGCGTCTCCGGTCAGGGGGGCCAGCGTGAAGCGCAGCCACACGACCCCGCTTGCGCGAGGCAGCGCCTTGAGGGCCAGGGGGCGGTATTCTCCGGCTTTGTCCGCGGCGGCGGCCTCCTCCACATCCAGGGTGCCGGTTTCATCCAGCAGATAGTCCAGATAGGGCAAAAGAGGGGCGCTGGGCGCGCCCGGCGTCGCGGGCAGCATGGCCCGGGCCTGCGGATCCCCGCTCCAGCCGAGGCAGAGCGCGCACAACAGAAAAACGACGGGCAGAACCCGAAGGCGGGCCGTGCCGGAAAGAAGGTATGCCATAATGTTTCCGCCTGTCATGTGAGCTGGCTTTCCGCGGCGCCGCGGAGGCGTTTCGCCTTTCTGCGCTGCTCGCCTGCGGCGCAACGGATATAGCGTCCGATTGCAAAAATTCTGCGCAGAATTCTGCGAAGAATTTTTGCAATTGGACACTAGAGTATTTTGCTTTTGAACGCCACACTTTCAAAAGCGGCGTCGCATTTCCCCGCAGAGCGGGGCAAGCGCCCGAAAAACGCGTTTTCAGGCTCACCCGGCACGGACGTCCGAACTCGCGACCGGCCGGAAGCTCACGCCTTTTGCAAAGGCAGTTCACCCTAATGCAGATGCTTGATCATCTCGGACACCGGCTGCCCATCGGGCGAGCGGGCGCCGGGGTTGACCTTCAGCAGGCGCTGCCAGGCCCGCGTGGCCTCTTCCTTGCGGTGCAGATCGTAATAGAGCACCACGCCTTCGTTGAACAGGGCGTTTTCATGGCCGGGGCTGGCGTCCGTCGCCTTGCGAAAGCTGTTCACGGCCTGTTCGTAAGCCCCGCTCTCGCGGTACATGATGCCCAGATCCGTAAGCACGTCGGGATTGCCCGGCGCGAGCGCCAAGGATCGCTCATAGGCCGCAACGGCCTGCCGGACCTGCCCCGCGTCAAAATACAGATTGCCCAGAGCCGCCCAGCGCGCGGCGTCTTCGGGACTGTTTTGCAGGGCTTTTTCCAGCTCGCTGATCTTCTGGAGCAATTCCTGAGGGATGGGCTGCGGATTTTCCTGCGCGGGGCGGGCCGCCTGCGGCGCGGGAGACGCCGGGGGCCCGTTCGGGGCGCGATCCGTGAGCAGGCCGGGCAGCAAACTGCCCAGACAAAGCCCCAGCGCCAGAGCCAGCAGCATGCCCATGAGGCAGGAGCTTTTGCGCACCATGCCGGAGGGCGCGCTTGTCCGGGGCGTGTCTGGGCAGTCCCGCAACGCGGAAACGGCGACGCCTGGCGCGCCGCTCACAGGCGCGGGCTTGGGGCTTTTCTTGCTTTTGCGGCGGGCCATATGCTCCTCAGTGCTGGTCAGTACGACGCCGGAGGCTTGAAGGACGCCAGCCGGTCGGGAAATGTCCATGCTTTTTGCGGTCAACCTACAACCTGAGAAAAAAAGAGGCAAGCCCGCAACTTGTGAACAAGGAGCGGGCCTGACAACGGAACAGGGGCGAGGTCAGGGGCGCGCGGCCTTTCCGCCGCCGTCCTTGGCCTTTTTGCCGCCCGTGGCGGGCCTGGCCGTTTGCGTACGCGGCCCCGGCTCCGGCGTCGCGCCGGCCTCATCCACATGCGGCGGGGGGGCTTTTTCCAGCTCTTCGCGGATGCCCTTCTTAAGCTCTTCGCTGGCCGCGGGGTCGCGCAGCCCCGCGCTCAGATGCTCCACGCCGCGCCTGGAATCGTTGAGAAAATGGATGTAGAGCACGCCCAGGCTGTAACGCACCGAGGCGCTGTCGCGCATGACGGCCACCTTTTCCAGAAGTTCGGCGGCCTCTTTGTGTCTGCCCTGATTGTGCCTGATGACGCCCAGCAGATAAACGGGCTGGGGGTTGTTCAGGTTCAGGGTCATGGCGCGCTGGGCAAAGGTTTCTGCGGCTTCCCAGTTTTGGACGCTCATCAGGGCCTCAACCAGGCGGATCATGGCCTCCATGTTTTTGGGGTTTTGGGCCACTTCCTGCATGAGCGCGCCCACGGCGTCGCCCATGCCCGCGGGAGCCTGGGGCGTCTGTCGAACCTGCACGGTAAGGTGCGGATTGCGAAAACGCTCCGCCAGAGAAATCGCCAGCATGGCGGCCAGCGCCAGGGCCAGCAACAGAACCAGGGCGCGCGCCGGGCCGTTGAGCTTGGGCAGATCAGTCATGATTGAGCGTCTCCCATTGGCTCAGGCGGGCGGCCAGGGCGCGCTGCCGCGCGGCCAGAAAGGCCAGGTACGCGCCGAGGCCGATCCAGACGGCGGCGTTGGCGATGATGATCCAGGCAAGGGTATCCATATATCCTCCGTGAAAAGCGCGTTAGGCGGCGGACTTGTCGGCGCGGACGGCCAGCGCCTCAAGTCGGGCGCGCAGGTCAAGCTGGCGTTTGCGCAGCCAGACCAGCCCGCCCCAGAACAGGCCGAAGGAAAGCGCGCAGGCGATGACCGTGAGCCTCATTTCCGGCTCCAGCCCTCCGCCTTCGGCGGCGAATACCGCCGGATGGATGGAGCGCCAGATGCGGGCTGAAACAAAGACCAGCGGCACATCCAGAAAGGCCGCCACGCCCACCACCGCGCAGACCAGGCTTTTGCGCTGCGGCGGCAGGTCAAGACCGCGCAGCACCAGATAGCCCGCATAGACGAACCACATGATCAGGGTGGTGCTCAGACGCGGGTCCCAGGTCCACCAGACGCCCCAGGATTTACGCGCCCAGAGCATGCCGGTGATCAGCGCCAGGCCGCTGAACAGCACGCCCACCTCGGCGGCGGCGGCGCACAGCCTGTCCGCGCCGGCGCTGCGGCGCAGCAGATAGGCCACGGAACCCAAAAAGACCGCAAAGAAGCTGATCAGCGCCCACCAGGCCAGAGGCAGGTGAATGTAGAAAATCTTCTGGATCAGTCCCAGCGTGGCCTCTTCCGGGGCGTAGACATAGATCAGCCACTGACAGCAGGCAAAGGCCAGCCCGCCCAGCAGGGCCAGAAGTTGCGGCATTTATTCGTCCCCCGTGTAAATAAAGCTGAACAACAGCAGCCCGGTCCCCACAAAAACCGCGTCAAAGGCGCAGGCCACGCCCAGCCAGCCGCCCGGCCCGTCCGGCGAGGCGGCCCCCAAGGTCTGCGCGCCCACGCCGATGCCGGCAAGCAGCAGGGGCGTGAGCAGAGGAAAAAGCACGATACTCAGCAATGACTCGCGCGCCGCCTGGCCCTGCGCCAAAGCCCCCAGCAGCGAACCCAGGGCGCACATGCCCACATCCGCCAGCAGCAGAACCGCCAGACCCGGCGGAAGGGGCCCGCCAATCTCCTGCCCCAGAAAAATGACGGACGCGGGCAAAAAGATGACCTGGGCCAGCAGCAAAAGCAGCAGGCCGGCCAGCGCCTTGCCCAGCCAGACGCCCTGAATGGGCGCGGGGCAAAGCAGCAGGCCCAGGCGGGCGTTGTTGACCTCTTCCAGCGCATAGAGCTGATTGAATATCAGCACCTGGCAGAAGGCCGAACTCAGCCAGAACACCGCCGCCGCGGCCTGCGGGCTCAGGCGTTCGCCGATGCCCTGCGACAGGCTGAACACAAAAAGCAGCAGCAGACCGAGCAAAAGCGCCTGAATCAGACCGCTGCCCCTGGCCAGGGTCAGGGCGAGGTCTTTGCGGGCCACGGCCAGGGTCAGGCGCAGCATATGCCGGCCTCCTCGCCAGCGTCAGCGGGCGCGTCAAAACCGGCAAAGGCCGCCGGCGGGCCGTCATAGGCCAGCCTGCGGTCGGCCAGAAGCAGCAGGCGGTCGGCCAGGGGCGCATCCCCGGCCAGATCATGGCTGATGAGCGCCACGCAGGCCCCCCGCTGGCGGGCGGCCGTTATCTCGCGGCGCAGAAGCGCCAGAGAGGCCGCGTCCAGGCCGGCCCCCGGCTCGTCCAGCAACAGCAGTTCCGGCTCCAGCATGAGCACGCGCGCCAGATTGAGACGCTGAGCCATGCCGCGCGAAAAAACGCCCGCGCGCTCGTGGGCGTGAGCCGCCAGCCCCACCCGCTCCAGCATGGTCGCCAGATCGGCCTGGGACAGGCGCAGACCGTGAGCCGCGCGCCAAAAGGCCAGATTTTCCAGAGCCGTGAGGCCGGGATAAAGAAAGGTGGCATGCCCCAGATAGCCCAGGCGCGGGCCGTCCGCGCCCCGACCGGATTCCGCCAGGCGCACGCTGCCCGCGCTGGGTCGGGAAAGCCCGGCCATGATCCGCATCAGGGTGCTCTTGCCCGCGCCATTGGCGCCCACCAGCAGCGAGACGCTGCCCGCCGTGAAGGCGCAGCTCACATTCTTGAAGATCACTTTGGCGCCGTAGAGTTTGGCGACGCGGTCAAGCTCAAGCATGGGCGGGCCTCCCGGCTTCAGGGCCTGCCGTCATCCGGCCCGCCGCTGTCTTCGGGCTTTTCCGTAGGGAAAGCCCGGCGGCGCAGGCCCAGCAGGGGCAGCAGGCACATCAGCGCGCCGCCGATCCATATCCAGTTGACCAGCGGTTCCACGCTGACCTTGACCAGCACGCGCAAATCCTCGTCCAGCCCCAGCAGGGAGCCGTAAATCTCATTGCCGAGGCCCGGAATGACATCCACCTCGGAGAACTGCATGTTGCCGAACTTGTCGTATATGCGGCGTTCCGGCGCGATGACGCCGAGGGTTTTGCCGTCCTTGCTGATTTGCAGGCGGGCCGCGATATACTCGTAACCGGGCTGGCGGCCGTCCTGAATGTCCAGCAGAGTGGCGACATAGCCGCCCACCTGTTCGCTCTGGCCCTTGGCCAGCAGCATTTCCTTGTCTTGCGTGTACGGGCCGGAAAAGGCGATGCCCAGCGCGGCCAGGGCCAGCCCCAGATGCGCGCCCAGCGCGCCCAGGCTGGCGGGCCTGCGGCGGACGGCGCTGTCAGCCAGCAGCAGCGCCACGCCCAGGGCAATGCCAATGGCGGCGGATGCGCTCAGCAGAGCCGTGGGCCGGCGGTAGCCCAGCGCCCAGATGACCGCGGCGGCGGCCGCAAAGGCGCCCAGCACGGCGAAAAAACGCCCCTTGTCGCGCAGGCCGCCGTTCCAGCCGAGCCAGGGGCAGGCCGCCATCATGACCAGCAGCAGCGCGCCCAGGGGCAGGCAGACCCGGTTGTAAAAATTGGCGTCCAGACCACGCGGGGCTGTGGTCCAGAGCTTGCTGATCACCGGCCACATGGTGGCGGTCAGAATAATGGCCGCCAGAGCCAGCAGCACCCAGGCCACCAGAGTCAGCAAACCCTCGCGGCTGTCCAGCCCGGCCAGGGGCCCGCCCTCGCGCGGGGCCGCGCAGGCCGCCCAGAAGGTGACCGCCAGCCCGGCCAGCACAAAAACGGTCAGGGGCGTGCCCACGCTGCCGTCGCCAAAGGCGTGCACCGAATCAATGACCCCGCTGCGCACCAGATAGGTGGCGAAAAAGGCCGATACCGTGGTCAGGGACATCATGGCGACATTGACCCGGCCCAGCTTGCCCCGCCGTTCTTCAACGATCAGGGTGTGCAGGGCGGCCGTGCCCATGAGCCAGGGAATCAGGGAGGCGTTTTCCACCGGGTCCCACGCCCAGTAGCCGCCCCAGCCCAGCTCCATATACGCCCACCACGCGCCCAGCACGATGCCCGCCGTAAGGAAAAGCCAGGCCAGGATGATGAAGGGCCGCGTCAGACGAAACCAGGGCCCTTCGCTGTCCTTCCCGTGGGAAAGCGCCTGGGCCAGGGCCAGACAGGCGGGCACGGTAAAACCGCCGTATCCCAGAAAGAGCAGGGGCGGGTGAAAAATCATGCCCGGATTCTGAAGCAGGGGGTTCAGCCCGTTGCCGTCAGCCGGGGCCGGGCTCTGCATCAGGAAGGGGTTGCTCCAGTTGGTCAGAATCAGGGTGAAAAAGGCCATGATTGTGTAAAAGAAGGTCCAGTACCAGAGGCGGGTGGCGGGGCTCAGGCGGCGACAGGCCCGGGTGCAGGCGAAAATGCTGCCGCTCAGGGCCACGGCCAGCGCCCAGAAGAGCATGGAGCCGGGCTGACCGGCCCAGAAGGCGGTCAGGCGGTAGAAGACCGGCAGAATCCTGTCCGTGTAGCTGGCCACATATTGCAGGCTGAAATCATGCCAGAAGAGCGCGTGCAGCAGCAGGGCCGACGCCAGCAGCAGCGCGCCGCTGATGAGCCAGTGGGCTTTTTCCGCCAGGCGCGGGCTGTCGCCGCGCCCCTGCCAGAGCTGGAGCAAAGCCATGCCGCCGCCGCCAAGGGCGCAAAGCAGGGCCAGAAGTTGCATGGCATAGGCAAAAACGTACATGTGGCTCCTTTAACGCGTGCATGAGGGGCGCGAGGCCCGGGCGGGCTTCGCGGCGGGACCGCGGAGCGCCCCTGGGGGCGCCTGGCCGCGTGGGCTAGCTGGTGCGGTTTTCTTTCTGGTACTTGGAAGGGCATTTGGTCATCAGGGTTTTGGCCGTGAAGCGGCCCTCCGACCCCATGCCCCCTTCCACAATGACTTCCGCCCCGGGCTTGAAGGTGTCAGGCACGACGCCGCTGTAGCTGACCACGATGGTCTGGCTGGCGTTGTCCTTGTCTTCAAGGCTGAAGGTGACGCCCAGCCCTCCCCGGTGTTTTTCAATGCCCTGCGAAGCCACAGTGCCAAACAGGCGGGCGGCGGTCAGCTTTTCCGGCGTGGCGGCCTTGGCCTCGGACACATTCAGAAAATAAACGCTGTTTTCCGAAAAGCCGGAATAGGCCAGATAACCCACGCCGCCCAGAAAGAGACAAAACGCGATGAGATAAACAGAGATATTTTTTTTGCAGGCCATGCCTCGCTCCGCTATTGCTGCTTCAATGGAAGGTCAGCCTACCCCATTTGGCGGCTTCTGACAAGATAAGATTTATTATCAATATCAGCGCAAAAATATGGCGGGCGTGGATTATGCTCTGGTGAAGCCGCCCGGTCACATTCGCATCCAGAAGCCGCGCGGGAGGCCCGCAGACCGGCGCGGCCTGGGCGGCGGAACGGCCTGCCTGTCGCGCTGCGGGCCTTTCAACGTGAAAAGTCGCTCCTGCCTTTGCGCGCGAGTCATGATAAGCGCAAGTCGCGGGCTTGCTCCGCGATGGCGTCATCAGGGGCGTTTTTTCCATGACGGCGGAAGCGGCGGCGGCAATGGAACGCATGCGCCGCTCATGCAAGGGACAGGCTCTGGCCGGGCCGCATGGCCATGCAGTCGCAACCGGGGCAGACCCTGGCCAGTTGCGCCTGAAAATCCTCAGTGCTCTGCGCCAGCACAGGAAAAGTGCCCCAGTGCATGGGAATGACCGATTTGCAGCCCAGCAGCTTGCAGGCCAGAGCGGCCTGGCGGGCGTCCATGGTGAACGCGCCGCCAATGGGCAGCAGGGCCACATCAATGGAATAAAGTTGCCCCCAGAGTTCCATGCCGCTGAAAATGCAGGTGTCGCCCGCGTGGTAAACCACGAGACCGTCGGGCATTTCAATGATGTAGCCCGCCGGAGCGCCGGAATCGCTGGAATGGAAAGCCTGGGTCATGGTGGCCCTGATGCCCTTGTGCTCCATGGTTCCGCCCATGTTGAAGCCAATGCCGTTAAGTATCTGCGCTTCGGGCACGCCGGCTTGCGCCAGTTTGCACGCCGTGCCCACGACGGCTCCCAACATGGCTCCGGTCGCGCGGCAGATTGGCGCGGCTTCGCCCACATGGTCGCCGTGGTCGTGCGTGACCAGCACCAGGTCCACGGCTCCCAGACTTTCCACAGTCACGCCGGAAGCGGGCGCGAAAAAGGGGTCAACAAGCACATGCGCCTGTGGGGCGCTGATTTTAAAGGCCGAATGGCCGTACCAGGTAATTTCGCTCATGCTCTTGCCTCATTTTCAATGCATTTTTCAGCCCAGCGCGTCAGATTGTGCGCCAGACCCAGTTGATCAAAAATGCGCCCGCTGGTCTGAAGAAGCATCTCCTCAAGACTGCGCGGCCGCAGATAAAAACCGGGAGAAAAAGGCATGATGACGGCCCCGGCCTCACGCAGGGTCAGCATATTGCGCAGATGCACGGCCGAAAGAGGGCTTTCACGCGTCACCAGCACCAGGCGCAGGCCCTCCTTGAGCGCCACATCGCCCGCCCGCTGGAGCAGGTTGCCCGTGGCTCCGGAAGCCAGCGCGCCCAGTGTGCCCATGGAGCAGGGCACAATCAGCATGGCCGCTGGCTCGTCGCCGTACCACCAGGAGCCGCTGGCCGGCCCGGCGGCCAGATCGTCCGGCTCATATGAATGCTCGGCGCACGCGGTCAGCAGCTCCGCCCCGGCCCCGCATTCGGCGCGCAGCACGGCGCGCGCGCCCTGTGAAACCACGCAGTGGGTTCGCACATCCGGCATGGCGGCCAGCCCGCGCAGCACGCACAAAGCCAGGGGCATGCCGCTGGCCCCGCTGACGCCCACCAGAATGTCGCGCATGTTTTTCTTCTCCTTGCCGTTCTTCATCCGGTCTTCTGCTTTTCCCATAAAAGCAGGGGGCTGGCAAATGCCCGCGTTCAGCGGCGCAGGGGCCGCCGCGCCAGACAGTGCATGGCTGATGTCAAAAAATATCTGTAATCAATTGCTGTTGTTCCATCCCCGCTTGCAATGACGCATGCCCCGGTGTATGCTGACCCTGAATACGGCGCGGTCGGGACAGGAGCGACAACTATGGCAGTCATTCTGGGTACGGCCGGACACATTGATCACGGCAAGACATCTCTGGTGCGCGCCCTCACCGGCATCGACTGCGACCGCCTGGAAGAGGAAAAGCGCCGGGGCATCACCATTGAACTGGGCTTTGCCTGGGTGGATCTGCCCGGCGGCGAACGTCTGGGCATTGTGGATGTGCCCGGCCATGAGCGGTTCGTCAAAAACATGGTGGCCGGGGCGGCGGGCGTGGACTTGGTCATGCTGGTCATCGCCGCGGACGAGGGCGTCATGCCCCAGACCCGCGAACATCTTGAAATCTGCTCTCTGCTGGGCATCCGCGACGGCTTTGTGGCCCTGACCAAAACCGATATGGTCGAGCCCGACTGGCTCGCCCTGGTCAGGGAGGACATTCAGCGCTTTCTGCAAGGCAGCTTTCTGGAAAACGCGCCTGTTTTTCCCGTCTCCTCGACAACGGGCGAAGGCGTGGACGCCCTCCGGGCCCACATTTTGCGATGCGCCGCCGAGACGCCGCCGCGACGGCGCGGCGACATTTTTCGTCTGCCCGTGGACCGCGTGTTCAGCATGAAGGGGCACGGCACGGTCATTACCGGCACGGTGATTTCCGGCACGGTTCACAGCGGGGATGAAGCCTGCTTCATGCCGCCGGGCCTGCCCACCCGCGCGCGCGGCCTGCAACGGCATGGCAGGGCCGTAAACGCGGTGGACGCGGGCCAGCGTTGCGCGGTCAACGTGCAGGGCCTGGAAGTCACGGAAATCGAGCGCGGTTTTGTGCTGGCCCGGCCCGGCGAGCTTTTTCCCTCCCGGCGCTGGCTGCTTCGCCTGACCTGTCTTGCCTCCGCCCCGCGGCCCTTGCGCCAGCGGGTGGAAATACATTTTCACCATGGCACGCGCGAATGCCCGGCCCGCGTGGTTTTTCGCGACCGCGACAGGCTGGCCCCCGGTGAAACCGCCCTGGCCGAAGCGCGTTTTGCCGAAGACATGGTGGGCGTGTTTGGCGATCATTGCGTATTGCGGGCCTATTCGCCCCTGCGTACCGTGGCCGGAGGCACGCTGGTCAGCCCTCTGCCGCCGGAGCTGCGCCGCAAGGATCCGGCGCTGACCGACAAGCTGAACCTGCTGCAAAGCCTGCCCGGCCTGCACGAGCGCGCCTGCAACGGCAAGGCCGAGGAGCGCGCGGCCCTGGTTCGCGCCGTTCTGCTGCTGCGCGGCAGGGAGGGGGCCGACGAGGCCCGGCTCAAGGCGCTCACCGCCTTGTCCGCGTCCGCCCTGGAATCCGGCCTGAATCTGCTGTCTTCCAGGGGCGAGGCTCTCTGCTGGGACAGGGAGAGCCGCCTTTGGATCAGCCAGACGGCCTTCACGGATCTGCTGACGGCCTGCCTGACGCGCGCGGCGGACCTGCACCGCAAGGATCCGCTCAAACCGGCCTTTTCACGCAACGCCCTGTGGGCCGGCTGGGGCAGAAATCTGCCGCCGCGACTGATTCAGAAGCTGCTGGACGCGGCCCTCAGGCAGGGCCGGCTGGCCGTGGAAGGCGAGGGCCTGCGCCTGCCGGAGCATAAAGTCACCCTGGCGGCGGATCAGGCCGGCCTGCGGCAACGCCTGCTGGAAGCCCACCAGCGCGCGGGCCTTACCCCGCCCAACCTCAAGGATGCGCTGGAAGAGCTGGGCGTCAGCGCCAAGGAGGCCGCGCCCGTGCTGCGCCTGCTCTGCGAGGAGGGCGCTCTGGTCAGGGTGAGGGACGGCCTTTATTATGACGGCGTCGCGCTGGGCGGCGTTCTGGAACAGGTGCGCCGCTGGTTCGCCGATCATGAAAACCTGGATGTGGGCGGCCTGAAGGAAATGCTGGGCCTGTCCCGCAAATATCTCATCGCTCTGCTGGAATACATGGACAATACGCGGATAACCGTGCGGGTTGGCGACCAGCGCCGCTACCGGGGGCGCTGACATGCCGTTCGCCCGCTGGCTGTAGCGTCTGTGGCAGCATCTATAAATATCAGGAGTGTTCTTATGGCTGAAAAAATTGTTGTTGTGGGCGGCGTGGCCCTGGGGCCCAAAGCCGCCTCCCGCTGCATGCGGCTGATGCCCGACGCCGAAGTGACCCTTGTGGATGAAAACGTCTACATCTCCTACGGCGGTTGCGGCATCCCCTATTATGTTTCCGGCGAAATCCAGAATCTGGACGACCTGCGCTCCACGCCCTACCACACATTGCGCGACCCCGCGTTTTTCCGCGCCATGAAGGGCTTTACCGTGCGCACCCAGACCCGCGCCCTGGCCATTGACCGCGCGGCCAAAACCCTGCTGGTCAGGGATGTTGTCAGCGGCGGGGAGGAAAAACTGCCTTACGACAAACTGGTGCTGGCCACGGGCGCGAGCCCGCGCGTGCCGCCGGTGGAGGGCAAAGACCTGGGCAACGTGCTTTCGCTCACCCGCCTGGAGGCCGCCGGCGCCATTCGCGCGGCCTGCCAGGAGGGCAAGGTCAGCGAGGCCGTCATCGTGGGCGGCGGCTTCATCGGCCTGGAAGCGGCCGTGGCCCTGGCCGACATGTGGGGCGTCAAGGTCAGCGTGGTGGAAATGATGGATCAGATTCTGCCGGGCGTGCTTTCTCATTCCCTGGCGAAAATGGCCGCGCATGACTGCGAAAGCCACAAGGTGCGGGTCTACGCTTCAGAGAAGGTGCTCAGGCTGGAGGGCAAGGACGGCGCGGTGGCCAAGGTGGTCACGGACAAGCGCGAACTGCCCGCCCAGCTTGTGATTTTCGCCGCCGGCTTCATCCCCAACGGGCAACTGGCCAAGGATGCGGGGCTTGAAGTGGCCCCCTTCGGCGCGGTGGTGGTGGACGAGCGCATGCGCACCTCCGACCCGGCCATCTATGCGGGCGGCGACTGCGTGTGCATCAAAAACATCATCACCGGCAAGCCGGGGTATCTGCCCCTGGGCAGCATGGCCAACCGCCAGGGCCGGGTCATCGGCACCAATCTGGCGGGCGGCGACGCCACCTTCCCCGGCTATGTGGGAACCTGGGCGGTGAAACTGTTCGGCCTGTCCTTCTGCGGCGCGGGCCTTACCGTGGAGCGCGCCCGGAAGGAGGGCTTTGACGCCATTGGCGTCAGCGTGGAACAACTGGACCGCGCCCACTTTTACCCTGAAAAGAACATGATGAGCCTGGAACTGGTGGTGGATAAGCCCACCCGCCGCGTGCTGGGCATCCAGGGGGCCTGCTCGGCTGGCGACGCCCTCAAGGCCCGCGTGGACGCCGTGGCTGGCGTGCTGCAATACGCCAAACCCACGGTGGAGGACATTTCCAACCTGGAAATTTCCTACGCGCCGCCCTTCGCCTCGGCCATGGACGTGGTCAACGTGGTGGCCAACGTGGCGGACAATGTGCTGTCCGGGCGCTTCAGGCCCGTGACCGGCGACGAATTTATGGAGCTGTGGAAAAATCGCGGCCAGAACCATGTGTTCTTTATTGACGCGCGCCCGGCCAAGGCCGGCCAGGCCGTGCAGGCCGAACATCCGGAATGGCACTCCATTCCGCTGGAGGAAATGGCGGCCAGGGCAGGCGAAGTGCCCAAAGACCGGCCGGTGGCCCTCATCTGCAATACGGGCCTGCGCGCCTATGACAGCCTGCTGATCCTGGCCCGCAACGGCGTCGCCGATGTGGTCAACTCCACGGGCGGCATGCAGGCCGTGACCAAGATGGGCCTGAAACCGTAAGACGCGACCCGCGTCCGGCATTCACGGGTTCCGCGCCTCAGGAACACGGCGCGGGGCCCTTTTTTCCCGCCTTGCCGCCTCTTTTGCCCCCGCGTGTCGTCCGTGCCCCCGCCTCCGCGTTTCCAAGCCGCCCGACCACGGGCGGCAAGAGAAATATTTTTCACAATCGCCACGCTTTTTAACTGTTCAATCAAACAATTTTATGCTAGGCTTCCTGTCTGAAGTCAGGGGCAAAGAGGCATATCCGAGGCATATCCGGCTTTCACCGGGCCCGCCTGCCCGCGGCCCGCCGACCGGGCGACAAGCGCCCGCCAGGGCAATCTTCTGTGGACGAACAGGGGCGGATCAGTTAAACTGTCTCATCCCGCGGCACACGCCCCAGCATGATTCACAGAACGGCGGGCGGCGCCCCGACGCCGAAGGCGCTTTGCCTTTTGCGCGGTTTTTTCATTGATCACGCGCCTTGCCGGGTCGTTCGTGGCGGCCCGGAGCCGATACGGAAACAACATTGCGCGCCAGCGCGGCGCCAAGGAGGAACAGATGGCTAAAATGAAAACCATGGACGGCAATAACGCCACCACGCACATTGCCTACGCGCTCTCCGAGACAGCGGCCATTTACCCCATCACGCCTTCCTCGGTCATGGGCGAGGTGATGGACGAAATGGCCGCCAGGGGCCGCAAGAACGTGCTGGGCCAGACGGTCATCGTGCGTGAAATGCAGTCCGAAGCCGGCGCCGCGGGCGTTGTGCACGGCATGCTGGCCGGCGGTTCGCTGACTTCCACCTACACGGCCTCCCAGGGTCTGCTGCTGATGATCCCCAACATGTACAAAATCTCCGGCGAACTGCTTCCCGGCGTTTTTCATGTGGCGGCCCGCGCCCTGGCTTCCCACGCCCTGTCCATTTTCGGCGACCATCAGGACGTGATGGCCGCCCGCCAGACGGGTTTCGCCTTCCTCTGCGCCTCCTCGGTGCAGGAGTGCATGGACATGGCCCTGGTGGCCCACCTTTCGGCCATTGACGCCAGCCTGCCTTTCTGCCACTTCTTTGACGGCTTCCGCACCTCCCATGAAGTGCAGAAAATCGAAGTCATCGACTACGAAGACATCAAGAGCCTGGTGAACTGGGACAAGGTGGCCGAGTTCCGCGCCGGCGCCATGAACCCCGAACACCCCCATGTGCGCGGCACCGCCCAGAACCCCGACATCTACTTCCAGAACCGCGAAGCCTCCAACCTCTATTACGACGCCGTGCCCGGCATCGTGGTTGAAAACATGAAGAAGGTGGAGTCCATCACGGGCCGCAAATACCACCTCTTTGATTATGTGGGCCATCCGGAAGCCGACCGCGTGATCATCAGCATGGGCTCCTCCTGTGAGGTGGTCGAGGAGACGGTCAACTACCTGAACGGCCTCGGCCAGCGCGTGGGCCTGGTCAAGGTGCGCCTGTTCCGTCCCTTCTCGGCCGCGCACCTGCTGCGCGCCATTCCGGCCACCACGACCTGCATCTCGGTGCTGGACCGCACCAAGGAATGCGGCGCCCTGGGCGAACCCCTCTACCAGGATGTCTGCACCGCCTTCCTCGAAAAGGGCGAAGCCCCCACCATCGTGGGCGGCCGTTACGGTCTGGGCTCCAAAGATTTCACGCCGGGCATGGCCAAGGCCGTGTTTGACAACATGCTGGGCCTCCAGCCCAAGAACCACTTCACCGTGGGCATTAACGACGACGTGACCCACCTCTCCCTGGATGTGGAAGAGGAAATCGACACCGTGCCCGCCGGCACCGTGCAGTGCAAGTTCTTCGGCCTCGGCGCGGACGGCACCGTGGGCGCCAACAAGCAGGCCGTGAAGATCATCGGCGACAACACCGACATGTACGCCCAGGCCTACTTCGCCTATGACTCCAAGAAGTCCGGCGGCTTCACCGTTTCGCACCTGCGCTTCGGCAAGCAGCCCATCACCTCTTCCTACCTGATCACCCAGGCCGACTACATCGCCTGCCACAAGGCCGCCTATGTGACCATGTACGACATTCTGGAAGGCGTGAAGGAAGGCGGCACCTTCGTGCTGAACTCCAACTGGTCACTGGCCGACATGGAGAAGCACCTGCCCGCCTCCATGAAGCGGACCATCGCCCGCAAGAAGCTGAAATTCTACAATATCGACGCCGTGAAAGTGGCGCAGGAAGTGGGCCTCGGCGGCCGCATCAACATGATCATGCAGACGGCCTTCTTCAAGCTGGCCAACGTCATCGACTTCAACAAGGCCGTGGAGCTGCTCAAGGAATCCATCCAGAAGACCTATGGCCTCAAGGGCGACAAGGTCGTGAACATGAACATCGCGGCCGTCGAAAAGGCCAGCGGCGCTCTGGAAGAGATCAAGTACCCCGCCTCCTGGGCCGACACCACCGAAGGCGCGGTGGTCTGCCACTGCGACGACGATGACTACATCCGCGACATCGTGCGGCCCATCCTGGCCCAGCAGGGCGACAAGCTGCCCGTCTCGGCCATGGAGCCCGCCGGCCTCGTGCCCCTGGGCACCACGGCCTGCGAAAAGCGCGGCGTGGCCATCAATATTCCCGAATGGCAGGCGGCCAACTGCATCCAGTGCTGCCAGTGCTCCTTTGTCTGCCCGCATGCCGCCATCCGGCCCGTGGTGGCCTCCGAGGCGGAGCTGGAAGGCGCGCCCGCCGGCTTTGAAACCAAGGACGCCATCGGCAAGGAGCTCAAGGGCCTCAAGTTCCGCATTCAGGTCTATCCCGAAGACTGCCTGGGTTGCGGTTCCTGCGCCGAAGTCTGCCCCGCCAAGGAAAAGGCTCTGGTCATGAAGCCGCTGGACAGCCAGATGGAAGCCGAGAAAGCCAATCTGGCATTTGCCGAAGAGCATGTCAGCCTCAAGGACAATCTGCTGCCGCGCGACACCCTCAAGGGTTCGCAGCTTCAGCAGCCGCTGCATGAATTTTCCGGCGCCTGCGCCGGCTGCGGCGAAACCCCCTACGTCAAGGTGCTTACGCAGCTCTTCGGCGAACGCATGCTCATCGCCAACGCCACGGGCTGCTCGTCCATCTGGGGCGCCTCTTCGCCCACCACGCCCTACTGCACCAACAAGGACGGCTTCGGCCCGGCCTGGGGCAACTCCCTGTTTGAAGACGCCGCCGAATACGGCTGCGGCATGGGCCTGGCCTATGTGCAGCGCCGCAACCGCCTGGCCATGATCGTGGAAGAGGCCCTCAAGGACGAAAGCGCTTCCGCCGAGCTCAAGGCCGCCCTCAAGGGCTGGCTGGACAACAAGGACGACCCCGAAGGCTCCCGCAAGTACGGCGAGATGATTCTGGCCAATCTGGACGGCTTCGCGAGCCCGCTGGCCCAGGACCTCTGGGATATGGACGATCTCTACACCAAGAAGAGCGTCTGGATCTTCGGCGGCGACGGCTGGGGCTATGACATCGGTTACGGCGGCCTGGACCATGTGCTGGCCTCCGGCGATGACGTCAATGTGCTGCTGATGGATACCGAAGTGTACTCCAACACCGGCGGCCAGTCTTCCAAGGCCACGCCCCTGGGCGCGGTGGCGCAGTTCGCCGCCGCGGGCAAGCGCACCGGCAAGAAGGATCTGGGCCGCATGGCCATGACCTACGGTTACGTCTATGTGGCTTCCGTGGCCATGGGCGCGGACAAGCAGCAGGTGCTCAAAGCCTTCCGCGAGGCCGAAGCCTACAAGGGCACCTCCATCATCATCGCCTACGCGCCCTGCATCAACCAGGGCCTGCGCAGGGGCATGGGCAAGAGCATGGAAGAAGCCAAGATGGCCGTGCAGAGCGGCTACTGGCCCCTGTACCGCTACAACCCCGACCTCGCCAAGGAAAAGAAAAATCCCTTCCAGCTCGACAGCAAGGCCCCCAGCGCCGATCTGGGCGAATTCCTGGCGGGCGAAACCCGCTACGCCTCTCTGGACAAGACCGACCCCGAAGCCTCCAAGCGGCTGAAGAGCGATCTGGCCCAGGCCTATGCGGAGCGTTACGCCCTGCTCAAGCAGCTGGCTGACCTGCCCTATCCCCAGGTGGATGAGAAATAGCAACGCGCAACCGGCCGTCGCGCGTCCGGGGCTAGCCCGCCGGACGCGCGGGCGGCAGACATGAGGCGCGGCCCGCACACGGGCGGCGCAAGGCAGACGAAACAGACAGGGCGCGGCGGAAAAGCCGCGCCCCTTTTCACATCACGGGGCGCGCTCGCGCCAGCCCCGTTGTCGCCGGCTTCCGGCGCTGGTCAAGGAGTTCCTATGAAACACAACGCACTTTACGTCACAGCTACGGGGCCGCTGACCGGCAAAAGCGCCATCGCCCTGGGCACCATGCAGATGCTCAGCCGCCACATGCGCAATGTGGCCTTCTTCCGGCCCATCATCAACGAACCGCAACTGGACGACCGCGATCCTGACATCAATCTGATGCTTGAGCATTTCAAGATCAACATGGATTATGCGGACACCTTCGCCTACACCCATGCCGAGGCGCGTGAAATCATCAATCAGGGTTCACGCAACCTGTTGCTGGAAAACATCATCCAGAAGTTCAAAAAAATTCTTCTGCGACACGATTTTGTTCTCTGTGTGGGCACGGATTTTCTGGGCAAGGATCCGGTCTTTGAATTTGAGCTGAACGCCGAAATCGCGGCCAACCTGGGTTGCCCGGTCATGCTGGTGACCAGCGGCGACGACGCCAGCGCCGAAGAGATTCGCCAGTCTCTGCAAATGACCATGGACAGCCTGGAGCCTTACTCGCTGGACGTGGTGGCTACCATCATCAACCGCAGCCAGCTCTCCCAGACAGACCTGGACGAGCTGCGCGGCCAGTTCAGCGAAGACGGGCATCCCGCCCTGATTTACGCCGTGCCCAATGACCCCACCATCGGCCGGGCCACCATGGGCGACGTGAAAAAGGGGCTCAACGCCGAGGTGCTGTTTGGAGAAAACCGCATGGACACCCTGGTGGGCGACTACCTGGTGGCGGCCATGCATGTGGACAATTTTCTCCGCTACATCGCCAAAGACCAGCTGATCATCTCGCCCGGCGACCGTTCGGACATTCTGCTGGCGGCCATCGCCTCGCGCCTCTCCTCGGCCAAGCCGGACATCGCCGGCGTGCTGCTTACCGGCGGCCTGCGGCCGTCGGAAGAAGTATGCAAGCTCATCGAAGGCTGGACCGGCGCGCCCCTGCCCATCCTGCTCACCGAATACCATACCTACAGAACCATCACGGCCCTGCAGGGGGTTTACGGACTCATCGAACCCGGCGACCTGCGCAAGATCAACACGGTGCTGGGCCTGTACGAGCATCATGTCAACGGCAAGGAAATCGCCAGCCGTCTGGTATGCAAGCGCAGCAGCCGCATGACGCCCATGATGTTTGAGTTTGAACTCATCGAGCGGGCCAAAAGCGACAAGATGCGCATTGTTCTGGCCGAAGGCGAGGAAGAGCGCATCCTGCGCGCCACGGATATTCTGCTGCGCCGGGATGTGGCCGACATCATTCTGTTGGGCAATGTGAACGCCATCCGCCAGAAGGCCAGCGAACTGGGCCTGGAAGTCGAAAAGGCCACGCTTATCGACCCGGTGAACTCGCCCAAATTCGACGAGTACGCCCAAACCTACTACGAGTTGCGCAAGGCCAAGGGCATTACCCTGGAACACGCCCGCGACGTGATGAGCGACGCCACATACTACGCCACCATGATGGTCAAAAAGAACGACGCCGACGGCATGGTTTCCGGCGCGGTGAACACCACGGCCCACACCATCCGCCCGGCCTTTGAGTTCGTCAAGACCAAGCCGGGCTATTCCGTGGTTTCCTCGGTATTTCTGATGTGCCTCAAAGACCGCGTGCTGGCCTTCGGCGACTGCGCGGTGAATCCCAATCCCACGGCCCAGCAGCTGGCGGAAATCGCCGTGGCCTCGGCCCGCACCGCCGAAGTTTTCGGCATTGAACCGCGCGTGGCCATGCTCTCATACTCCACCGGCACCTCGGGCAAGGGCGCGGATGTGGACGTGGTGGTGGAAGCCACCAGAATAGCCAAGGAAATGGCCCCTGATCTGGCCCTGGAAGGCCCCCTGCAGTACGATGCGGCCATTGACCCCACAGTGGCCAAAACCAAAATGCCCGACAGCAAGGTGGCCGGCAGGGCCACGGTATTCATCTTCCCTGATCTGAACACCGGCAACAACACTTACAAGGCCGTGCAGCGGGCCGCTCAGGCCGTGGCCATCGGCCCTGTGCTCCAGGGCCTGAACAAGCCGGTCAACGACCTTTCGCGCGGCTGCACCGTGCCGGACATTGTCAATACGGTGGCCATCACCGCCGTGCAGGCCGCTGCGGAAAAAAAAGACAAGAAGTAGACAACGCTGCGCCAGAGCAGGGCCCGCGGCGGGACGGCCGAAACGCGCCCGCGCGGGCATTTTCCCTCAACGCCAAGGCAGGAAAAAGGACGACATATGAAAGTACTGGTGATTAATGCGGGCTCCTCGTCGTGCAAATATCAACTTCTGGAGATGGACACGCAAAGCGTGCTCTGCTCCGGCCTTGCCGAGCGCATCGGCCAGGCCGGCGGTCGCCTGACCCACAAGATCGCCCCTGACACGGATAAAGAGAACAAGCTGGTGCGCGAGGCGGCCTTTCCCACCCATGTGGAGGCCATGGAGCTGGTCATCGCTTTGCTGACCGATCCCGAAGTCGGCGTCATCAAGGACAAGAGCGAAATTTTCGCCATCGGACACCGCGTGCTGCACGGCGGCGAATCCATTACAGACCCGGTGCGGGTGGATCAGCGCGTCAAGGACATCATCAAAGACTGCTTCCTGCTTGGCCCCCTGCACAATCCCGCCAATCTCATGGGCATTGAAGTGGCCGAAAAGCTTTTCCCCGGCGTGCCCAATGTGGCCGTATTCGATACCGAATTCGGCATGGGCATGCCCCCGGAAGCCTACATGTACGCCCTGCCCTACGAACTGTATGAAGAACTCAAGATACGCCGCTACGGCTTCCACGGCACCTCGCACAAGTATATTGCCCGCAAGACGGCGGAATACCTGGGCAAACCCCTTGGCGAGCTGCGCTCCATCACCATGCATCTGGGCAACGGTTCGTCCATGAGCTGCGTGCGGGAAGGCAAATGCTTTGACACCAGCATGGGCCTGACCCCCCTGGAAGGGCTGATCATGGGCACGCGCTGCGGCAGCATTGATCCGGCTATCGTGCCCTTTGTGATGGAAAAGAAGGGTCTTTCCCCGGCCGAGGCCGACACCCTGATGAACAAAAAATCAGGCCTGCTGGGCCTGTGCGGCTATACGGACATGCGCGACGTGCACGCCCAGGTGGACAAGGGCGACAAGCGCGCGGCCCTGACCCTGCAAATGCTGGTGCGCAGCATCAAGAAAACTCTGGGTTCCTACGTCTTCCTGCTGGAAGGCAAGGTGGATGCCCTGGTCTTCACCGCCGGCATCGGCGAAAATGACAACATCGTGCGCGCCGCCGTCTGTGACGGACTGGAAAACTTCGGCATCAAGCTGGACCCCAAGGAAAACGACACCCGCAAGCCCGGCGCGCGAACCATCTCCCTGCCGGACAGCAAAATTCCCGTGCTGGTCATTCCCACCAACGAAGAATTGCAGATCGCCCTGGCCACGCTGGAAGTGCTGGGCAGGTAAGCCTTTTCTTCGTCGGAACATTCCGCTGTTGACAAAGGGCCGTCCTTGGGGGCGGCCCTTTCAGTAAAAGCCCGGCGGGGAGGAGAGCCAGCCGTCCGCCGGTCAGGGCCTTTCTGACGGTGAAAAGGCCCTTTTCGCCCCGTGCCGTTCCCGGCAAAAAGGCATGCCTGGCCTCTCAAATGTTTCCGCAAGGCAAAATTTTCTTGCGCCTGGCCGCGACACGGCATATCTAGAATTTATCTAACAATTTTGCATCCAGTACCACAGGTTTGCCATGCCGCGCATTCTCCGTCCCCTGCCGCGCCGGGCCTCGGCCCGCCTGCTGTTCCTTGTCGCTTTGCTCTGTCTGGCCGCGCTCCCTCCCGGAACAGGCCGCGCCGCCGCGCCGGACGCGCCGGCTCACAATTTTGTAAGCGTTCGCTCAGCCATTCTGTATGATCTGGACAACGACGCCATTCTCTTTGAGCAGAACGCCGACGAGCGCATTCCCCCGGCATCGCTGACCAAGGTGCTCTCCATGTTCCTGGCTCTGGATCACATCAGCGCCGGGCACGCCTCCTTTGACAGCGTGGTGGGCGTCAGCCGCGCCGCCGCGCGCGCCGGCGGTTCGCGCATGGGGCTCAGAAACAACGAAAGGACGTCCCTGGAGGAATTGCTCATGGGTATGGCCGTCTCCTCCGGCAATGACGCCAGCATGGCCGTGGCCGAGTTCGTGGGCGGTTCCGCCCCGGCCTTTGTGAACATGATGAACGTCAAGGCCCGCAGGCTGGGCATGCGCGACAGCCGCTTCCGCAATCCGCACGGTTTGCCCGCCCAGGGGCAGTACACCACGGCCCGCGACATGCTCACCCTGGCCAGGGCCTATCTGAAGGCCTACCCCTGGGCGCTCAGATTTCATAATACCCAGGCGCTCAACCATCAGGGGCGGATCTCTTGGAACAAAAATCCTCTGCTGGGCCAGTACCCAGGCGCGGATGGCCTGAAAACAGGCTGGATCACCGCATCGGGCTATAATCTGATTTTTACGGCCAGCCGTGGAGAAAAGCGCCTGCTGGCCGTGATTCTGGGCGCGCCCGATGATCGCGTACGCGGCAGCGAAGCCCGCCGTCTGCTGGACGCCGGCTTTCAGGTCTGCGGCAATCAGGCTGTGTCGGTGGCCGCCGCCCTGACGCTGATGCCTCTGGAAAACTACCGCCTGAACCCGCGCAAAAACGCCCGCGAGGCGGCCCGGCAGCAAGCCGCGCGGGCCAGACCCGACATGCGCGGGCAGGGCAAGGCCGTCGGCAACGGACAGCACAAGGCCCGCAAAGGCGCCAGGCAGCGCGCCTCCCGTCAGGGCCGCCAGTCCGCGCAGCATGCGCGGGCCCATGCCGGCTAGGGCATGTACACACTGGCCGTTGCCGCGTCAGCGGCTTGCGGATGGCGGCAGCGTCATCCTTCAGGACAGGAAAAGACGCAAGCCGGCATAGCCCACGGCACGCTCCGTATCGCCCGACACGGCGGCCGAAGTGTCATGGATGACAAATTCCGCTCTGGGTTTGCCCAGCCGCCGGGCGGCAAAGAGGGTCAGGGCCAGCGGCCCGGCCCCGCACATGCTGATGCGCTCGCGCTCCGTCGTTGCCAGCAGACCTTCGGGGTCACAGGCCAGGGCGCGCTCCAGCGCCAGGGCGTCCTTCTGCGCGGTGCGGCATTCATCTTCGTAGTGATTCATGTCCGAGCTGACGATGACGCCCGTTGCTTCCCCTTTTTTCTGTCGCTCAGCCAGCACGGCGGCCAGCGCCTTTCCCGCGTCGCGCAAAGCCGTCGCCCGTTGCGTGCCCACGCAGACCGGCACGATGCGCAAAGGCCGCTCAGGGCCCGACGCAACTTGCAGAAAGGGCAGAATCACCTCAATGGCATGCTCGCCCAGATGGCAGCGGGTGTCCGCCACAAAGCCGCCGTCCGTTTCAACAAGAGCGGCGGCCAGCTCGGCATCCACGGGCAGTGGGGCCAGAGGCGTGAGCCACGCGCCAGAGGGCCAGACGCCCAAAGCCCGCCCCTGTCCCGTGTGGTTGGGACAAAGAATGACCAGGGTGCGCGGCAGAGCCACCCCCGCCAGGGTCGCGCCCAGCACGCGCCCGCAATAAATGTGGCCCGCGTGGGGCAGCATCAGGCCCCAGGGCGAGGCGGCCATGCCCCCTTCGGCCGAAGCGGCCCCTTCCTCCAGATATGCGCGCGCCTCATGCGCCAGAATTTCGGCGGCGGCGGGGTAAAAACGCCCGGCCACCACAGGGCGGCGAATCAGCATCAGGCCGTTCCGCCTACGCCAGACCGCCCAGCAGCAGGTAATGCGTCTCCATATACTCCAGCAGCCCCTCTCTGCCGCCCTCGCGCCCCAGACCGCTGAACTTCACGCCGCCGAAGGGCGTTTCGGCCGAGGCCAGGGTAACGTCGTTGACGCCCAGCATGCCGTACTGCAGCGCGCCAAACAAACGCCAGGAACGGGCCAGGTCGCGGGTGCAGACATAGGAGGCCAGACCGTATGTGGTGTCGTTGGCCAGGGCCACGGCCTCATCTTCCGTGGCAAAGGGCATGACCGCGGCCACGGGCCCGAAAATTTCGCCCTGAAAAATCAGCATGTCCCGCTTCAGGCCGGCAATCAGGGTAGGCTCATAAAAATTGCCGCCCAGCGCGTGGGCGTGCCCGCCGACCAGCAGGCGCGCCCCCCTGGCCTCGGCGTCGCGCACCAGCCCGTCCACCCGTTCCACGGCGCGGGCGTTGATCAGCGGGCCCATGTCCGTGGCCGGGTCAAGGCCGTCGCCCACGCGCAATGCCCTGATACGCCCGGCCAGCCCTTCCACAAAGCGTTCATAGATGCCGTTCTGAACCAGAATGCGATTGGCGCAGATGCAGGTCTGACCGGCATTGCGAAACTTGCAGGCCATCGCCAGGTCAAGGGCCGCCTTGAGGTCCGCGTCATCAAAAACCAGAAAGGGCGCGTTGCCGCCCAACTCCAGAGACATGCGCTTGAGGGTGGGCGCGCAGTCGGCGGCCAGCCGCCTGCCCACCTCGGTGGAGCCGGTAAAGCTGACCTTGCGCACTGTGGGGTTGGCCGCGATTTCACCGCCGATCTCCGCCGCCGAACCGGTCAGCACATTGATGACCCCGGCGGGAATGCCCACACGCATGCCCAGCTCGGCCTGAGCCAAGGCGCTGTACGGCGTGCGGCCCGCCGGTTTTATCACAATGGTGCAGCCCGCGGCCAGGGCGGGAGCGGTTTTGCGCGGCAGCATGGCGAAGGGGAAATTCCAGGGAGTGATGGCCGCCGCCACGCCCACTGGCTCATGCCGGGTGAGGCATTGCGTGCCCTGCCGGAACGGGGGCGTCACGTCACCGCAGATGCGGCGGCATTCCTCGGCGTACCAGCCCAGATAGGACGCGCCCTGCAGAATTTCGCCCCTGGCCTCGGCCAGAGGCTTGCCCTCCTCCAGCGTCAGAATCCTGGCCAGATCCTCCAGATTATCCCTGATGGCCTGTTCCCAGCTCTTCAGGTACGCGCCGCGTTGCAGGGGGGTGAGCGCGCGCCAGGCCGGAAAGGCCGCCGAGGCGGCTTCAATGGCCCGCCGGGTTTCGGCCGCGCCGCATCCGGGCACGACGCCCAGTTGTTTTTCATTGGCCGGGTTGGTCACAGGCAGCGCGCTTTTGTCGTCCGCGTCGCGCCATTGGCCGTTGATCAGGCACTGCTGGCGGAACAGGCCGCGGTCTTTCAAAACGGCAAGCATGGATTCAGGCATGAAAAACCTCATGGATGTCATCCGGCGTCGCGCCGGGTTCAAAACAGCATTCTGCCGCCGAGCCAGTGATGTTTGACGCGCCCGCGCAAGCTCTGCCCCAGAAAGGGGGTATTGCGGCTTTTGGAGTGCATGGTTTCAGGGCCGGGCGCCCAGACCTCGTCCGGGTCCAGCAGAAAGAAATCCGCCGGATCGCCGGGGGCGAAGCCATTCCAGGGCAGGTGAAAAATCTCCGCCGGGGCGCGGCACCAGAGGCGTTGAAGGTCAGCCTCGGCCAGAACGCCCTCGCGCACCAGCCCCCAGCTCAGGCTCACGGCCAGATCCAGGCCGGTGAAGCCGCAGGGGGCTTCGTCCAGCGTGCCTTCCTTTTCATGGGCCGCGTGCGGGGCGTGATCCGTAACCAGCATATCAATGACGCCCTCTTTCACGGCGCGGCGCAGGGCCTCGCGGTCTTCAGGGCGGCGCAGCGGCGGGCTGACCTTGGCGGCGGTGTTGTACCCCCTGAGCGCGCTCTCGTCCAGAAGCAGGTAATGGGGGCAGGTTTCAGCGCTGACCCTGACGCCGCGCGCCTTGCCCCAGGCAATGACATCCACGGTGAGCTTGCTCGAGACATGCGCGATATGCACGGGCAGGCGCAGATATCCGGCCAGCATGACATCGCGCGCGGCCTGCGCGGCCTCGCCCACATCGGGCTGGCCCTTGACGCCCAGAAGGCCGCTCACGTCTCCTTCGTTCATCAGCCAGCCCCGGCCCAGGCGAGGGTCTTCGCAGTGGTCGATCAGGGTCAGTTCAAGGTCCGCCGCGTATTCCATGACGCGGCGCAGCAATTCGGCATTTTCCAGCGGGCGGCCGTCGTTGGATACGGCCACGCAGCCCGCGTCCCTCAGCTCCGCCAGAGGGGCCATTTCCTCTCCCTTGAGCCCCACAGTGGCCGCCGCAATGGGGTACAGACGCGGGCCGTGCGGGTGGCTCAGGCGGGCCCGTTCCAGCATAAAGCGGGTCACGGTCGCCGCGTCATTGACCGGCCTGGTGTTGGCCATGCACATGACCGCGCCGAAGCCGCCGCGGGCCGCCGCCGTCAGGCCCGATGCGATGTCTTCCTTGTACTCGAAGCCCGGTTCGCGCAGGTGCGCATGCGCGTCGATAAAGCTGGGCATCAGCACCAGCCCCCGCGCGTCGAACAGCTCACTGCCCTCGGGCGCGGCATGATGGCCCGCCGGGGTCATGGTCACTATCTTGTCGCCGTCCACCAGCAAATCCACCGGGGCTTCCAGATGGCGGGCGTTTGTGATGCAAAGCGTCATGCGTTTCCTCCGTCATTGCGCGTGGCCAGCAGATAGAGCACGGCCATGCGCGTGGCCACGCCGGCGGCCACTTGGTCAAGCACCAGGCTGGCGGGCGCGTCGGCAATCTCATCGGAAATTTCAAGCCCCCGATTCATGGGGCCGGGATGCAGCACCCTGGCGCCGGGCCGGGCCAGCGCCAGATGGGACGCGCCCAGGCAGAAGCGGCGCGAATATTCCGCCAAATCGGGCAGCAGTCCGGCCTGTTGGCGCTCCAGCTGCAGGCGCAGGCACATGACCGCGTCCACATCCCGCACCGCGCGCCCGAGGTCGGAAAAAACCTCCACCGGCCAGTTTTCCACCCCGGCGGGCAGCAGGGTGCGCGGCGCGCAGAGCCGCACCTTGACCCCCAGCAGATGCAAAAGATGCACATTGGAGCGGGCCACCCGGCTGTGGGCGATGTCGCCCAGAATCAGCAGGCTGCGGCCCGCGAAACTGTCGCCCCAGGTCTGACGCAGACTGAAGCAGTCCAGCAGGGCCTGGGTGGGATGGGCGTGCCAGCCGTCGCCGCCGTTGACAACGCCGCAGGGCAGCAGATCGGCCAGAAAGGCCGCCGCGCCGCTGCTGGAATGCCGGATGACAATGACATCCGGCCCCATGGCCTGCAAGGTCAGGGCCGTGTCCTTGAGGCTTTCGCCCTTGTTCAGACTGGAACCGGACTTGGCCAGGGAGTAGGTGTCGGCGGAAAGGCGCTTGCCCGCCACGTCAAAGGAAGTCTTGGTGCGGGTGCTGTTCTCCACAAAGAACAGCACCACGGTCTTGCCCTTGAGCGTGGGCACCTTCTTGACCGGACGGCGGTTGATTTCCTGAAAGCTGGCGGCCAGATCCAGCAGATGGCGGACATCTTCGCCGCTCAACTGGGTCACGTCCAGCAGATCCTTGTGCTGCCAGTGATAGCGGTTGTCGGTATTCATGGGCGTGTGGACTGAAAGTTAAAAAAAAGCCCCGCTGAAACCAACGGGGAACAGAACAACGCGCGGTCGGGCGGGCCGGAACACGAGCGGCAGCCCGGAGCGGCGCGAGGCATGGGCTTTACATAACTTCATGGGCAAAAATGTTAGGCGCGCTGCGGTTCTTTGTAAAGGAAAAAGTCTGGGTTCCAGCCCCGGGCCGGGGCTATACGGCCGCGTCCAGCAAAAGATTGTCCCTGTGGATGACTTCGGGATAATGGGCGTCGCCCAGAATGGCCGCCACCTCATGACGCCTGAGGCCCATGATTTTTTTCAGATCCGCCGCGCTGTAGTTGGAAAGGCCCACTCCCAGACTGCGGCCTTCGTGCAGCACGCGCACCAGCGCGCCTTTCTGGAAGGCGCCTTCCACCTGTCGCACGCCGCCGGGCAGCAGGCTGCCGCCCTTGCGCAGCAGCGCCTGCGCCGCGCCGGCGTCCACACACACCCCCCCCGCGGGTTCCGATTGATAGGCCAACCAGAATTTGCGGCGCGGTATGGCATGCCCGGCCGGACGCACCCAGGTTCCGGGAAGCGGCGTCGCGCAGGGGCCGCCGCCCGCCGCCGCAAAGGCGCGGCCCAGCACGTCGGGGGCGCGACCGGGCAGAATCAGGGTGGGCACGCCAATCTGGGCGGCGCGCCGCGCGGCCAGCAGCTTGGAATACATGCCGCCCGTGCCCGCCGAGGTTTTGCCGCCACAGAGCCGGCCGAGGTCCAGGGCGGCCACGTCGTCGATATGTTCCAGCACCGGCGCGTCGACTTCCCGCTGGGGGTTGGCGGCCAGCACGCCGGGCGCGGAGGTCAGGTTGATGAACAAATCCGCGCCGGTAAGGTTGACCAGCAGGCTGGCCAGGCAGTCATTGTCGCCAAATTTGAGTTCGCTGACCGATACCGTATCATTTTCATTGACAATGGGCAGCACGCGCCACTGCAACAATTCCGCAAAGGTATTGCGGGCATTGAGAAAACGCTGGCGCGAACGCAGATCGTCGCGGGTCAGCAACACCTGGGCAGTGGGCACGCCATACATGTGAAAAGCCGCATCCCATGCCTGCATGAGACGGCTCTGGCCCACAGCAGCAGCCGCCTGCCGGGCCGCCAGGCCCGTGGTGTCCGCCTGCCTGCCGCGCCCGGCCAGGGCCGCGCGCCCGGCGGCCACCGCGCCGGAGGATACCAGCACCAGACGCCGCCCGTCAGGCAGAGCTTCTTCCGGCGCGGCCAAGCGGGCCAACTGCCCGGCCAGACCGTCCAGCACCGCCTGGCTGAGACCCTGAGCGTCGGTCAGCACGGCGCTGCCCACCTTGATCACCACCACGCGGGCATGCGCCAGCACATGCGCCCGCTCCCGCCGCCAGTCCTCCGGCCTTTCCATCGCCGCCTCCACTGCAATCGCGCTCAGGGCAGAGCATTGTTTGAAAGTTCATGCTTTTTCAAGCTCTTTTGCCGCCCCAAAAGCGTATGGGGCCGCCTCGCTTTCCGATTCGCATGTCTCATTCGCGCGTGTAAATCACCTCAATATCCGAAAATTCCTCGTCCTCTTCCGCCTCTTCCCGCTGGAGGCGCAGCAGCGGCTCATGCCGGGCAAGCGCATCACGCAGCCGCCAGAGTTCGTCTGTTAGCGCGTCCAGGCCCTGCCCCTCCCGCGCGGAGATGAAAAATATCCTCCGCCCATCGGCCTCGGCGCGGGCTTTCAGGGCCTCCAGGCGCTCCGGCTCCGCCAGATCCGCCTTGTTGATCACCTCAATCTGGCCCCGTTCGGCCAGCGCCGGGTCAAAATGGCGCAATTCCTCATTGACCAGCTGAAATCCGGCCCAGGGGTCCGCGTCATCCACATCCTCAATGCTCAGCATGTGCACCAGAAAGCGGGTGCGTTCCACATGCTTGAGGAAGCGATGCCCCAGCCCCTGCCCGGCATGCGCCCCCTCAATGAGCCCGGGGATGTCGGCAATGACCATGCGCCTGTCCGGGTCCACCGCATCAATCATCACGCCCAGATTGGGCGTGAGCGTGGTGAAGGGATAGGCCGCGATCTTGGGCCGTGCCGCCGAGATTTGCGAGATAAGCGTGGACTTTCCCGCGTTGGGCAGGCCGACAAGCCCGGCGTCGGCCAGAATCTTCAGCTCCAGCCGCAGGGTCAGTTCCTCGCCGGGTTCGCCGGGCTGGGCGAAACGCGGCGCGCGCATGGTGGAGGACTTGAAATGCTCGTTGCCCTTGCCGCCGCGCCCGCCGCGCGCCGCCAGCACAAGGCTGTCCGGCTCGCTGAGGTCGGCTAGCAGGCGTTCGCCCTCCGGCCCTTCGGCAAAAACCAGTGTGCCCACCGGCAGGCCCAGTACCAGGTCTTCGCCCTTTTTGCCGTCGCACTGGCCGCCCTGGCCGGGCTGGCCGTTGCGGGCCTCATAAAGCCGCTTCAGGCGAAAATCATAAAGGGAGAGCAGACGGCTGTCGGCACGCAGGTATACGGAACCTCCGTCGCCGCCATTGCCGCCGTCCGGGCCGCCGCGCGGCACAAACTTTTCACGCCGGAAGGACAGGCAGCCGTGACCGCCCTTGCCCGCCCGAACCTGTATTTTCGCTTCATCCACAAATCGCATGACATCCCTCTGATCCGCCTGATTCAGCTGATTCGCGAAGCATGGCGGCCCCGTCGGCGCATGGCCCGCAACCGCCCGCCGCGCGGCGGCAAACGGCTTCAGCATGCCCGCCAAAACGCAAAAAAGGAAGAAGCCGCGCCAGAGTACGGCTTCTTCCCTGAAAAAAAACCCGTAAGCGTGAGGCTATTGCGCGGCGGATTCCACATGCACGCGCGTCAGCACGCGGCGCTTGCGGATGTATTTTTCAAAGCGCACCACACCTTCCACCTTGGCGAAAAGGGTGAAGTCTCTGCCCATGCCCACGTTATTGCCGGGGTACACAACGGTGCCCAACTGACGCACGAGAATATTGCCGGCCAGCACACGCTGACCGCCGAAACGCTTGACGCCGCGACGTTGACCCGCGCTGTCGCGACCGTTGCGCGAAGAGCCGCCTGCTTTTTTATGAGCCATGATAGCCTCCTGAATGCTGAAGCGCCCGGACGCCCGTCGGATTTTTCGTCCGCGCCCGCCGCCTCTTGCCTGGAGGCCGCCGGATGCAAACGGAAAAAGCGGACACGCGCCGAAACGGCAGCCTAACTGTTGATGCTTTTGACGCGAATGGTGGTGCAGTCCTGACGATGCCCGCGCAAGGTTTTGGAATCCTTGCGCCGACGACGCTTGAACACCATGACCTTGGGGCCGCGCCCCTGTTCCACCACTTCCGCCGTCACGGCGGCGCCGGCAAGATAGGGGGCGCCGACCTTGCAATCCGCGCCGCCGATCATCAGCACCTTATCCAGAGTCACGTCGCTGCCGGCCTGGGCCGCGAGCTTTTCCACAACGATTTTGGAACCTTCTTCGACGCGGTACTGTTTTCCGCCGGTCTCGATAATCGCGTACATGCTCAACCTCCAAAAAGAGAAAGGAATATCTGCCCGATCAGACAAAAAATGTCAAGGCCCGATCTCAATCATTTCAGGCGGGCCCTGCGCGCGGCCTTGGCAAAAGCGCGGCGACGCTGCTATTCTGCCGGCATGAGCGATATTCTCACTGTGACCGTGAGCGGCCTGGCCCATGACGGGCGCGGCATCGCCCGCATGACGGAAAACGGCGACAGCGGACGCGGCGCGGTTCTCTTTGTGGCCGGCGCGCTGCCGGGGCAGACCGTCCGGGCGCGGATTGTCCGGCGCAAGGCCCGGCTGCTGGAAGCCGACCTGCTGGACGTGCTGCGCCAGGCTCCGGATGCCGTGCCGCCGCTCTGTCCGCATCAGTCGGTCTGCGGCGGCTGCCCCCTGCAAATCATGCCCTATTCCGCGCAGTTGCGCTGGAAAGAATCTCTGGCTCTGGAAGCCTTGCACCGCATCGGACGCCTGGACCGCGCGCTGCTCAACATGGCGTGGGAAGCCCCGCAACCTTCGCCGACCCGCACGGCCTTTCGCAATAAAATGGAATTCGCCTTCGGGCCGGGCGCGGACGGCGGCATGGCGCTGGGTCTGCGCCGTCGCGGCGGCGCGGGGGTTGTGGCCGTGCCGGGCTGCGTTCTGCCGCCCGCCGGAGCGCGGGACATTCTGGAGGCGGTTCGCGACATGGCGGAAGAAAGCGGCCTGCCGCCGTATGTCGCGCCCGCGCCCAGGCGCGACACGGGGCGCGATACGGGACGGGGCGCGGGGGCTGACGCCGCGTCGCATGGCTTCTGGCGTTTTCTGATTCTGCGGCACGGGCGAAAAGGCGACGACCCGGCGCCGCGCTGGTGGGCCTTATGCGTCACCAGCGCCGGCGGCGCCGCGGGCCGGGCGGCGGCGCGCGCCCTGGGCGAACGCCTGTTGCAACGCTTTCCGGCCGTGGCCGCCTTCATTCATGAGGAACGGCAACGACCCGACGCTCTGGCGGCCGGGGAGCGCCGCGTTCTCTGCCTGGACGAACAGGGGCGGGAAGACGCCGAAGCCGCCCTGCTGCGCCTGCCTCTGGGTGGCCGCCTGTTCGGTCTGGACGCGGCCTCCTTCTTTCAGGTCAACACCGCCGCGGCGCAGGAACTGGCCCGTCTGGTCACGGAGGCGCTCGGCAGCGACTGTGTGAAAAAAAGTTCATCTCTGCTGGATTTGTACTGCGGCGTGGGCGCGCCGGGCCAGTTGCAGGCGCCCGCCTTCGAGCGCCTGCTGGGCCTGGAGCACGACAGGCGCGCCGTGGCGCTGGCCCGGCGCAATGCGGAGCGGGCCGGGCTGAATCACTGCCGTTACGAGGCCGGAGACGCGGCGGCCCTGCTGGAGCGGCCGCGGCGCGACCGCGCCGCGGCCTGGGATACGGCGCTGGCCGACCCTCCGCGCGCCGGCCTGACGCCGCGGGTTCTGACCAGTCTGCTGAAGCTGCGCCCCCGGCGCATCCTTTACATATCCTGCAATCCGGCCACGCTGGGGCGGGACGCCCAGACGCTTCAGGAGCATTACAGGCTGGAACGCCTGACGGGGGTGGATCTTTTTCCGCATACGCCGCACCTGGAATGCCTCAGCCTCTGGCGGCTTCGGGCCTGAACGCTCGACAAAATGAGCGCAGAGGCCGAATGTTTCCGCGCAAAGCCGTTGACGCGCCGTCAGGGCTGTGATAATTTACACAGCGTTAGGGGTTTTGCAGCGTGCGGAATGTACGCGCCGTTGACATTGGCGGAGGCGGCGGTGTCATTCAAAGACATTCTCAAACAACAACAGAGCGGCATGGAAGCCCTGGCCACCACCGGGGTCATTGGTCTGCACCTGGTCAGCGGGCCGCTGGTGGGTTTTGCCATGGGTTACGGCCTGGACAGCTGGCTGAACACAGGCCCCTGGTGCAAGCTGGCCTTTCTTCTGCTGGGCATTGCCGCCGGTTTTTTGAATGTCTACCGCGACACGCGGCATCTTTTGAAAAAAATGGCGGTCGAAGACGCCCGCCGCAAGGGCCTTGCCGCGCCCCCCCATACGCCGTCCGCGGATGAGGCTCACGCGGCGCGGCGGGCGGCGAAAGCGCGACAACGCGGAGAGAGTGATGGCCGTGCGGGCGCTGCGAACGATGATGCACAGCCTTGATGCCTGGCTCTGGCGACGGGGCGTCCGCCATCCGGTCATCCGGCCGCTGGTGCGCAACGAAGTGTTGCTGACGGCCCTTTCTCTGCTGTGCGGCGGCATCGTCTTTAGCATAACGCCCTGGTTTTTGTGGTTTGGAGTGGGCCTGGGCATCATGGCCCTGACGTTCTGGAGCCTGGCGCGCTTTTTTCTGCGCACGGGCCTGGGCGAATACAGCGCCGCTTTTCTGCGTGTCGTGCTCTTGCGCTGGGGCGGCAGGCTGCTGCTTTTCGCCGGGCTGCTTTATCTGGCCCTGGCGGTCTGGCAAGCGCCGGTGACGGCCATCCTGGGCGGCCTGACCGCCGGGGCGGTCACGGCCCTGCTCACCTTCGCCGTGGTTTCGCGCGAGGCAGGGGGCGCTACCGGCCGGGGTTGAACGCCGCGACGCGGGGGCCGGACAGGGCGGCATTTTTGGGGGAAAGGCTGCGGGCATGCCGCCGCGCGGTCTTGAAAAACACGGTTCAGCTCGTTTCACACAGGAGGCTGGCTCATGGCAGGTGGTTTGCCGCATCCGGTATTGCTCTCCACATTTATGGGCATGGACGAGATCACCCTGGGCGGACAGGTGATCGAATTCAAACACGTCTTTTATTCCTGGGTCTGCATGGCCGTTCTTTTTGTGGCGGCCTTCATCATGCGCCGCCGCCTGACCCTTGTGCCGGGAGGTCTGCAAAATTTCTTCGAGGCGCTCATCGACACCATTGAGCGCTTCGTCTGCTCGACCATGGGCGAGGTGGGGCGCAAATACGTTCCCCTGCTGGCCGGCATGTTCATCTATATTTTCGGCATGAACCTCATGGGTCTGATCCCCGGTTTCGACGCGCCCACAGCCAATCTGAACACCACGGTATGCATGGCGCTCTTTGTGCTGGTCTATTACAACGCCGTGGGCCTGATGCGCTGGAAGGCCCATTACATCCATCAGTTCACCGGGCCGTCCAAATTTCTCATTCCGCTCATGCTCCCGCTGGAAGTGGTTTCGCACCTTTCGCGGCCGGTTTCTCTCTCCCTTCGTCTTTTCGGCAACATCCGGGGCGAGGAAATCGTCATGATTCTCTTTTTTGTCATGGCTCCCCTGCTGGGCACTTTGCCCATCTACGCCCTCTTTCTGCTGGGCAAGACCATGCAGGCTTTTGTGTTCTTCATGCTGACCATGTTCTACATCAAGGGCGCTCTGGAAGGCCCTGAACACTAAAACGGACGGGCTTCGCCCCGCGGGGGCAAAGCTCGGGCCGCCTGGGCACGCGGCCCGAAAAGGCCATGACTGCCCGCATTTTGGGGGAATGGTCGCGCGCGACCCAACAATAAACCAGTGGAAGGAGTGCTCTCATGCGCAAATTTTTGATGATCGCCTTGAACACCGTGGCCCTGCTGGGCCTGGCCAGCATGGCTTTTGCCGCCAACCAGCTTGATTCCGCCGCTCTGGGCTATACCTGCCTGGCCGCCGCCCTGGGCATCGGCATCGCCGCTTTCGGCTGCGGCATCGGCATGGGCCTGGGCCTCAAGGGCGCCTGCGAAGGCGTCGCCCGCAACCCCGACGTGAGCGGCAAGATCACCGGCACCATGATTCTGGCCTTCGCCTTCATCGAATCACTGGCCATTTACGCTCTGGTTATCAGCTTCATCCTGCTCTACGCCAACCCTTACGCGTAGCGCGTTTTTCGCGGTCACAAAAAAGGAGGCTTCGGCCTCCTTTTTTTTTATGGCCCTGAACATGCTGCGCCGTATATCTTCTGGCTTTTCGCAAAGCCGCAGTCGCAAGGCGCGCACGCCTCGTCAGGCTTACGGGAGAGGCCGCTTGCATTGCGATTTGTTTTCAAGTATTCTGAGCAGTACTTTATTCCGCAAGGCAATTATTTAAATCCATTGCGAGCAGCAAAGGCATCGGCATGGCCACGCAACCCAAAAGCAAGCATATTCCCCGCGCCACCATTCAGCGTCTTGCCACCTATGTGCAGGTGCTTGAAAATTTCGCCCGTGACGATGTGGAAGTCATCTCATCCAATCCCCTGGCCGAAGCCTGCGGCGTCAACGGCTCACAGGTGCGCAAGGATCTGGCCTATTTCGGAGAGTTCGGCATCCGTGGCGTGGGCTATCATGTGACCTCGCTCATCGCGGCCATCACGTCGGCGCTGGGCGTGGACTGCGAATGGCGGATGGCCCTGATAGGCGTGGGCAACCTGGGCAAGGCCATCCTGAACCACGACGAATTTCGCGCGCGCGGCTTCAACATTGTGGGTATTTTTGACTGCGACCCCTTCAAGATAGGTGAAATCGTGCATGGCCTGGAGGTGCATTGCACCAAGGATCTCAAAAACATGGTGGCCGAACTCGGCATTGAAATCGGCATCATCACCACCCCGCCAGAGCGGGCCCAGCGCGCGGCCCAGCATCTGGTGGACGCGGGCCTGACCTCCATTCTCAATTTCACCACTTCGCGAATCAAGACGCCGGAACGCGTTCATGTGGAATATGTGGACTTTTTCCACCATCTGTACGCGCTGGCCTTCAATCATACCCAGGCCCGTTTTTGAAGCCACACGCCGCGCGACTGATCAGCGCCGGGGGCCGTTTTCTGGATGCCCTGGCGTTTCTGAGCCGCCTTGCGCCGCCCCGGCCCCGCAATGCGCGGGCTCTGGCCGCCTGCGTGCCGTGGTTCGCCCCTGTGGGTCTGGTTTTGGGCTGCCTGTACACAATGGCTGCCTGGCTGTTTCTGCGCCTTTTTTTTGCGTCGCCGGGCGCGGCGTTCTTTTCCGGCCTGTCGGCCTGGTTCGCCGTTGCGCTGGCCGCCTGGTTCTGGCTGGCTTTGGAGCTGTGGACCACACGCGGTCTGCACTGGGACGGCCTGGCCGATCTGGGTGACGCCTGCGGCAGCGGCGCAAGCGGGGCGCGGTTCCGGGAAATTCTGAAAGACAGCCGTCTGGGCGTCTTCGGCGCGCTGAGCCTGCTGCTGGTCTTCAGCGGCCAATGGCTGACCCTGGCCTGGCATCTGGCGGTCGGGCACTGGCCGCTGCTCGTCCTGGCTCCGGCCTGGGGCCGGGCCTGCGCGGTCTGGCTGGCCGCGTCCGCCCCGTTCCATAACCCCGCCTCTCTGGGCGGGCTGACCTGTGCCGGAGTTGACGCAGCCGTGCGTCGCCTGTACTGCCTGGCGGCCTTTTTGCTGGTCTGCCTTCTGGCGGCGTGGGGCCTCGGCCCGTGGCAATGCCTGTTTCTGCTTGGGGCGCAATGGTGGCTCACACGCCGCCTGGCCGCCACGGCCCGTCGCCAGGGCGGGCTTTCCGGCGATTTTCTGGGCGCGGCCATTGAGCTTGGGCAGTTGTGCTTTCTGCTGGCAACACTGTGAGGCCGAAGCGATCGGCCTATCGTACCGCCCTCCGGCGGGGAAAGCTGACCGCCGCCGCGCTTCATGTGACCTTAAAACCAAGGAGTACGGCATATGGACTTCAAAGAACTGGTGAAAGCCGCCCGCACCTGCCGCCGTTTTGAAGAGAACCAACCCCTGACCATGGCCGATCTGGAATGGCTGACGGATTGCGCTCGCATGACGCCTTCGGCCCGCAATGCCCAGGAACTGCGCTTCATTCTGGTGGGGCCGGGAGAAACCTGCCGCAAACTGTTCAGCCTGACCCGCTGGGCCGGCGCGCTCAAGGACTGGGGGGGCCCCCACCCCGGCGAACGCCCCACGGCCTTCATCGCCGTGCTTGTGCCCGAAAACGGCAAGGAACTGGTCTGCTACGATACGGGCATCGCCTGCCAGACCATTCAACTGGCGGCCACCAGCCGGGGCTGGGGCTGCTGCATCATCCAGGTCTTTGATCACAAGGCCGTGCCGGAATTGCTGGGCGCGCCCGACGGCATGAAAATCGCCTTGGTGCTCGGCCTTGGCGTGGCCAGGGAAAAACGCGCGCTGGCTCCCGTGCCCGCCGACGGCTCCCTCAGCTACTGGCGTGACGAGGAGGGCGTGCACCATGTGCCCAAACGCCCGTTGAACGAAATAGTGATCAAGCGTTTCTAGCGTCTACTTGCAAAAGTGGACACTCCAAAAGCCGCAATAATTTTGCGGCGGCGTAGCCGGGTTCATTTGTGAAAAACCGCATTTTTTCGCGAACGATCCCGGAAAAATTCTTCGCGGAATTCCGCGCGGAAATTATCCGTCAAAAACGGTCTTTTTCGCGCTGGCCGCGTCACTGGGCGATTTTTGTCGGTCATGTGCATGAGCGCACTCCCGCCAGAAATCGCCCATTTTCTTGCCAGTACAAAAAATTCCTGTTTTTGGGAATTCGTGTGGCGACAGCCCCCGCCCTTCGCTGCGCTTCGGGCGGCGAGCGGAAAATCTCCCTTTTTACCGCATGGCTGTCAAAACTTCCTCCCGCCTTGCGCGTTCGCCGGGCAATACCTTGATTCACCACAAAAATCGAGCTGTGGCCCTTTTTTTGCATAATGCGAATAACAAGTTCGGTCACAACGGCATTCGGCTGTATGCCGGGCCACCATGTCAAAGCGAGGTTCGCATGATGCCTATTCTCTGGTTGTTGGGGCTTTCCGGCAGCGGCAAAACAACGTTGGGCTCTCTTCTGCGTCTGTACCTGGAGGCGCAGGGCCATGAGGTCGAGTTCGTCGATGGCGACCGCTTCCGTCGTCAGTTCGGCTTCGGCGGCTTCCGGCCTGAAGACCGTCTGCGCAATATCGACGCCATGCGCGAGCATGTGCTGCAGGCCCACGCGCAGGGCAAAATCTGCATTGTGGCGGCCATTACCCCGTATGAGTGCATGCGTCAGAAAAACCGCGACCAGCTTCCTCTGTACCGCGAAGTTTGGGTGCGTTGCTCCCTGCGTACGCTGGTGGAGCGTGACACCAAAGGCTTTTACGCCCGCGCCGCGCGCGGTGAAATGGATTTGCTGACCGGCGTTTCCGACGCTTTTGACGAGCCCGCGCGAGCCGACCGCATTATTGATACGGATCGTCTCAGCCTGGCGGAAAGTTATATGGCCCTGCGTGATCTGGCAGAGGAAACCCTGGCGGAAAGTCGCAACTGGCGGCGGGTTCGCGAGGAACTGCCTCTGAAAAACATGCCGGATCGCTCAGTGTTGAACAACTATTTTTTGTAAAGAGATTCAGGTGAAGGCCCCGCCTCTTCGGCCAGAAGGCCAAAATTCAGGGCGGCCAGCTTTGCGAAGCTGGCCGCCCTGAGGCTGCTGCCAGAGGTCAGCAGCCCCGGAAATCAGGAGCAGGTCGCGGCTTTGCCGCGCCATAAGCGACTGATTTTCGTGTCTTTCCGTCAAGCCGCGCAAGCGTCTTAGACGGCGCAAACACCGCAAAGCGGGGTTTGTCATCAATAAGGGAGCGGCCAGCTTTGCGAAGCTGGCCGCCCTGAATTTTGGCGCGCCCGGCGCGATTCGAACGCACGGCCTTTGGCTCCGGAGGCCAACGCTCTATCCAACTGAGCTACGGGCGCGCAAGATGCACTTTGATATGCTTTGTGCGTGCGCCTGTCAAGGCGTGTCCGCCCCTCCCGGGGCAACCGCATGAAGGGGCAGCCAGTAATAGGGCCTGCCCCTAATAGGTCAGGGTCTCCGGCAGGATGCAGAACGCCGCCGGGCCGCCCGGCGTAAGGCGTCCGACCCCGGCGTCGCTCAGGCCCAGAGCCGCCGCGCCGTTGACTGTAAGCAGGCGTATCAGGGCTTCGGGCGGCACATCAAGGCTTTCGCGCAGGTAGACGGCTTCCCGACGCACATCCAGGTCGGTATTGGAGGTCAGACCGTCCGTGCCCAGGCAAAGCAGAGCGCCGCTCTCCATCAGAGCGCGCGCCGGCGGCGCGCCCACGCCAAGATTGCGGTTGGAGCGCGGGCAAAGGCAGAGGGCCGCGCCCCCGGCGGCCAGCGCCTCCACTTCCTGGGCATCCAGTTGAACGCCATGCACGGCCAGCGCGCCCGGCCCAAGCAGGCCCAGGCTGGCGGCGTAGGCCAGGGGCCGCATGCCCGGCGGCCGCCAGCCATCGGGCAGTACCGCGCCCGCGTAGCAGTCATACAGGGGGCCGTCGCCGGTGAGCAGCAACTGGCTCTCTTCCGGTGATTCCGCCAGGTGAAAACTGAAAACGGCATTGTTGCGGGCGCAGTATTCCCGCGCGGCGCGCAGCGCTTCCGGCGCGGTGGAGTAAAGGGCGTGTCCGGCCGGGACGCAACGCCCGGCCAGCTCCGTGGCCGCCGCCAATTCGTCGCGGCAGCGCGGCGGCCAGGGGCCCTTGTCGTCCATAAAGGGCGGGCCGAAGCCGAACCATTCGCAAAAATGGCTGACGCCCACGCCGGCGGCGCGACAGTTGCGATCCACCAGGGTCAGAGCGCCGCGCAGGGAGCCGCCCACATCGCCCACATGCGAGGTTCCCGCGGCGGCCAGGCTTTCACAGGCGTTTTCAATGGCGGCGGCCACTTCACTGGCCGGGGCCGCGCCCAGTTGGGGAATCATGCTGGCAAGCCAGGCCGCGAAGCCCTTGCCCCAGAGCGTACGCCCAGCCAGCCATGAAAGCTGGATGTGGGCGTGGGCGTTGACGCAGGCCGGCATCAGACAGACCGGCCCCACATCGCGCACCAGCGCGCCGGCGGGCAGGCGGGCGCTTTTCCAGGGCAGCACATCCTCCACCAGCCCGTTGCTCACCAGCAGCACGGCATTGTCAATTTTTTTCAGGGCGGCGAAAAGCCGCGCCCCCCTGGCCGGATGCTCCCCGCTCAGGGGCACGATGGTTTTGGCCCGTATGGCCAGGATGGAGGCGTCCATGCGCTCCCCTGTCAGTGATTTCGGCGCGCGAACTGCCCGCCGGACACATAGAAGGTATTTTCCACAATGAAGAGCGCGTGGGGGTCAATGGCATAAACCAGGTTCTCCAGACGCCTGAGGGCCACATTGCTGGTGACTGTGAGCAGGATTTCGCGGTCTGATCCTGAATAGGCCCCCTTGCCGCGCAGCATGGTGGCCCCGAAACGCTCCGTAACCAGGATGGCTTCGCTGATTTCTTCGCCGTGGTCGGAAATGATCATCACCAGCTTGCGCCGGTTGAACATGCCCAGCACATACTCCAGCGTGTTGGAGGAGATGAACATCATCAGCATGGAGGCCACGATAATATCCAGAGAAAGGCGGAACGCGCCCAGCAGAAACAGCAGGGCGTTGAAGATGAAGTTGAACTGTCCGATAGGGATGCTCCAGCGTTCCTTGAGCAGCACGGCGATAATGTCCGTGCCGCCGCCGCTGCCCAGAGTGCGCAGCATGATGCCCCCGGCGGCGCCGTGCAGCACGCCGCCCACCACCGCGGCGTAAATTTCGGCGGAAAGGGGAATCTGGAAGTTGATGAACATCCCGAAAGCCGTGGTGCAGAACGTGCCGTAGGCCGTGTACAGCAGAAAACGCCGCCCTACGAGGAACCAGCCGCCAATGTAGATGGGCAGGCAGAGCAGCATATACCAGAGCAAAGGCGTGAGTGTGTCGCTCCAATAGGCGATGAGCAGGGCCACGCCCATGACGCCCCCGGCCAGGAAGTCATGGGGCGCGGCCACGCACTGAATGCAGACGGCCATCAGAAGGGAACCCAGCGTCAGCAAGAGCAGGTTCCACCAGACAGATTCGGCCAGCTTAGAGTTGTAGGTATAAAGTTGCATGCCTGGCTTACAAAATGCCCCACAACATTTTCAGAGCGACAAGGATCAAAAAGCAGGCAAAGCCGCGCTTGAGTTTTGCGGTGGGCAGGGAATGCGACAATCTGGCGCCCAGGGGCGCGGTAAGAAAGCTGGCCGCAGCCAGGCCCAGCAGAGCCCAGAGGTTCACGAAGCCCAGAGAGAGGGCGGGCAGGTCGGGCCGGCCCCAGCCGCCAATGACGTAGCCCAGGGCGCCGGCCACGGCAATGGGAAAGCCGAGGGCCGCCGAGGTGCCCACAGCGTGGTGCAGAGGCACGTTGCAGAAGCTCATGAAAGGCACGGAGAGAGAACCGCCGCCAATGCCCACAAAGCTGGAAACCAGGCCGATAACGCCGCCCACGCCCGCTGTGCCCAAGGCTCCGGGCATGTCGCGGCTGGCCGGGGGCCGGTAGTTGGAAAGCATCTGCGCGGCGACCGCCAGCAAAAAGCAGATGAAAAATATTTTCAGGAACATGGTGGACAAGTGCGTGGCCAGCAGACCGCCCGCAAACGTGCCGATCAGAAGGCCGGGCGTGATATTGCGAAAGATGTCCCAGTGCACCGCCCCGCGCGCGTTATGGGCCCGCGCGCTGGAAATGGAGGTGATCACGATGCTGGCCAGCGACGTGCCCAGCGCCATCTGCTGCACATATTCGGGCGGCACGCCCTGCCAGGGAAAAATGGTCACCAGCATGGGCACAATGACAATGCCGCCGCCCACGCCCAGCAGACCGGCCAGCACGCCGGCCACGGCCCCACAGCAAAGATAGGCCAAGAGAGAAAGAAGCATGCGTAATCTCCTGCAAAATTGCGCAATGCCGCAAACAGACGCCCCGCGCCCCCGCAAGCGCTCGTCTGGCGGCTTGCGGCATTGCCGCTGTTGAAAAATGTTATTTCAGGACTATCTCCACCCGCCCGGCGGCCATGCCCTTGAGGGGCGCAAGCATGCCGCGCAACGCGCCTTCCAGAATGCGGGCCGTGAAATCGTTGAGCGGCACTTCGCGCCCGTTGACCTTCAGGCTGAAAGAGGGTGGCGTCAGGGCAGGACAATCCTCCGGCGCGGCCGCGCCGCGGACAATATCCCCGGTCAGCCCGGCGCAGTTTTTCCGTCCGCAAAGGCCGCAATCCAGCCCGCCCAGCAGAAACGCTTTTTCGTCAACCAGGCGGGCCAGTTCCGTCAGCGAGTTCTGGTCAAAGGCGGGCAAGGGCGGCAGAGCAACGGCGCCGTATGTGGCCACAGCCAGGTTCGGAGCCAGGTCGGGCGCTTCCCGCTCATGGTGCAGGCAGAGCACGCGCGGCAGAAAGGCAAGGCTTTTGCCGCCTTCCACCAGCACGATGTCCGCCGAAAGGCGGGTGAAAATGTCCATGAAGCCGACCTTGCCGGACCAGAAAATGGCGGCCTCGTTGTCGCCCAGCGCGGCCACCGCGCGATCCGCAGCCCTGAGCTTGCCGGTATCGCTCCGCGGCAGATCCAGAGCGTGATGAACGCGTTTGATGACGGCAACCCTGCGGCCCAGATTTTCCAGAGCCGCGGCCAGCAGAGCCGTGAGCGTGGTCTTGCCGGAATTTTTGAAGCCGCTGATGGCGATGGCGCGCATGGCTTTTCTCCGATGAGGCTGGGTCGAGGGCTGTCGTCGCTGTGTTTCGCCTGGCGGGTGCGCCGGCAGCGCCGGCCGGATTCAACAAACCGATGTCGCTTCGTTCATGGCGTTTTCGCGTCGCGTCGGGCTTGTACCGCCCTGGAAGTCATTTCATGCGATTATGAAATGACTTCTAGACAAAGCCCTGTGCCGCGTCAACTGGCGTCGCATGGAGAAAGAGCCGGAGGCAATGCCCCCGGCTCCTGTCATGTTTATCGCACGCCGTCGCCGTCAGCGCAACTGCGCCACCTGCAGGCGCGTGACGGCGCGTTGCAGGGCGGCTTCGGCCCGCGTCTGATCCACGCTCTCGTCATGAGCGGCGAGGCGTTTTTCAGCCCGCTCCTTGGCGGCCTGGGCTCTGGCGGTGTCAATTTCACCGGCCAGTTCGGCGGATTCGGCAAGCACGCTCAGCACGTTATTGTTCACATCGGCAAAGCCGCCGGAAATGAAGACGTTCTCATCCTTGCCGTTGACCCGGTAACGCAGGTCGCCGATTTTCAGGGCCGAGAGCAACGAGACGTGCTGCGGCAACACACCGAATTCGCCTTCCACCCCGGGGCAGACAACCATTTCCACCTCGGCGCTGACCACGGTTTTATCCGGCGTCACCACTTCCAGTTGCAGCGTGCCCATACTCACTCCTTAGCTTCCCTGACTCGCGACGGGGCTAGTTTTCTTCCTGCAGCTTGCGCTGCTCATACTTGGCCACGGCCTGCTCAATGCCGCCGAGCATGTAGAAGTCGCCTTCGGCCAGGTGGTCGTACTCGCCGTCCAGAATGCCCTTGAAGCCCTTGATGGTGTCTTCCAGCTTCACATACTGGCCGGGCGTGCCCGTGAAGGTTTCGGCCACATGGAAGGGCTGGGAGAGGAAGCGCTGGATGCGACGGGCGCGGGCCACGGTGAGCTTGTCCTCGTCCGAGAGTTCGTCCATACCCAGAATGGCGATGATGTCCTGCAGTTCCTTGTATTTCTGCAGCACCATCTGCACCCGCCGGGCCACGCTGTAATGCTCTTCGCCCACCACATCGGGGGCGAGAATGCGCGAGGTGGAGTCCAGCGGGTCCACGGCCGGGTAAATGCCCAGTTCCGCGATCTGGCGGGAAAGCACCAGGGTGCCGTCCAGATGCGAGAAAGTCGTGGCCGGGGCCGGGTCGGTCAGGTCGTCGGCAGGCACATATACGGCCTGCACCGAGGTGATCGAGCCGGCATTGGTGGAGGTGATGCGTTCCTGCAGCGCGCCCAGGTCAGTGCCCAGGGTGGGCTGATAGCCCACGGCCGAAGGCATGCGGCCGAGCAGGGCCGACACTTCCGAACCGGCCTGGGTAAAGCGGAAGATGTTGTCGATGAACAGCAGCACGTCCTGATGCTCTTCGTCGCGGAAGTATTCGGCGCAGGCCAGAGCGGTGAGGGCCACGCGCGCGCGGGCTCCCGGAGGTTCGTTCATCTGACCGTAGACAAGCGTGGCGCGCTCCAGAACGCCGGCTTCCTTGAGTTCGTGATACAGGTCGTTGCCCTCACGGGTGCGTTCGCCCACGCCGGCGAACACCGAGGAGCCGCCGTGCTGTTTGGCGATATTGTTGATCATCTCCATGAGGATAACGGTCTTGCCCACGCCCGCGCCGCCGAAGAGCCCCATCTTGCCGCCCTTGGGGAAGGGCACAAGCAGATCCACAACCTTGATGCCGGTTTCCAGCAGTTCAACCTTGGTGTTCTGCTCGGTAAACTCGGGCGCGGGGCGGTGAATGGGGTAGTATTTTTCGGCGTTGACCGGCCCCAGTTCATCCACGGGACGGCCAATGACGTTCAGGATGCGGCCCACCGCGGCCTTGCCCACAGGCACCATGATGGGCTGGCCCGTATCCACCACTTCCATGCCGCGCACCAGACCTTCGGTGGCGTCCATGGCGATGGTGCGAACCACATTGTCGCCCAGATGTTGCGCCACTTCACAGATCAGCTCCGGAGCGTCGCTGTTGTTCGGGTTTTTTATCTCCAGGGCGGTGAAGATATTCGGCAGGTTGCCGTCGCTGAACTCAACGTCCACCACGGCGCCGATAACCTGAACGACTTTACCGATGTTTTTGCTCATGTTTGGCTCCTTAACCGTTCAGCGCTTCCGCGCCGCCGACGATGTCGATGAGTTCGCTGGTAATGGAAGCCTGCCGCGTCTTGTTATAAAGCAGGGTCAGCATGTTGATCATTTCGTTGCAGTTGCGCGTGGCGTTGTCCATAGCGGCCATGCGGGCGGCGTGCTCACTGGCCGAGGTGTCCAGAAGGCCGCGATAGACCTGCACCTTGACGTAGCGTGGCAGAAGTTCCGCCAGCAGCTTTTCCTCATCCGGCTCGTACACATACTCGCAACGGGCTTCCCCGGCTTCTTCAGCCGTTTCCTCGGCCTCCGGGGTTTTCAGCGGCAGCAGACGGAGAGCGCGCGGCGGCTGATGCCCCATGGACACAAACTCGCCGTAGACCAGCCATACTTCGTCAAAAGCCAGACTTTCATAGCCATGAATGACTTCCTGAGCCACGGAACTGGCCAGGGGAAAGTCTATGCTGCCCATGCGGTCGCCATAGGCGGTGAGCATGGCGTACTCGCTTTTGCGCGCCACATCGCGGCCCTTGCGGCCCACGCAGGTAAAGCTGACCTGCATGCCGGCCTGTTTTTTTTCTTCGGCAAGCTTCAGGGCGGCGTTGATGATGCTGCCGTTGAAGCTGCCGCACAGGCCGCGATCCGAAGTGATCATGATAATGGCGCAGTTTTTCTTTTCCTCGTGCTCGGCCAGCAGGGGGTGGGCATTGCCCTCCACCTTGCGCGACAGTTCGGCGAGCACCTGGCGGTATTTGGCCGCGTAGGGTCTGAAGCGCTCGATACGGGCCTGGGCGCCGCGCAGCTTGGCCGAGGCCACCATGTTCATGGCCTTGGTGATCTGCTTGGTCTTGCCGACCCCTACGATCTTCATCTTGACGTCTTTGAGTGAAGGCATGCTAGGTCTCCCGTTTGGCGGCCTCAGGCCCGCCAGCCCTGCTTGAAGGCGGCAACGGCCTCGGTGAGCGCGCTTTCCACAGCCTCGTCAATGACCTTTTTATCCTTGATGGCGTCCAGCACATCCTTCCTGGTGTCGCGCAGGAAGGTCAGCATTTCGGTTTCAAAACGGCGAATCTGATCCACGGGCACATCGTCCATATGGCCGCGCGTGGCCGCCCAGATGGAGGCCACCTGCTCCTGCGCGGGCATGGGCCGGTACTGGGGCTGCTTGAGCAGTTCCACCAGCCGCGCGCCGCGATCCAGCTTGGCCTTGGTGCCCTTGTCCAGATCCGAACCAAACTGGGCGAAAGCCGCCAGCTCGCGGTACTGCGCCAGGTCCAGACGCATGGTGCCCGCCACCTGTTTCATGGCCTTGATCTGGGCCGCGCCGCCCACGCGGGACACGGAAAGGCCCACGTTGATGGCCGGGCGCACACCGGCGTTGAACAGGTTCGGCTCCAGATAAACCTGACCGTCAGTGATGGAAATCACGTTGGTCGGAATGTACGCGGAGACGTCGCCGGCCTGGGTTTCAATGATGGGCAGGGCCGTCAGGGAACCGGCGCCCAGGCTGTCGTTGACCTTGGCCGCGCGTTCCAGCAGACGCGAGTGCAGGTAGAAGACGTCGCCGGGGAAAGCTTCACGTCCCGGGGGGCGGCGGAGCAGCAGGGACATCTGGCGGTAGGCCACGGCCTGTTTGGAAAGGTCGTCGTAGACGATCAGGGCGTGCTTGCCGCTGTCGCGGTAGTATTCGGCCATGGTGCAGCCGGTGTAGGCCGCGATGTACTGCAAGGGCGCCGGGTCGGAGGCCGTGGCCGAAATGATGGTGGTGTACTCCAGCGCGCCGTACTTGCGCAGGGTGTCGGCCACCAGGGCCACTGAAGCCTTCTTCTGACCGATGGCCACATAGAAGCAGTGGATGTCGGTTTCTTTCTGGGCCAGGATGGCGTCAACGCATACGGCGGTCTTGCCGGTCTGGCGGTCGCCGATGATCAGCTCGCGCTGGCCGCGCCCGATGGGCGTCATGGCGTCAATGGCCTTCAGGCCCGTGGGCATGGGCTCATGCACGCTTTTGCGGGCGATGATGCCGGGGGCCTTGATTTCCACGGGGCGCACCTCGGTGGATTCGATGGGGCCAAGGCCGTCGATGGGCTCACCCAGGGGGTTGAGCACGCGGCCCATGACCTTGTCGCCCACGGGCACGGAGAAGATTTTGCCGGTGCGCCTGACCGGGTCGCCCTCCTTGATGCCCACGTCCGAACCGAGCAGGGCCACGCCCACGTTGTCCTCTTCAAGGTTGAGCACCATGCCCATGACGCCGCCGGGGAATTCCAGCAGTTCCATGGACATGGCGTTCTGCACGCCGTGGACGCGGGCGATGCCGTCACCAACGTAGAGTACGGTGCCGGTTTCGCTCATTTCCACGCGCTGCTCGTAGTTCTGGATTTGATCCTCAATGATCTTGCTTATCTCTTCCGCTTTGATCTGCATGTGCTATTCACCCCTCTTGAAAGTCTCCCGCAGGATCCCCAATTGCGCGCGCAGACTTGCGTCCAGCACCCGGTCTCCCATTTTGAGCACCATACCCCCAAGAATGTCTTTGTCCACAGCGAAGGTCAGCTCGATGTCGGCCCCGCTTTTTTCCCGCAGGGCCTCCCTGAGCTTGTCCTGCCTGGCGGTGGAAAGTTTCACGGCGGTGGTCAGCCGTCCGCGGATCACGCCTTTGGCCTCGTCCAGCAGCTTGCCATACCATCTGGCGATCTCGCGCAGGAAGGCCAGGCGCTCCTTGTCAGCCAGCAGGAAGCAGAAGTTGCGCATGATCTGGTCGGCTTTGAGCTTGTCCAGCAATTTGCCCATGACCGCCTTTTTTTCATTCACGCTGATGACCGGACTTTTCAGCGTCATGTCCAGCCTTGGCGCGGCGGCGATCATTTCACCCAGCGCAGCGAGGCATGCCCCGCGCCGGGTGAGGGCGTCGTCCCCTTCCTTCCGGCCCAACGCAAAAATGGCGTTGGCGTATCTGCGTGCAACCACGGTGTCAGTCAATGGAGCACCACCTTGTTAAGGGATTTGGCGATAAGTTTGTCGTGCGCGTCGGCGTTCAGCTTGCCGCGCAAGGCTTTTTCGGCCGCGTCCACGATTTCGTCGGCGAGAACGGCGCGCACTTCAGCCAGCACGGCGCGCCCTTCATTTTCAGCGGTAAGCCGGGCCTGCTCCACAATTTGCCGGGCCTGGCGGCGCGCTTCTTCCACAATGCCTTGCCTGAGCTGTTCGGCCTGAACCCGGCTTTCCTCCAGAATGGCCTTGCGCTCTTCATCCAGACGGGCGATGCGCGTCTCCACGGCGGCCAGGCGTTCCTTGGCTTTGGCGCGGCGTTCTTCCAGCGTATCCAGGTTCTCCCGGATGGTCTGGCGGCGGCCCCTGAAGAATTTTTTGGCCAGCCCGCCCACAAAGTGCCAGAGGATGCCCGCAAAGACCACGAAGTTGAGCACGCGCCAGCCGAAATCGCCCCAGCGCGGCGCGGCGTGCCCGGCTTCCGCGGCGGCTTCAGTGGCGATTGCCGCCATGAACAGCGCCAGCGGCAGGACAAGCCCGAAGTGTTTCCATTTGCTCAAAGCACACCCCCTACGGTCTGAGAAATGATCTTGCGGAGCGCCAGGCGCCTGCAATGTCTGTATTTGCGGTCGCGGTTCGTCGCCCTGCGCGGCAGACGACGGCGGATCGCGCGGCGCAACGCGGCGAAAAGCGCCATGAAACCGGAGCTCAGCTTTTGATAAGGCGATCCGCCAGGCGAGAGGAGTATTCGCCCACCTGATTGCGCAACTCGTTGAGCGTGGCGTCGGCCTGTTCCCGCAGATTGCGACGGGTGTCAGCCAGAATGTCGCGGGCGCTCTTCTGCGCCTCGCCCACGATGCCCTGCTGTTCCGTCAGGCCGGCGTTACGGCCCTCTTCACGGGCGAGGCCCGCATCCTGCCGGGCGCGGGCCAGTTCGGCCTCGTAGCTGGCGAGACGTTCGGCGGCCTGGGATTCAAAGTTGTCGGCTTCGCCGGCAAGGTTGTCCATGACGCCGTTGCGTTTTTTTATGATGTCGCGGATGGGGCGAATCAGGAGGATATTGAGCACAAAAATGGCGATGAAAAAATTCACCAGCTGAAAAAGCAGCGTGATATTAAGGTCCAGCATGCCCATCCTCCCTAAGAAATGGCAATGTGAAGGCTTTGATGCATAAAGCCCTTGCAGCATAACCCTGCAAGTCCGTTATGTCAAAGGGTATTGGTGACAAATTTCGCAAACTTTACAAAAAAGTTTGCGCAAGGACAGGGCCGAAAAACGTAAAGCCGGCGTCATGCGCGGATTTTTCGCCAGTGGTGTCAAAAGGAACGAGTGGCGCTCAAGCCAGCAGCCAGTCATCCGGGCCGTAGCCCGCGCTCTGGAGCCAGCGGGCCGCCTCTTCCGCCGCGCCGTGGGCCGTAAGGGCATTGAGGATGCGGCAGCGCCCCGGTTTCGGCAGGGCCGCGCGGGGCAGCACAGGCGCATTGTTTACACGGTTGCCGATCTTGCGCGGGTCAATATCAATATAGGCCGCGGGCCGTATGCCGCGCCGCCAGAGCGGGGCCAGGCGCCGCCGGGCCATGCGCCCCGCGCCCAGCACCCAGACGTGGGGATGAAAGGGGTTGGCGCGGGCCAGGGCGCGGGCCAGCCAGAGGGCGCGCAGTTCGTTGCAGGCGGTCGCGCGGTAGCGGGCGTCGGCGCGTGTGGCCCGCGCCGGCGAGTCGTTCCAGCTCAGCAGGTACAGGGGCAGCTTTTCCATGCGCGCGCCCGCGTCCAGCCAGCGCAGCCAGAGCTCCCAGTCTTCGGGAAAGTCTCCGTCGGCATAGCCGCCCCAGCGCTCCACGGCTTCGCGCCGGAACATGACCGAGGGATGGCAGACGGGCGTATCACGAAAACGCTGCCGGGCGATGGCCTCGGGCGCGCACAGGCCGTTTTGCCAGTTCACGAAGTGGGCGAAGCCGCGGGCCTTGAGCGCGTCGCCGCCGAAGCGCACGCGGGTGGCCGAAAGGTGCAGGGCCGGGGCGGAGTTCAGGTGCGCGGCCTGCCGCGCCAGCCGTTCCGGGTGAAGCGTGTCGTCGGCGTCCATGCGCGCCAGATAGACGCCGCGCGCGACGGCCAGACCGGCATTGAGCGCCCTGGCGATACCCTGATGGGGGCGGTGGAGCACGCGCAGCCGGGCTTCCCGCGCGGCCGCGGCCTCCAGCATGGCCGGGCCGGCATCGGTGGAGCCGTCGTCCACCACAATCACTTCAAAGGGGGGCAGGGGCGCGTCCGGCGCTGAGCGTTGGGCCCACAGGCCGTCCAGGGCGGCCGTCAGACCGGGGGCGGCGTTGTATACGGGCATGATGACGGAGATAACGGGCGAGGGGGCGCCGGGCATGCGTCAATCCGGCTTCGGCATCAGGCCCGGGAGGGCGGCATGCCCAGCAGGCGCAGGGCCGCCGCGCAAATTTCGGCGGGTTGCGCCGTGGCGTCCAGGATGTGGTGCGCGGCCTCTTCGTAGAGAGGATGCCGTTCGGCCAGCACCTGCCGCACTTCCTCAACCATGTCCAGGCCGGTCAGCGAAGGGCGCTGCGCCGCCAGCGGGTCGCGGCGCAGCCGCCGGGCCAGGGCCTCGGCCGGGGCGGCCAGATAAAAGACCGTGCCGCGCTCGCGCATGAAGCTGCGGTTTGCCGGGTCCAGAACCATGCCGCCGCCCGTGGCCACGACCTTTCGGTCGGAGGCGGGCGAGCCAGTCACTTCGCGCAGGGCTTCGCTTTCGCGCGCCCTGAAGCCCGGCCAGCCCTCGTCGGCCACCACCTCGGCCACAGTGCGGCCCAGGCGGCGGCACAGATGCTGATCCGTGTCCGTGAACGGGCAGTCCAGCAGACGGGCCAGCTCCAGCCCCACCGTGGTTTTGCCCGCCGCGCGGGCCCCCACCAGAAAGATCGCCGCCATGCGGGCTCCTTGTATCGCGGTATGTGGTCTATAAGACGCGCGCGCCGTCCTCTTCGACCAGAACGGTATACTCCCAGCGCACGCCGCCCCAGGCCGGATAATACAGGCCCGGCTCCACCGTGACCGTCATGCCCGGTTCCAGCCGGCCTTCGGCGCGCGGGGACAGGCTGGGGGCTTCGTGGGTTTCCAGGCCGACGCCGTGCCCCAGCCCGTGCGTGAAGGCATCCGCCACGCCGGCTTTTTCAAAGACCGCGCGGGCCTCCGCATAGGCCCGCGCCAGGGGCAGGCCGGGCCGCATCTTTTTCAGGGCCGCCTCCTGCGCCTCGCGCACCAGAGACATGGCGCGCCTGAATTCCGGCGCGGGCGCGTCGCCCACCCAGAAGGTGCGGGTCTGGTCAGAGCAGTAGCCGTCCACCCGGCAGCCCACGTCCACAAGCACGGGGCAGTTCTCCGTGACGGCGTCTTCGCCGGGAATGGCGTGGGGCAGAGCCGCGTTGCGGCCCACGGCCACGATATTGGCAAAGGCCAGCTCCGTGGCGCCGTTCTCGCGAAAGAAACGCTCAATGGCCCAGCTCAGCTCCCTTTCCGTCTTGCCGGGCGTCAATTGGCCCTCCACCCAGCGCAAAAGCTTGTGGTTGAGCGCGAAAGAATGCTCCAGCGCCGCGATTTCGCAGGGTTCCTTGATCCGTCGCAGGTCTTCCACCAGACCGTCGGCGGCCTCCAGGCGCGGGCCGGGGCCGGAGCGCCCCAGAGCGCGGGCAAAGACCAGGCTGACGCCCCGCGCCTCCAGCCCGACGCGCTCGCCGCAGCGCCGCAGCAGGCCGCGCAGATCGCCGGCGGCGTCAGCGCCGTAAATGAAAATGCTGTCCCTGTTCCAAAGGCGTGCGGCGGCGTCAAGATAGCGGGCATCCGTGGCCAGCCAGTCCCGCCCGTCGGCCGTGACCACCAGGCGGCCCGCGCTTTCATTGCACTGCGGATCGTGCAGCTCAAAGCCTGAAAGGTAAAAACGGTTGGCGGCCCGGCTGATCAGCAGGGCATCCAGGCCCCTGGCGCGCATGGCCCGGCGCAGCCGGTCGCGGCGTGCGGCGTAGTTTGCTTGCATGGTTCTTGTCTCCCGCCTCCCCGGTCGGGGGGCACGTTTATGCTACAGTGTCGGGCCGTGCATGAAAAGCCCTGTCCCTGCCTTATGGCCCTCTGAAAATACGGCGGGTCGTCAGCACGCGTTTTTCCGTCAGCCGTATCGTACACGCTGACTCTTTGCTGATGGCTTCGGATGCAGAGTATCTTCAGGAACGGCGTATGCGAAGTTGCCGCGTGAAAATCGCAATACATGACCAATGTCTGGGCTGTTCTGCAGAAAACAGGAATGGAGTGCCAAGGTGAAAAGGTTCATTTGGGAAAACTGTTATCTTCTTGGAGTTCATAGCCTTGATAAGGCGCATCAGGAAATATTTACTGTCGCCAACAGGATTTATAATCTGCTCTCATCCGGCGCATGCCATCACTGGACGGCCAAGCAAGGCATTTTATATTTAAATGCCTATGTGCTGAAGCATTTTGATGATGAAGAAAATTACATGCTCTCTATTAACTATCCTGATTACGAAAATCATAAGGCAATACATGATGAGTTCAGATTTATTCAATTGAAATCATTGGAAGATGATTTGATATCAAATGACTATAATATATACTCGATAAAAAATTTTGTTGAAGTTATTGATCACTGGATAAGATATATTATGAAAGATGATAAAAATATTGATAATTATTTTAGAGCCACGCAAATTCCCAATTGTTTTGAGGTAAAAAACCATTCCGGCCCGATGATGAGCAGGTATGGCAGCGGAGCTTCATGGTTTTAGAGCGAATTGCCTTTGAAAAAGGCATTGGCTCCGGCGGACGCGAGAGCGCACGCCCGCGCTGATGTTTTGCTGAACTGCTGATTTTGCCGGTACAGAGCCTTAGCATAAAGGGCCGGACTGCTGCCCGTGCGGGGAGACATTCGCCTTTTCGATGATTTTCTAAAAAATTCATTTTGAATTTCAGATAATTGAAATGCGGCTTTCATTAGAAACGTGAATGCCTCCGCGCGGACAGTCGGTTGACCGCCCCGGCAAGTGGGTTTATAGATCAGGGCATGTCTCAACCGCGCTCTTCATTGCTTACGGTGCTGGATCTGGTGCCTTTTGGCCAGACCGGCCAGGAAAGCCGTTTTTTCGCCCTGCGCCTGAGCCGTCCCGAATGGGAGCAGTGGCGTCCCGGCCAGTTTGTCATGGTTCGGCCCACGTCTTTCGGCCTGGAGATTCCCTGGGCCCGGCCTCTGGGCGTCTGCCACATGACAGCCCGCCACCTGATTTGCTTTTTTCAGGTTCAGGGGCGCGGCACCCGGCGCATGGCCGAGGTCAAGGCCGGCGACACGGTGCGGGTCTGGGGGCCGCTGGGCAACGGCTTCGCCGTCGAGCCGGACACGCCCACCCTGCTTCTGGCGGGGGGCATGGGCATTGTGCCCTTTGTGGGCTACGTCAATGAACACCCCAAGCCCTGGAACGTCACCATGCTCTTCGGACACCGGGAGCCCATCAGCTGCTACCCGGTGGACAGCATCAACGAGCATGTGCCCCTGGACAGCCTGCGCGAGCATACGCCCGGCGATCTGGACAATTTCATTTTTTCGCTGCAGGAGCGCATGCGCGAATACGCGGAGCAGAACGGCCTGGTGCTGGCCTGCGGGCCGCTGCCCTTCCTGCGCACCGTGCAGAAATTTGCCGCCGAGCTGGGGGTGCGCACCCAGCTTTCGCTGGAAAACCGCATGGGCTGCGGCGTGGGGGCCTGCCTGGGCTGCGTGGTTCGCACCACTGACGCCTGGCCGGCGCCCGCCGGGCGCGGCGGTTTGATTCAGGTGTGCAATCATGGCCCGGTGTTCTGGTCGCATCATATCGAGCTGTAGACGCGACGGCTTTTGGGTCGCTGGCGTAAGAGGGCCGCTCTTTGTTCCGCCGGGCGCGGAAAAAGCGCTCTCCCGCAAAAAGGCCCGCTTTCTCCGCCGGCGACCGTCCGTGCCGGGCGCTGAGGCGCGGCGGCTCTGTTCCGTTGAATGAATGTTGATTACACCATCGGGAAACAGCATGGATCTTTCCGTCACCCTGAAAGGGCAAAGCCACGATCTCAAATTGAAAAATCCGGTGCTCACGGCATCGGGCACTTTCGGTTACGGCGTGGAGTTCGCGCCCTACGGCGATTTGAGGGCCCTGGGCGGCATTGTGGTCAAGGGCCTGTCGCTGCGGCCGCGCGAGGGCAATCCCTGCCCGCGCATTGTGGAAACCACGGCGGGCATGCTCAATGCCGTGGGCCTGCAAAATGACGGTGTGGAGGCCTTCTGCCGGGACAAACTGCCCCGGCTGCCCTGGCGCGAAACGCCTGTCATCGTGAATATGTACGCCACATCTCCGGCGGAATTCGGGGAACTGGCCGCGCGTCTGGACGGAGAAGAAGGCGTGGCCGCGCTGGAGGTCAACGTCTCCTGCCCCAACGTCAGGGAAGGCGGCGCGCTCTTCGGGCAGGACCCCAAACTGGCCGCCGCCGTCACCGCCGCCGTGCGCGAACGCGCGCCGCACAAGCATGTGATGGTCAAGCTTTCGCCCAATGTCACGGATATCGCGCTCATGGCGCGCAGTGTGGAGGATGCGGGCGCGGACAGCGTTTCCTGCATCAACACCCTGCTGGGCATGGCTGTGGATCTGCGCTCGCGGCGTCCCTCCCTGGCCAATGTGGTGGGCGGGCTGTCCGGCCCGGCCATCAAGCCCGTGGCCCTGCGTTGCGTCTGGCAGGTGGCGCGCGCGGTGAAAATTCCCGTGGTGGGCATGGGCGGCATTGTCAGCGCCGAGGACGCGCTGGAATTCATTCTGGCGGGCGCCGCCGCCGTGCAGGTGGGCACGGCCAACTTCATGCGGCCGGACAGCGCCTTTGCCCTGGCGGCGGAACTGCCCGCGGCGTGCAAAAGGCTGGGCGCGGCTTCACCGGCCCAATTGCGCGGCGCGCTGCTTACGGATTAAGGGCGTATGGCCGTCAGTGTCATTCCGGTTCGTTCCGAACAGGAACTGACCAGCTTCGTGGATTTGCCCTGGGCTGTCCACGCGGATCAGCCCCTCTGGGTTCCGACCATCAAAAACCAGGACCGTGAACTGCTCACGCCCGGCGCGCATCCTTTCTGGGAATCGGCCCGGCGCGAACTTTTTCTGGCCCTGCGCGACGGGCGGGCCGTGGGCCGCATCGCGGCCATAGTGGATGAAAAGTACAACGCCTATGCCGGCGAAGCCTGCGGCGCTTTCGGCTTTTTTGAGTGCCTGAATGATGCCGAAGCCGCCCACGCCTTGCTGGACAAGGCCCGCAGCTGGCTGGCTGGCCAGGGCATGCGCTTCATGCGCGGGCCACTGAACCCCTCCGCCAATTACACCTGCGGCCTGCTGGTGGATGGCTTTGAGTTGCCGCCGGTGATCATGATGCCGTGGAACCCGCCCTATTATGCGGAGTTGCTGGAAGGCTGGCATCTGCGCAAGGAGCAGGATCTTTTCGCCTATCTTATCGAACGCGAGCGCCTCGCGCCGCCGGACTGGCTGCGCCAGGAGGTGAACCGCCTCAAGGCCGAGGCCCGCTTCAGCTGCCGCACCTCCGGCAAGGCCACGCTGGCCGCCGACATCCGAACCATGCTGGATATCTACCGCGAATCCTGGGCCAAAAACTGGGGTTTTTCGCCCTTGTCCGACGGTGAGGCCGAACACCATGTCAAAGAGCTCAAAAGCGTGCTGGATCCGGAATTTTTTGTGCTCTTTTTTCACAACGACGAGCCCGCCGCCGGCATGGTGGCCCTGCCGGACATGAACCCTCTGCTCAAACGCCTCAACGGCAAGCTGGGCCTGTCCGCGCTCTGGCACTGGTGGCAGGCGCGCGCGGAAATCCGGGGCGGCTACCGCATCATGCTCTTCGGCATCAGGGAGGAGTTCCGCCTGCTGGGCCTGCCCCTGCTGCTGCTGGACTTCATGCTGGAGAAAGCCCGCAGCAAGCCGGACTTCCAGTGGGTGGAAGGCTCCTGGGTGCTGGAGGACAATGTGGCCGTGGATGACCTTATTGAAGATTTTTCGGGCCGCATCACCAAGCGCTATCGCATTTACCGCCGGGAAATCGCCGTATGAGCGGAAGCGCGGGCCAGGCTTTTCCCCGCCTGAGCGGCAAAAGGGCGCTGGTCACCGGCGGCACGGGTTTTGTGGGCCGTCATCTTCTGCCGCTTCTGCTGGAAAGCGGCGCGCGCGTCACCTGCCTGACCCGCGCGGCTTCGCGCACTGGGCATCTGCCCGCGGATGTGCGCGTGGCGCGGGCGGATCTGGGCACGGGGCACGGTCTCGCCGAGGCGCTGGCCGGGCAGGATGTGGTCATCCACATGGCGGCTCTGCTGTTCGGCCTGGGCTGGCAGGACTATCTGCGCGCCAACGCCCTGGCCGCGCGCGTCATCGTGAACGCGCTGGCCAGGCTGGAGGGGGGCGGCCCGGCGCGCTTCGTGCTGGTGTCCAGCCTGGCGGCCAGCGGCCCTTCGGCCAGCCCGCCCGGCGTGCCGGACAATGTTTTGCCCGCGCCGGTTTCCGCCTACGGCTGGTCCAAGCTGCTGGTGGAACAGATACTGGGCCGCGCTCTGGGGGAGAGGCTGGTAACGCTGCGCCCGCCCATTATTTACGGCTCCGGCGACAGGGGGCTGCTGCCCGTGTTCAAGGGCGCGGCCAGGGGCTTTGCCGTCAGCCCCGGCGCATTCCGCGAGTTCCCCGTTTCCGTCGTGCATGCGAGGGACATGGCCCAGGCCGTGCTGCTCTGCTGCGGGGAGGCGGCGCGCGGCGTGTACCACGTCAATGACGGCGGCGTGCATGACATGTCCGGCTTCTGCCGGGTCATGGGCAAGGCTCTGGGGCGCGACCGCCTGCGCGTGCTGCGCCCGCCTCTGCCGCTGATGGCCGTCACGGCCGGGCTGTCCTCCTGCGGCGGCCTGCTTCGGGCGCGTCTGGCGCGGGCTTTCACGGGCCGAGCCCCGGCGCGCGCGCCCAACTGGAATCTGGACAAATACCGCGAGGCCCGGCAGGCGGGCTGGCTTTGCGACGCCTCCCGCATCCGGCGCGAGCTGGGCTACGAGCCGCGGGTCAGCCTGGCCGAAGGCATGGCCGAGGCCGTGGAAGGCTACCGGCGTGAGGGCTGGCTGTGAAGATAACTATTCAGGAACTTTCCAAATCATTCGGCGGCCGGGATATTTTCAGCAATTTCTCGCTGGAGGTGGATTCCGGCGTGCGCCTTTGCGTCTGCGGGCCCAACGGCACGGGCAAGTCCACCCTGTTGCGCCTGCTGGCCGGGGTGGAATCGCCGGACGGGGGCCGGGTGCTGCTGCCCAGGGGCTGCCGCCTGGGTTTTGTGGAGCAGGAACTCTCCGAACAGGCTTTGGATACGCCCCTGCTGAGCTTTGTGCTGGATGTGCTGCACGACTGGAACGATTTCTGGGCCGAATGGGCGCAGGCCGCCGAATCCGGCGACGAAGGCCGGCTCAGTGCGCTGATGCGCCGCCAGAGCGAACTGGAGGCCATATACGGCTACAACCCCGAACACCGGGCCAAGGCCGTGCTGTCCGGCCTGGGCTTCTCCGAGGCCAAGTGGGGGCGCGCCCTGCGCCAGCTCTCCGGCGGCTGGCGCGAACGGGCCAAGCTGGCCCGCGTGCTCACGGCCGGGGCCGATGTGCTTTTGCTGGACGAGCCCACCAACCATCTGGACATGGAAGCCGTGGAATGGCTGGAATCCTTTTTGCTGGACTTCAGGGGCGCGCTGGTTTTTGTGGCCCACGACCGCATGTTCATGGACAATGTGGGCACGCATGTGCTCTATCTGGGCCTGTCCCGGCCGGTGTTCCGCAAGGCCAGCTACAGTCAGTTTCTGGTCTTGCAGGAGGAATACAATACCCAGCGCGAGCGCGAGGCCCGCGCCCTTCAGGACGAGCTCAACCGCAAGATGGCTTTTGTGGAGCGTTTTCGGGCCAAGGCCACCAAGGCCCGCCAGGCCGGCTCACGCCAGAAGATGGCCAAAAAGCTGGAAAAGGAGCTGGAGGATTACCGGCCCGAGCCCAGACGCCGGGAGCTTGCCTTTTCCTGGCCCGAGGCGCCGCACTCGGAAAAGATCATGCTGGCCGCCGCTGATCTGGCCTTTCACTTTCCCGACGGCAAAAGCATGTGGCCGCCGCTGACTTTCACCCTCTACCGGGGCGGGCGCATCGCCCTGGTGGGGCACAACGGCTGCGGCAAATCCACCCTGCTCAAACTGCTGGCCGGGCAGCTGGAGCGCTGCGGCGGCAATATTGTCACCGCATCCCAGATGCGCCTGGGCTATTACACGCAGCACCAGATGGACACGCTGCGGCCGGACACCACGGTGCTGGGCGAAATTCGCCGCCTTTCTGACCCGCGCACCACGGAAGAGGAACTCATGAGCGTGCTGGGTCTTTTTCTGCTGGGGCAGGAGTATTTTGACCGCCAGGTCGGCGCGCTGTCCGGCGGCGAAAAAAGCCGCCTGGTTCTGGCCAGCCTGTTTCTGAAACGCTGCAATTTTCTGCTGCTGGACGAGCCCACCAACCATCTGGACCTGGAAAGCCGTGAGGCGCTGGTGGCGGCCCTGCAAAAATTCACCGGCGCCCTGCTGATGGTGGCCCATGACCGCTGGCTGCTTTCGCAGGTGAGGGCCGAAGCCTGGGAACTGAACGAGCGCGGTCTCACGCCGCACGCCGATTTCGCGGCCTATGACGCGGAGCGCCGGGCGCGCCTCGCGGGGGTGGAAGGCAAGGGCGGCGCGCCTCTGAACGCGGCGGGCCCGCCGAAGTTCAAAACCGAGACAGCGGGAGAGGCCGCGCCCGCGCTCTCGCGGGAAGAGCAGAAGCGCCTCAGGCGCGAACAGGCCGAAAAGCGCAATGCCCTGCACAAGAAACTCAAGCCCCTGGAAAGCGGATACGCGGCTCTGGAAGGGGAATTGTCCCGCGTGCTGGACGAACAGGGCGCGGTGGAAACGCAACTGGCCGATCCGCAGGTGTACGCTGACCACAGCCGTTCCGGCGAACTGCTCAGACGCTTTGAGGAGTGCAGGCGGCGCGGTGAGGACATTCTTGAGGAAATGACGGGGCTGGAAGAAAAGATGGCCGAAATCAGGAGCAAATGGGCCGAAAGCGAGTGAAACATGGCGGAACATGGCGAGAATCTGCGGCTTGTTGAAGTGGCCGCGGGCGTCATCTGGCGCGGCGGGCGCTTTCTGGCCGCGCAGCGTCCCACGGACAAGCCCCTGGAAGGCTACTGGGAGTTTCCCGGCGGCAAGCTGGAAGCGGGCGAGAGCCCGTCCGAGGCCCTGGCCCGCGAACTGGCCGAAGAGCTGGGCATCGGCGCGCGCGAATGTCGGTTCTGGCAAAGCCTGGAACACAGCTACGCCGAGCGCGGCTTCCGGGTGCGCCTGCATTTTTTTCACGTCACCCGTTTCAGCGGCGAACCCTGCCCGGCGGAAGGCCAGAATCTGCGCTGGGTGACGCCCTTCGAGGCTCTGGAATTGGGTTTTTTGCCCGCTGACGCCAGCGTGCTGGAACAGCTGCGGGCGGAAGGAGCGGGAAGCCCGCCTGAAGCCCCGCCGGCAAGCGAGGGCTGACCCTGAAGAGCCAGGGCTCACTGACTCTGCCCGTTCGCCCCCAGCACAAATTCCAGCACGGCGTCGGCCAGCAGGGCGGCGGCCTCGGTCACGCGCGGGGCCAGGGGCGGCGACGCAAGAATGTCCGTGCTGAAATCTCCCACCAGGGTCATGCGCCCCAGGCGGCGCTTCTGCATGGCCGGGCCGCCGTAGCCGCCCATGCCTGAGGCGCTGGCCACCATGTGGCCGTTCAGCAGGGCGTATTCCACCAGCATGGTTTTTGCTTCGGCGTCGTCCAGGGCTTCCACCCAGATGGGGCGGCCGGGCAGGATGTCGGGCAGATTGGCCGGGCACAGGCGCAGGCGCTGTACCTCCACCCGCATGTCTGGATTCAGTTCGCGCAGCAGTTCCGCCAGGGCTTCCACCTTGGGCCTGCCCAGATGGCGCGGCCAGTACTGCTGGCGGTTGAGGTTGGAGGCTTCCACCACATCGTCGTCCACCAGCAGCATGTCTTCTATCCCGCAGCGCGCCAGCATAAGCGCCGCGTTGGATCCCAGGCCCCCGGCCCCGGCCAGGCCCACGCGCGCGGCGCGCAGCCTGTCCAGTTGTTCCGGCGAAAAATAGCGACGCAGGCCCTCGCGCAGGCTGTTGCTCATATACGTTCCTTTGGCGTCATGCGGCTGTGCGGGCCGTTATTCGGGATGCGACGCTCCCCCGGCCCACAGAATTTCTTTTGCGCCGGGCTGGCCGGCAAAGCCGTGCGGGCTCAGCGCGGCGGCATAGGCTCCCGCGTTTTCAAAAAACAGCAGGTTGCCTGTCACGGCGTTTTCCAGGGGGATGTCGCGGGCCACAGTATCCATGGCAGTGCACAGACTGCCGCAGACCGTGACGGTCCGGGCGGGCGCGGGCCGCCCCCAGGCCCTGGGAGCACCGGTGTGGCAACCGCTCCACAATCCGTCATTCGCATAGACGCCATCCTTCTGCCTGGCGGCCGAAAGCGGGTGCCCGCCAGCGCCCGCGAAACGTCGCCTGTGGCGTCAGGCCGCCGGGTCTTCCCAGTCCTTGAGCACGGCCTGATAGCCGTTGGCCGCCAGGGCGGCGGTCATCTCCGCAAGGCTGCGGCGGTCGGTGATTTCAAACTGGCCGGGGTTGCGCCTGTCTTCCGTGGCTCTGCCGCCCACAGCCGTGGACACGCCCGCGGACACGCGGGTGACGCCCAGCGGCACCAGATGGTCGCGCATGAAGGCGCTTTCGCGGCTGGAGCAGGTGATGCCCGCGCGCGGCAAAAAACAGCGTATTGCCGTGACGTACTGCGCCAGACGCCGGTCGTCCACGGCATGCTGAACGTCAAATTCGCCTTCATGCGGGCAGATGCGCGGAATGGACACGCTCACCTCCACGCCGGGGAAGTGGCGTTGCAGCCACCAGGCGTGCAGGCCCGTGCAGAACGCGTCCTGCTCAAAAGCCTCCAGCCCCAGCAGCGCGCCCAGGCCCAGAGAGCGCATGCCCGCGCGCGCCGCGCGCTCCGGCGCGTTGAGACGGAAGCCGTAGTCGCGCTTGGGCCCCACGGGGTGCAACCAGGCATAGAGTTCGGGATTGTACGTCTCCTGAAACATGGTCATGGAGTCCACGCCCGCCTGGATCAGCAGGCTGTATTCCGCTTCGGTGAGCGAGTAGACCTCCACGCCCACGGAGGCGAAAAGAGGCTTGATGCGCCGCGCCACCGAAGCGATATACTCCGGCGAGGACAGCCTGGGCGCGTCGCCGGTGAGCAGCAGCACATGCTGAAAGCCCATGTCGGCGATGGCCCTGGCCTCGGCGCAGGCCTCGTCCACGCTGAGGTGGCGGCGGGCCTGCTTGTTCCTGGCGTTGAAGCCGCAGTAGCGGCACTGGTTGGCGCAGACATCCGAAATGTACAGCGGGGTGAAGATATTCACGGCCCGCCCGAAATAACGCAGGGTCAGTTCATGCGCCTTGCGGGCCATGGCCTCGAGATGCTCCGCGGCGGCGGGCGAGAGAAGGGTCAGAAAATCGGCGGGTTGCAGCGTGTCTTTGCGCAGCGCGGCCAATACCCTGTCCGAAGTGGCCTGGGCCACGCCTTGGCTTCTGCGTTCAGCGGGCCAGGACTGCAGAAATTGCTGGAAATTTTCCATCTGTGTGGTCCTTGTGAAGAAAATGCCCTATCGCAAAAAGCCCGTCAGCGGCGAGGAGGCTTCCGCGCCCGCGCCCCGCGCCCTGACCGCGCCCGCGCCCGCCAGCCAGGCGTTGCGCCCGGCCTCCACGGCGGCTTTGAAGGCCGCGGCCATGCGCACGGGATCGTCGGCGGAGGCGATGGCCGTGTTCACCAGGCAGGCCGCCGCGCCCATTTCCATGGCCTCGCAGGCCTGGGAGGGGCGGCCGATGCCCGCGTCCACCACCACGGGCAGTTCCAGTTCATCAATGAGAATGGCGATCATTTCCTTGGTGCGCAGGCCCCGGTTGGTGCCGATGGGCGCGCCCAGCGGCATGACGGCCGCGGCTCCGGCCTCCGCGCAGGCGCGGGCCACATACAGGTCGGGATTGATGTAGGGCAGGACGGTAAAGCCTTCCTTGACCAGCAGTTCCGTGGCTCTAGCGGTTTCATAGCCGTCGGGCAGAAGATGGCGGGCGTCGGAGATGACTTCGATTTTGATCCAGTCGCCGCAGCCCGCGGCGCGGGCCAGACGGGCCAGGCGCGCGGCCTCGTCCGCCGTGCGCGCGCCGGAGGTGTTGGGCAACAGGCGCATGCTCCGGGGAATGTGGGCCGTAATGCCCTGCTGGCCTTTCTCCACCCGGCGCATGGCCACGGTGATGACCTCCGCCCCGCAGGCTTCGGCCACGGCCGGAATCAGACTGTCGGAGCTGTATTTGCCTGTGCCGATAAACAGGCGGCTTTTCAGGGTCACGCCGCCGACCACAAAGGGATCATTCATAGCTGTCTCCGCCAGATAGTGTTGAACTTGCCGAAAAAAAGACGACGCGGTCTCCTGAGCGAATCAACCTTGGAGCGTTTCGCTTTTGAAATATGCAATTTCCAAAGCGGCGCCGCATTTCCCCGCGGAGCGGGGCAGACTCCTGAAAAAAGCGCTTTTCAGGCGCGTCCGTTTTTCGTGTGAAAACGCTAGCCGCCGCCCACAAACTGCACAATTTCAAGCCTGTCGCCGCTGCGCAGCCGCGTATCCGCGAACGCGGCGGCGGGCACGACACCGCCGTTACGCTCCACCACCACGGTTTTGGGATCATGCCCGCGCGCGTGCAGCAGTTCCTCCACGCTGACGGCCTCGGCACAGGTTTCGGTTTCGCCGTTGACGATTACATCCATGCCCAACCCTCCAGAGAACAAAAAAGCCCGCAAACCGGAACGTCTGCGGGCAAGCGGAACCTGCGTCGGCAGGTCGGCTTCCCTTCGTCAGCACTATCTGCGTCAGGTGCAGAGCCGCGCGCATGCGCGGTTCTAGGGGTCAGGGCGCGTACACCCTTTCTCAGCCATGATGGGCTCCCCCAGCCGGATGCAAAACGATAGTCCCGGCGCGGCAAGAATGCAAGGGCTCTTGCGCGGGGCCGGGGCAAAGCCGGCCGCCCTATGCCGCTGCGCTGCGCGATTTTTTCAGGCGGATGAACAGCTCGCGCAATTCCCGGCGGGAGAGGCCCAGCATCTGGGGCGCGGCCAGGCAGAGGGCCAGGCAGAGCAGACTGTACAGCACGCCGGAGATGAAGAAGCGCCCGAAAGAATCCAGATCGCCGAAGCCCAGCTCAATGGTCAGCTGGCGGCAGGCGAAGGCCAGCAGGGCCAGAGCCGCCAGGCTCCATATCTGGTGGGCGAGATTGCGCCAGAAGTTCAGGGGAATGAAGCGCGAAGCCAGCCAGAGATAAAGATTGACTGTCAGGCACTGCGCGCACACGGTTTTCAGCGCCAGGCCCACGGCGCCCAGGTTGAGGCCCAGCAGTTCCGGCGGGGCCAGCAGAAACCAGGCTGCGGCAAAGCCGTAGACGCATTCCAGGGCCGCCATATTGCGCAGCACGCGAGTGCGTCCCGTGGCGTGAAAGACTGATCCCGCCAGCTGGCCGTAAGCCTGATGCAGGGGATAGAGCGCCATGATCTGCACGGGCAGAATGGCCGCCGCAAATTGCGCGCCGCCGAAAATGTTCACCAGGGCCGGGCCTTCGGCCAGGGTGAAACAGGAAAAATAGGCCGCCACCACATAGAGCAGGGGCGCGAAGCGGGTCAGCAGGCGGGCCATGCCCGCGCGGTCCTGCCGGCCCCAGGCGATGGAAAGCTCGCGCATGATCAGGGGCGTCATGGCCGAGACAAAAAGAAAGCAGGCCATGCTGACCTTTTGGGACAGGGCGAAAAAGCCCTGTTCCGCGCTGCCGTCAAACCATTGCAGCAGCCAGCGCTCGGCGGCGAGCAGCAGAAAGGAGAGCAGGGCCTGGACGAAAAGGGGGTGGCTGTAGTCGAAAAATTCGCGGCGGTAGGCGCGCTTGCGCTCCCTGTCCAGGCGAAAATGCAGCCGCACATTCTGTTGCCGCCAGTGGCGGCGCGTGACCAGCCAGTAGCCCAGGGCCGTGGCGCCGAGCATCAGATACTGCTGGGCGAAGAGACTGTATATGTTCAGCCGGTCGCCCCAGAACAACGCGCCCAGCAGCGCCACAGCCAGCAGGGAAACAGTGGTGCGCGCCATTTCCGAAGGCACCGTGGCCCCCACGGCGTCATTCATGGAGCGCAGCACCCGGCCCCACCAGGTCAGAAAGGCCCAGAGCGCGGCCAGGGGGGCCAGCCAGAGCGGCACATCCGGCATAAGCGCCGCGCCCACCGGCGGAATCTGCATGCAGAGCGCGGCCAGCAGGCTGATAAGGGCCACCAGCAGGCTGACCCGCAGGTAAAAGCCCAGCAGGCCGGTTTCTTTCTGTCGGCGTGACAGGGCATTGTAAAAACAGGTGGAGGTGCCCATGTCCAGAAAGCCGGAAAGCTGCTGAAAAAGATTGGTGGCAAAGCTGTAGTCGCCGTACATGCGCGGGCCCAGAGCGCGCGGCAGAATGGCCTCCATGACCAGGTACACCGGCACGGAGGCCACATTGGCCAGCAGCTTGAAGGCATAACGGCGGGCCAGAGTGGGCGTGGAGCTTTGCATGCGGGCAATTTACACATTTTCGCGCAAAGCCTAAAGGACTTTCGCAAGCTCTTTGATGATAATGATTTTACTGGATTTTTTACTTGATTCCGCCGCCGGGGCGGCCCGTCGCCGCGCGTGTTTACGGGTTCGGGCTTTTGCCGTATGACAAGACGTTGCCCGTTGCGCCGCGATTGCGCGGGGTCGTGTGTTTTTTACCCTAAAGGATTGCCGTCATGGATGATGCACGCAGCAAAAAGATGAAGAGCGGGCTGGAAAAAGCGCCGCACCGTTCCCTGCTCTACGCCCTGGGCCTGACCAGGGAAGAAATGGAACGCCCCCTGGTGGGCGTGGTCAACGCCGCCAGCGAGGTGGTGCCCGGCCACATGCACCTGAACACTCTGGCCTCGGCCGTCAAGGCCGGGGTGCGCCTGGCCGGCGGCACGCCCCTGGAATTTCCGGCCATTGCCGTGTGCGACGGCATCGCCATGAACCATGAGGGCATGCGCTTCTCCCTGCCGTCGCGTGAATACATCGCGGATTCCATTGAAATCATGGCCAGGGCCCACGCCTTTGACGCCCTGGTTTTCATTCCCAACTGCGACAAATGCGTGCCAGGCATGCTCATGGCCATGATGCGCCTGAACCTGCCTTCGGTGCTGGTTTCCGGCGGGCCCATGCTGCCCGGCAATCTGGGGCCGCACACGCGCGGCGACCTGATCACGGTTTTTGAGGCCGTGGGCCGGGTGCGCAGCGGCACTCTGAGCGAGGATGAGCTGGAGCGCATGGCCGAGCGCGTCTGCCCCGGCTGCGGGGCCTGCGCGGGCATGTTCACGGCCAATTCCATGAATTGCCTGGCCGAAACCATCGGCGTGGCCCTGCCCGGCAACGGCACCATCCCGGCGGTGAGCGCGGCCCGCGCGCGCCTGGCCAAGACCGCGGGCATGCGGGTCATGGAGCTGCTCAAAAACAACATCCGCCCCCTGGACATCGTGACGCCCGAATCCGTGGCCAATGCCGTGGCGGTGGACATGGCCCTGGGCTGTTCCACCAATACGGTGCTGCATCTGCCCGCCGTGTTCGGCGAGGCGGGACTGGACATGGGGCTGGAGGTTTTTGACGAAGTCAGCCGCAAAAGCCCCAACCTTTGCAAGCTTTCCCCGGCGGGCAGGCATTTCATGGTTGATCTGGATAATGCCGGGGGCATCCCGGCGGTGATGAGCGAGCTGGACAAGCTGGGCCTGATTCACAAAGAGTGTCTCACCGTCACCGGCAAAACCGTGGGGGAAAACCTCAAGGCGCTCAACGCCCGCATTGAAGATACGGACGTGATCCACCCCATCGGGCAGGCCTATTCCAAACAGGGCGGCATCGCCATTCTGCGCGGCAGCCTCGCGCCGGACGGCGCGGTGGTCAAGCAGTCCGCCGTGGCTCCGGAAATGATGCGCCGCGATGTGCGCGCCAGAGTTTTCGAGTCTGAAGAGGACGCCATGCACGCCATTCTGGACGGCAAGATTCAGCCCGGCGACGGCGTGGTCATACGCTATGAGGGCCCGCGCGGCGGACCGGGCATGCGCGAAATGCTTTCGCCCACCGCGGCCATTACCGGCATGGGCCTGGGCAAGGATGTGGCCCTGCTCACTGACGGCCGTTTTTCCGGCGGCACCAACGGCGCGGCCATCGGTCACATCTCGCCGGAAGCCGCTGACGGCGGGGTAATAGCCCTGGTGCGCGAGGGCGACATGATTCGCATTGATATTCCGGGCCGCGGGCTGGATTTGCTGGTGGACGGGGCGGAGCTGGAAAAACGCCGGGCCGCGCTGGTTCAGCCCGGGAAGGACTGCCCCTATCCGGTGCTGCGGCGTTACGCCGCTCTGGTCAGCTCGGCGGCCAACGGCGGACGTTATAAGGAAATCTGAAACGCTCCTTTCGGAGCGCGGCAATGGGCAGACGCCCGTCTTGCGGATGCGCGCAAGGCGGGCGCTTGCCGCGCGCGGAAAGCGCCGCAACTGAGCAGAAAATCACGTTTCTTGGCGAACGATCTTCATAGTTCCGCCCTTGGCCGAATTATGAAACGGTTTCCAGACATCAAAACCGGGGCAGACGGTACATCCCGGTTTTGGGCTTGCTCCCGGCGCGGGCTGTCCGTTGCGCTTCGCGCGGAGCGAGCGACGCTTTTCGCTTCATATCAATATGCATGCCGCCCGCGTGTGTCCGCGTCGGCATTTTCCTCCGTGTCGTCCACCAGCCTGAGATCGCACAATCGGGGGGCGTGCGCCAGGGCGAAGCGGCGCACCCTGGCTTCCCACTGGCGGAACTCTCTGATCAGTTCCGCACCGGCGGGCGTAAGGCGATGGCCGCCGCGGCGGTTGTCGCTGCTTTCCACCAGGGGGCGGCCCAGAGCTTCCTCCATCTTTTTCAGTCTGCCCCAGGCCAGCCGGTAGGACATATTCATGCTTTCGGCGGCCTTTTTCAGCGAGCCCAATTCGGCCATGCGGCGCAGAAGCTCTATGCGGCCCTGGCCAACCATCTCCTGACCGTTCTTGCCGGCGGGGTCGCCGTCGGCGCGGGTCAGCCATATTTTCAGATGCATGCGCGCCTTCACGGGCATGGCGGCCTCCCTGGCGTTTACTTGAATGTGGCCACGGCCCGGCCCTGTTTCAGGGCCACCCGCCCCAGCGGCAGGTCGCGCCACCAGAGCGCGGCCTCCCGGCCCGCAAGCCCGGTCTGGCGGCTCTGGCCGGAAAGCAGGGCGGTCACATCCGCTATGTCGTCCAGCACCAGAGACGCGTCGGGCCGGGGCGGCTGCGGCAGCAGGCGGCGCAGACGCGGGGCCGGGCTCAGCCGCCCGCCGTTCAGCCGTCCCAGTAAAGCGCCCTGCCAGATGAACTCCGGCGGCAGCAGTTCCCTTGCCAGGTCGGGAATGAAGCGGACGTGTTCGCCGTACAGCGCCGCCCGGCCCGGCGGCAGCAGCGCGGGGTCGCAGCAGGGGCCGGCCAGGCGTTCCGGGGCCAGGGGGCGGCCGCTGTCCTTCCCGCCGCGTCCTTTGCGGAGGGCGTCCGCGGCGCGCGACGCGGCGCTGGCGGCCCCGCGATCCGCCTTTTTACGCAACAGGGCCAGATAAAAACCCTGAGCCTGGGATTTTTCGCCGTCCACCCGCAAGGTGCCCGCGCCGCCGGAGCGTTCTTCCCAGACAAAGCCGGGAAAGGGCGACAGCGTTTCGCGCGCAAGGCCCAGTTCTTCTTCAGCAAAATGAACCTGCGCCTCGTTTTCCGCCTCGTTGGTGGTGCAGGTGGAGTAGACCAGCCGCCCGCCCGGCGCGAGCAGGGAGGCGGCGCGGCGCAGCAGGCGCTGTTGCAGGCCGGTCAGGCTGTTCAGCTTGTCGCCCTGCCAGAGCCTGAGCACGCGGGGATGTTTTTCGGCCGTGCCCCAGCCGGAGCAGGGCGGGTCCAGCTGGATGGCGCTCCAGGAGGCCGGAAACAGAGGAAGATTTTCGCCGTTGTGGGAGCATGTGGCGGCCTGAAGCAGATTGCACTGATGCAGATTGGCCCGCAGGGTGCTCAGGCGCGCGGGCGTGGGCTCGTTGGCCAGCACAAAGCCGGAGGGGCCTGTCAGTTGGGCCAGAAAACCGCTTTTGCTGCCCGGGCTGGCGCAGACGTCCAGCACGGCTTCGCCCGGCTGCGGGGCCAGGGCCAGCGGCGGCAGCATGGAGGAGCGATCCTGAATATAAATATAGCCGAAAAATGCCGCCAGAGAAGCGCCCAGAGGCCGGGGCTCGCAACAGAGACGGCGGCAGAGGGGAGAAAAGGGCTCGGGCTCGAACGCATAGCCCTGAGCGCGCAACAGGGCCTCCACCAGGGGGATGAGCCGGTCTTCGCAGACCAGGCGGAAGGAGCGGGAATGCTGTCTGGGCATGGCTCTAACGGCGCAGGCCGGCGGGCAGGGCGAAATAGGCCCGCGCCGCCAGGTCGAAAAGGGAGCCGGGCAGAAAACTGGCCCACCAGAACAGGCGGTACTTGCGCGACAGCCCGCGCCAGGGGGCCATAACGGCGCGCGCCTCGGCGTTGCGGCCCTCGCGCCAGAGGGCCACGGCCTTCTGAAAGGCCGCGCGCCGCGTCAGCAGGGCCGCCAGTTCGGCGTGTTCCGTATCATAGCCGGGATAGATGCGGCGGTGCTTGTCCAGAATGCGCAAGGTTTCATCCGCGAACTGACCGAACTTGCGGAATGTGGTGTTGGCTCCGTGCACCCGCCAGAGGGTCAGGGGCTCGTCCACATAATCCAGCTCCCAGTCATGGGCGATGCGGTAAAAAACATCGGCCTCCTCACAGACGTTGAGGCTTTCGTCAAACCAGCCGCCCGCCTGTCCCCCGGCCTCCGCCGCCAGGCTGTCCAGAGCCTCACGCCGGATCATGGCCGAGGACATGGAAATCCACTGCCGCTCCATGAGCGCGCCGAAAACCATGCCGCGCGCGGGCCGGGCCTCGGCGAAAAGGCGCTTGAGCGTGCGTCTGCCGTCAAAAATCTCCGTATCCGTACAGACCAGCCCCACCCGCGCGTTGGCCTCAAACAGGGCCACCTGTTTTTCCAGCTTTTGCGGGCGCCAGAGATCGTCGCAATCCAGAAAGGCCAGATAGCGGCCGCGCGCCCGCGCCAGGGCCAGATTGCGCGCCGCGCCCAGGGGCACGGTTTTTTCTCCGCGGAAATAACGCAGCCTGGGGCCGCGGCTTTGGGCGATGGCCGGGCTGTCGTCCGTGGAGCCGTTGTCCCAGAAAATGACTTCAAAATCCCCAAAGCTCTGGGCCATGAGGCTGTCCAGAGCCGCGCGCAGGTCCCGCGCGCTGTTCAGGCAATTCATGATTACGGAAACGGTGGGAACACTCATGCCCTGATGTCCTCCGAAGCGTTGGCGGAAACGCCCAGGCTCCGCGCCCGGCGAAAGACCCAGTATTTGCAGAGCAGATAGACAAAAACCGGCGTCAGAACCACCGCCGCGGGCATGGCCAGTTCATAGCCCAGGCCCAAACGAACCAGCAGCCAGATAATGCAGGAGTTGCAGCCCAGGCCCATGGCCTGGGTGGCGGCGAAGCGCGGCAGCATGGCCCGGTGGCCGCCCCTGGCCTGGAAGGTCCAGAGGCTCTGCCCCAGATAGGAAACGGCAAAGCTGATCAGGTAGGCCAGAGCGTTGCCCGCCAGCAGGGGCATGGCCCAGGCGTTTACGAAAAGCAGGCCCAGAAGGGCGTAGCACAGGGTCGCCGCGCCGCCCACCAGGCCAAAGCGTATCCAGCGCCGGGCCAGCAGGTTCCGCGCGAAACGCCGCAAATCCTCCCAGGCGGGAACAAGGCCGGTCATAGGGTCTTTTCCACAATATAGCGGGGCCGACGCCGCACTTCGGTAAAAATTTTGGCAATGTATTCGCCCATGACGGAAAGGCAGAACAATTGCACCGAACCCAGCAGCAGCGCCACGATCATCAGGGACGTCCAGCCCTGGATGACCTCGCCCTCCAGATATCTGAAAAACGAAAACACGCAGCAGATCAGGGCCGCGAGCATGCAAAGCAGGCTCATAAAGCCCGCCAGGCGCAGGGGCGCCGCGCTGCAGGAGGTGATGCCCTTCCAGGCGAAGGACAGCATTTTCAGCAGGGGATATTTGCTTTCTCCGGCCTGCCGCGAAAGCCGGGAATAATAGACCTTGTCGGTTCTGAAGCCCAGCGTGGGGAAGAGCCCGCGCAGAAAAAGCGTCTGCTCCTCAAAGCCCCGCAGGGCCTCCAGCACGGGGCGGGATACCAGGCGGTAGTCCGCATGGTCCGGAATCAGGCGCACGTTCAGCCAGCCCATGAGCCGGTAAAAAAAATGCGCCGTTCCCCGCTTGAAGGCGGTATCCGCGCTGCGGTCGTTGCGCACGCCGTAAACAATGTCGCAACCTTCCGCATAGCGGGCCAGCATGTCCGGGATAACGCCAATGTCGTCCTGAAGGTCGGCGTCCAGGCTGATGATGCAGTCCGCGCCCCATTGGCGGGCCGTGTCCATGCCGGCCCAGACCGCGTTCTGATGCCCCGCGTTGGCCGCGAAACTGACGCCCCGGCAGAAAATATCCTGGCGGTGGCGTTCTTCAAGCAATTGCCAGGTTCGGTCGCGGCTGCCGTCATCCACATACAGGGCATAGCTTTCGGGCCGGATCAGGCCCTGCGCCTTGCAACGCTCCAGCAGCGCCGCCAGGGCGCTCAACGTGCGCGGCAGGGTTTCCTCCTCATTGTAGCAGGGGATGATCAGAGCCAGCAGAGGGGCGGGGCGGGCGGGCATGACGACTCCTTCAGAAATGGCGGAACAGACCTGGGCGGAAGCCCTTATGCCGACACGGCGCGGGCCAGAGCCGCGCAGACCTTTTCCGCATCTTCCGGGCTCAGGCCGGGGTGCAGGGGCAGGGTCGCCAGTTCCGCATAAAGCCGCTCGGCGACCGGCAGATTCACGGCGCCGCCGCCAAAAAAGCTCAGCAGATGGTTGGGCTTGTAGTGCACGCCCGTGGGGACGCCCTCCCGGCTCAGGGCCTCCTTGACCGCGTCCTTGCGTCCGTTGAGGATGCGCACGGGCAGAATGTGCGGCACGATGAAGTCTTCCGGGTCGGCGCGCAGCAGGGACACGCCCGGCAGATGGCCCAGACGTTCGGCGTAGAGGGCGGCCAGAGCGCGCCGGGCCGGAATGAATTCGCTCTCCAGCCGGGAAAGCTGCACCCTGCCGATGGCGGCCATGAGATTGCTCATATGATACCGCCAGCCCTGGCGCTTGACGTCGGGATTCCAGGAGCGCGCGCCGGCGAAACGCTGCCGCGCGTCATTTTCCACCGAGAGCAGGCGCGCGTCCGAGGCCAGGCGCGCCGCCTCGGCGTCAAAGGCCACCAGGCAGCCCCCCTCGCCGGAGGTGATGTTTTTGATGCCGTCAAAACTGAAGCAGACCATATCTCCGAAACTGCCGATTTTGCGCCCGTGGTGGCGGCAGCCGAAGGCGTGGGCCGCATCCTCCACCACGCGCAGCCCCTTGCGCCGGGCAAAGTCGTAAACCTCGTCCAGGCGCCAGGGATTGCTGGCGTAGTCCACGGGCATGACGGCGATGGTGCGGGGGGTGAGGCGCTTTTCCGCGTCCCTGATGTCCAGGGTGCCGGTTTCGGGCAGCACGTCGCAGGCCACGGGCACGCAGCCCGCCGCCGTCACCGCCTGGAAAGAGGCCACAAACGTCAGCGACGGCACCAGCACTTCAGCCGGGCCGCCCGTGACGCGGCTCTGGGCGGCCACGGCGTCCACAGCCAGATGCAGCGCCGCCGTGCCTGTATTGGTGGTAACGATCTGCTGTGGCGCCACGCCGAGATAGGCGGCCAGCTCTTCTTCAAACAAGCGGGTTTCATTGCCCATGCCCAGATAGCCGTCTTCAAGAATCACCCGGCTGACGGCGCGGGCTTCGGCTTCACCCACAATGGAACGCGAAAGACGCAAAGTCATGGCGGCCACTCCCGCGAATTGCAAAGGTTCTCCGGCGGCGGCATGCCCCCGGAGAACCCTCAGGATATCCTCTATCGCCGGCAGGAGCAAGCGCCGGGCCGGCGGCGGCCACGGCGCGTTCCCCGACGTCGAGCGGTTCGGGCCGGAATGGGAGAAACCCTCGCCCGAAAAGCGGCTTTCGGCGCGGGCGCGTTGCGCGCGCGGCCGCTCGGGCGTGGGCTATGCGCCGCTCAGGTCAATGTCGCAGAGCAGATTGTCCAGCTCCAGCAGAATCAGCAGCCGGTCATTCAGCTTGCCGATGCCGCGGATGTATTCGGAACCGATGCCGGCCACCACCGGCGGCGGATCCTCCACCGTGCTGGCCGGAATGCGCAGCACTTCGGAAACGCCGTCCACCAGAAAGCCCACGATTTTCTGTTCCAGCTCCATGACAACGATGCGGGTGCTGCTGTCGTGCTCACGGGCGGGCATGTTGAAGCGGGTTCGCATGTTGATGACCGGAATCACCTTGCCGCGCAGATTGATGACCCCTTCAATAAAGGCCGGCGCATGCGGCACCATGGTGATCTGCATCAGGCGGATGATCTCCTGAACAGCCAGAATGTCCACACCGAATTCTTCCTCGCCGATGCGGAAGGTGACCAGTTGGATCAAATCGCCGTCGTGCTCGTCATGCCCCTGGCGTTTCACGCCGTCCATAGCCTGACTCATGGCAAAACCTCCTCAAGCGCGGCCCGGACACGCCGCGTGTATCCTTCTCTATCGACCGCAACGCAAAAGACTTGAGAGCGCGTTCAGCCCCAGCTTTCCGCCAGGGCGCGCTCGTCCGGCTCCAGATAATCCAGCCAGAGCCGGCGCATGGTTTCAAAATGGTTGATGCGCAAATCGCTGGCCCAGGCGCTTTTCGTATCCCAGGGCTTGGGGCCGTGAAAATGCACGATGTGCGCCGCATCCGCGCAATCAGGCTGATACGGGGGCAGGTTCCAGCGGCCCTCCAGGCGGGTGATGCGCTTGCCGAAAAAATAATTCAGCAGGGACTGGTCCAGATTGCCGATGCTGCACACATTCTGGAGGGAAAAGGCCAGAAAGTGGTCGATCAGGCCGCGCCGGCGCAGCCGCGCCAGATTGAACAGGGCCACGCCGCTGGAAAAGGTCCAGATGGGAAAAGGCATGGGCACGGTGTAGCGCCGTTCGCGAAATGTGTAGGAAAGCGTTTCATGCTCGTGGTAAAAAGGGGCCGTGTGTTCACGCGCCATACCCATGTACGGAGGCGGCGGCCCGCTGAAAAGTTCGTCCAGGGGGCGGTGAAACAGCACGTCCGAATCACAGTAGAGCACGGTTTCGTCAGAGGCCAGTTCCGGCACCAGCGCCAGCTCCAGCTTGAGAAAGCAGCCGATGTTGCGATGGGTTTCGGGCGGCAGCGCCTGGCGGCTGAGGCGGGGCCGGTAACGGGCCAGCGGCACCTTTTCGCGCGCCAGCCCCTCCAGCACCTCGGCCTTGTCCCCCGCGTACACGCAAAGGCAGGGAACAGCGCCGCCGTGCAGGGCGCGCAACGAACGCGCGGCCACCTTGAGCAGCAGCAGATAACGCGGGTTGTCATCAATGCAAAAGACGACTTTCATCCGCGTCCCCGCCCGGCTGATGAAGCCGCGGCGCAACACCCCGGCGCGCCAGACCGCGCCAGGCCGGACGCCTTGACACTGGTTCGCACCATCATACACTGTCTCCCGACCGCCATGACGCGCTCCCGGCGGCCTTCTTGATGTCTTTGGCTGAGTACCATAGGCTGCCGAAAAAATCATCTTCCAAACCATCGCCGCAAGCGGCGGTGGGCCCCGGTTCACGCCGGGCACGGTGACGCCATGCCCGTTTCCTTCTCCCGCTGTGTTCCGCATCTGGCCCTGCTCGCGGCCATGTGCGTCTGGAGCACCTCCTATGTGGCCCTGCGCGTCGCGCTTTCGGGCCTGACGCCCCTTCAGGCCATGTCCGGCCGCATGCTGGCGGCCAGCCTGGTTTTTCTGCCGCTCTGGCCGCGCCTGTTCCTCGATCTGCGCCGACAGGGCCATTGGGGAGCCTTGCTGCTGATGGGCTTTTGCGAACCCTGCTGCTACTTTTTGTTTGAAACCCACGCGCTGCGGCTGACCACAGCCTCACAGGCGGGCATGATGGTCAGCCTGCTGCCCCTGATCGTGGCCGGCGTGGCCTGGGTCATGCTGGGCGAAAGAGTCGGCGGGCGGGTCTGGCTGGGCTTCGGGCTGGCCGTGGGCGGGGTGGTCTGGCTTTCGCTGGCCGCCTCGCCGGCGGACAATGCCGCAAACCCTCTGCTGGGCAATGCGCTGGAGGCTCTGGCCATGCTCTGCGCCGCCTTTTACACGGTCATCGCCCGGCGGCTTTCCCCGCTCTATACTCCCATGCAGATCACGGCCGCGCAATCCGGCCTGGGCATGATTTTTTTCTGCCTGCTCCTGCTTTTTCTGCCGGAGAGCGATCTCCCCGTTTCCCTGGGCCTGGCGCTGCCCGACTGGGCGCCCTGGGCCGCCGTGCTGTATCTTGGCGGCTGCGTGACCTTCGGCGGGTACGGATTGTATAATTTCGGGGTCAGCCGTCTTTGCGCCGGACAGGCCGCCGCCTATACCAATCTGATTCCGGTATTTACGCTGCTCTTCGGGGTGGGTCTGCTGCATGAGGTTTTTTTGCCTTCGCAGTATCTGGCTTCGGCCCTGATCATTGCCGGGGTGCTGCTCAGTCAGTGGCGGGAGCTTGCGGCGGAGCGGGCGACATAGCGCCGGATGGCGAAAAAGAGGCAAGCCGAAGCATGCGCGCCGCGGCTTGCCCGGGATGCTGCCCGTCAGGGGCGGGCCGGAGGTCAGGCCTGTTTCAGCAGGCGCGTCCAGTCGGCCAGCGCCCGCATCAGCGTGCTCACCTGCCTGGCGAGGCCCTCGTCGATGAGGTCGCCGTCGGCGTTAAAAGACGGTGAAAAAGCGTTGGAAAAGAATTCCGGCCTGTTCAGCGGGCGCAGGTTCAGGTAAACGCAGATCTGGCGCATATGGTACTGGCTGCGCGCCGTGCCCATGCCGCCACCCGCGCCCAGCAGGCAGGCGGGCTTGCCGCTGAGCGGGGCCAGATCGGGTTCGCGCGAGAGCCAGTCCAGCGCGTTTTTCAGGGCAGGCGCCATGGAATAATTGTATTCCGGGCAGGCCAGCACCAGAGCGTCGGCCGCCGTGACCTGCGCGACCAGTTCATGAACCGCCCGGGGTTTTTCCAGGTCCTCATTATAAAACGGCAGGGCGGCAATATCCGCAATTTCCATGCGCACGCCTTCCGGCAAGCGCGACGCGCAACAGCGCAGCAGACCCTTGTTGCGCGAGGCGCGGCGCAGGCTGCCTGTCATGCCGACAAAGGTAAGGTCTTTCATCAGCTTGCTCCTTGGCTATATGATATGCGGCTCATGCGCCCGGCCATACCTGGGCGGACAATCCGCTTGCGGCCTTGAAGACTACCTGATTTTTCTGAGAAAGCATACCGACTTGCGGCGGCCATGCCCGGCAGGGCGAAACCCGCCGTGGGCGCTCAGGCCCGCTGCCCCTTGTCCCGGGTTTTGTCCTCAAACTTTTTCTTGTTGACCACCACCCGTTCGTGCACGCCCTCTCCAATGAGCCCCACTTCATCGTAGGCCGCCACGGAGAAGGTCAAACCTTTGCCGTTGGGCGAAACCGCGGTCAGCTCCGTGACAAAGCGAACCTTCATGCCGCACGGCGTGGCCGCCAGATGCGAAACATTGACGCGGGTGCCCACCGTGGTCTGACCTTCTTCCAGCAAATCCTGCACCGAGGCCACGGCGGCGCCCTCCATGCCTCCGATCATCATGGCTGTGGAATACACACTGACCAGCCCGCTGCCCACCTCGCTGGCAAGAAGCTCCTTGCTGACGGTGATTTCCGACTGGCCTTTCAAACCCACCTGTAGCGCTGTTTTCATCCGTTTCCTCTCTGGGTGAAACTGTTTATGTCAGAGTTTGTGTTCTTGTCCGGCGGGAGGCATCCTGTCAAGAGCAAAGCCCCAGACCGGGGGGCCGCCCTTCCGCAACAGAATCTCAGAGGCGCGTCTCTGCCGTGGCCTGGCATAGTGGCAGGCGATGCTTGCGCCTTGCGACGGCCAGCTTTCGCTGCCGGCGGGCGCATAAAAAAAGACGTCGCACCGCCGGAGCGTCATGCCCGGCAATGCGCGTCTTCATCAGGCTCAGGGCTCATTAAAAGATACGTTATGGATTTTGCTTGTCGGTAAAGGGAGATACCTGCGCTCGCCGCCCGAAGCGCGGCGCGGGGCTGTCGCCACAAGAATTCAAAAAAAAACGGGAATCTTTTTGCGCCGGGAAGGGAATGGGCGATTTCTGGAGAGAGTGTAACTCATGCGCATGACCTACAAAAATCGCACAGTGGCGCGGCCAGCGCCAAAAAAGCCGTTTTTGACGGACCACTGTGGCGGAACACAACCAGCAATACCCCTGACCAACTGCCGGGGAGACAGCCGAACTATAAATATAATTCATTGATATTAATATATATTTAAAAATTGTGCTTTTCCTGTTGCCCCCAAAGTTGCCCCCAATTTTTTACGCTGCTCCACTGGCGGGGTCACTCCATTTTTGGGGCGTGGCGGCGGGGGGAATACCCGGCAAAGGTGGAGGGCTTCCTCACCGGGGTCATAATCTAATTACGACCTTTCCCTTCCCCCCAAGTGTCCCGCTTGTCCCGCTTTGACGTAGGCCCGGCAAAAGGGGAGGGTGCTTCCCCTGTCGTGGCCGTCATTTCAACGCCCCTGTAATCATTGACCATTCCCCGGCGGGAACGACGCCCACAGGGGCCATTACGGGCCAAAAAACAGCCCCCGCCGCAAAGGGCAGGGGCTTGGTTGTGGTGGGCAGTGAGGGGCCTATTCCTTGCCGGGGGGCAAGCCTATGAGTTTGCGGAACTCATAGGCGAAGGGCATTTTTTCAAGCGCATCCCATCCGGCACGATTCAGAATATCAAGAAGATGGGCAAGGCCGGCAAGCCCATCCGCTGAAAGGGAGGCGTCGTCTCCTGCCTTTTCCAGCAATTCCCGCAGGGCGATAAAGGAATCCAGAACGCCCTGCATGCGGGTAAATCCGTCATGATAGGCTTTCGCCTTCTTCTCCCTGGCGTCAAGGCAAAGCGCGCTACACATTGTCCGCCTCCGCTTGCTTCCCGCTTGCTTCGGGCGTGGCGGCGGGCATGATTTCCATGATGGTGTCCACGGCTTCGGCGAACACATCAGAGAACTCTTCATGTCCGGCGCTGTATGCCTTGCTCTGGCAGTCCAGCAGTGTATCCACGATGCCCGCAAGGTTTGACCTCAGTACGGGCATGGTGACGTGGTAGCCGTCATAGGCCAGATAATTCACAGTGGGGCGGGTCTGAGCCGCGTTGCGGGTGGTGTTATTCATTGCCCGCCTCCACGTCTTCGCAGTCGTCCATCCCTTCCGGCAGTTCAACTTCCCCATTGGCGGCGAGGACAAGAAGCTGGGCCATGAGCAGGGCTTGCCGGGCAATGGCGTCCACGCCGTTTTGCACGGACTGACACATGCTGTCCAAAACCTGTTCCATGTGGTCCATAGCGACCGCCCATGCCCGCACATTGGACGCCGCCGGAATTTCCGCCCGAAGCGGCTTCATCGCGTATTTCAATTCACTGACGGCCTTCCAGAGATTTTCGGCGGCCTTGTCCACGGCGGTGCGGCGCGCATACAGCGGGGGCAGATACTGCAAGCATCCGGGTTTGACCGTTTCCGGCAGGGGAGCGGGTTCCGGTTCCAGCTTGTCGCTGAGCTGTTCCATCAGGGATAGCAGGCGTTCCCTGGTCTGTTCCGGAGTATGCGCTTGCGCCTGCCCGGTCAGCCAGGCCACGGCGGAAGGGTAGAGCGCCGGGGTAATGCCCTTGATGCCTTCCACGCCCAGGGCTTTGGGCAATTGGTGAAGGAGCTCGTTGCGGCGGCGGTTCCGCTCTTTGCCCTTGAGGCCGTCAAGACGGGCTTCGATCAGGGCGCGGATGGCGGCGCGCTGGTTTTGGGAAAGGGTTTCGCTGTTGACGTGGGCCGGGACGTTGTGTTCAATCGTGTGAGCCATACTTGCGTCCTCCACTGGCGCTTGGGTGGTTAGGCCCGGCAAGGGAATGGCCTTTCTCCTGCCGGGCTGTTTGAGTTATTCGGTTTCGTCGTCTGCTTTGCCTCCACCTGCAAGCCATTCGTCTATGGCTCCGCGCGTGGTACGCCATTCTCGACCAGCCTTGCGGCCACCTATGGCGCCACTTTGGAACAGCTTCAAAGCAGCATTTCTCCCTATCCGCAGGTATTCCATGACCTCTTCCAAGTTCAAAGGGCGAGCGGCCCGTTCTTCGTCTGTTAATGGTGTCAAATCTTATCCTCCTTATTTAGCTCCATCCAGACGCAACCAAACTAATCTTTTGGGGTTGACAAGTCAATAAAAATACCAATAAAAATGAAAAATAATAAATAAGTATGAATAAGTTTACATAACACCCCTTATGAGTCATGTCCTCCAAAAAATGTTCAATGGTTCCGCCTGTTTCACAAAACACGCCGCGCACAAAAAATTATCGTGACACGATGTTATCGCAGAGTGCTATTCGCATTCCGTGAAACATTTTGCCCGGCAAGAGGATGGCCCCGGCATGGACAGCGTGCCGCCTCCACCAGACCAATGGCCGCTTTCTCCGGGCGGCCTTTCTTTTGCTCTGCGGGGTACTGGTCGGGGGTCAGAACAGTTCTGACCCTTTTCCATTCCTTGCGCGCGTACTGGTCACCTGACCGGGAATTTGTTTCAGGTCAGCCAATTTGCCCCGGAAATGCCCTTCAGGGCCACGAAAATAAAAAAGCCGGGACGATGCCCGGCAAAGGGTGAAATACGCCTGAACGTGGCGGCGGTCATGCCAGAGATGCCAGAAATCCCGGCAAGGGAAGGGAAGCTTCCCGCATGGCGACAGCGAGGGCCATCTTTGCCGCATGGTGAGCATCCTTCGCAGGCCCGTAATAGCCTTTCGTCAACGCCTCCAGCTGGGCGTCCGTAAGTTTGGAGCCGCAACGCTCGAACACGGCGCGCCACTCCTCCAGCTTGGCGCAGACTGTCCCGTACAGTTCGCCACGCTCGCGCTTGTCGAACACTTCCCCGACAAGGTGGCTGAACTGGTCTGCATCCAGGACATCCCGCAACTCGTCTACAGCCATCGCCGCTATGACACCCTCCAGCGGAGTTTTCCCGTCGCGCCCTCCCTGCCGGGCTTCCAATGCCTCAATGCGTTTGGTCAATCCGTTCTGCATGCTCATTCTGCTTCTCCAGTGCGCTGATGCGCTGTTCAAGTTCCGTAAGCTCAAGCGCCTTGCCGTGCGCCGTCACAAGAGACGCCAGCGCGGCGGCCTGTCCCGTTTCCAGCTCCCCACGCGCCACAGCCCCAAGAATGGCGGCGGTGAGACGCGAAAGATCGGCGGCCCCTTCCACTTCCGGCAGGGCAAGGGAAAGAGGCCGCTCCTTCCTTGCCGGGCATATTCTCTCCAGACAGAGCTTGAGAGCTTGCACATTGCCTTGTAGCGCCAGTTCCACCGCAGCCCTGGTCAATGCCTCGGCTTCACCGTCCAGAAGCGCCTGTGCGGCGATTGTGGCCCGATTCAGTGCCCCCGTGGGGCGTCCCTTTGGATTGCCGGACTGGCCGGGTCGGAATTGGGTCGTTCCCTGTTTTTTACCTGTTTTTTCAGGTGGCATGACTCATTGCGCCTCATAAAAGCTCGTCAAGCGCGTCGTCCACTTCACAAAGCAAGGCATCAATTTCCTCATAACTGTAGGTGTTCATGGGAAACAGATGTTGCGGGAGCGTGATGCTTTTGCCCGACGCCTCATTGATAATGATTGTTATCGGAGTCCCCATAGCAGTAAAAAAATCACCTTCAGGGGTCTTTTTCGATTCATAGCTAAAAGCAGGCACTACCTTGATATTCTCAATCGTGGTTGCTATTGCCTCCATTGCGAATGCGCAGCGCCGCCTTTTATCGTTAGAAATGCCACCATACAGGTCAAACAGTCTATCCAAAACTTCCTTTACGTTCATTTTGCAGCTCCTTTTGGCTTGCAATTTGTGTCCTTTCCAGTTTCGAAAACCATCTGCATATGCGCTCAAGCGCGGCTTGTTCCCTTGCTGTGAGCCCTTGGCTATGGCGCTGGATTTCACGCCTCCTATGGGCCTTTCCGGCCCGTTTTTCGGTATTCGTGGCGACGGTCATGCCACAGCCTCCCCGTGCGCCCTGACAATGGAGCGCCACCGCCGCCGCGCCCCCTCCAGATATTGCCGCAAGAAACTCCAGGTCACATATTCGGCGGCGGCCCGGCTTCCGGCAAAGAGGAAGGGCGCACGATAGCGGGCCATGAAGGCAGCCACGCTCTGACATGCCGCATGCGGATTAAGGCGGCTGCGGTATCTGCCGCCGGCCAAATCGACCCAGGCCGCTTCAACCACCACGGCGAAGGCGTCCAGCGCCGCGCCCCGCTGCAACTCCCGTTCAAAGCGCTCCCGCTCCCGGCCAAGGCACTGCACCAAGTCTGACAGCTCCTTGCGCTCCACCGCCACGCGGTCGGCCAGTCCGGCAAGGGAGTAATCCCCCACGGTCAGCGCCCCGGCTTCCACCTCCACGCCCTCATAGCGCGGCCCAGCGAAGGCAAAGGGGCGCTGTTCCCTACTGTCCACAAGTATCAGCATGCGGCGGCCTCCTTCACATTGCCGGGGCGGCAAAAATATTCGTATCCCTCAACCCAGCAGTGCCTGATACTTCCGTCAGCGGGCAGGGCCATATCCGCCAGCAGGGCCTGCCAATGGCCCACGGCATAGCGCAGGGCCGCTTGCTTCTCACTGGCTGGCACGCCCGGTGCGAAGCACAGCACCACGGACGCGGGCCACTCATCCAGCACCAGCGGATTGCAATTGAAATGCTCCACCAGATGCCAGAGCGTGGGCCAGGGTTTCGGCCTGCCGGGAATGGGGAAGACATGGCCGGCGGAAATGCCGCCGCATTTGCGCTTTTTTATGCTGGACATGCTGGACGTGCTGGACAAGCCTACAGCCGCAACGCTTTGCAGCCGTCCAGCAATTTTGTTGCTTGCTGGACATGCTGGACGGATCTCTGCCGGTGAGGTGAAAACATCAATCCATGACATCAAAGCCACCTCCAAAGAAGAGGACATAGCAGCGTTTGCGCCCGAAGCCTGGCAAATCAAAAGGGGGCCTGCGCGTATAGCTGCGGCTGTCCCCAGACAAGAGCATCCCCCTGTCCAACAAAACTGAAGCGGCCCGCCTGTGGTTGACCCCTTTGCAGACTTCCGCCCTGAAGCTCTCAGGCAGGATATAGAGCTCTATGCCGGCCCCGACGTTGCGGCGGAAGCCCACTCGGTTAATGCAGGTGGCGTCTGGATTGTCCACGTCCTGAAAGCGGCTTGCCCCGTGCTGTTCTATGAATAAGTTCACTTGAGCAATGATGGCGTCATCCTCCGCCGCTCCGGAACCGCCACGCACGGCAAGCCACGCATCAAAGCAGGCTTTTACGGCTTGCAGCGCTTCACCGTTGCCCCAGGGGAGCAGTTTCCAATCAGTAGCCATTTCCCCCGCCACGGCACAGAGCAGGAAACGCCGCGCCACTCGCTGGACCTGTCCGGATGCCTCCGCAGGGCAGAGAATGGAGAGGCCGGCATCCAGGGCGGCATGCAGTTGGGCGGCGGTATCGGGAGTTTCTAGAATCTTGCTGATGAAGAATCGTGCTGCATGGCCGTAATCCGTGGCGGCGGCGTGTCTGAGGGCATCGGCAAAGGCGCGGGGGGATTCGTGCCCGTGCAGGTCTTCAAAGATGCCCATGCCCGCGCCCGCATCAGCAGGTACGTCAATCAGGCGCACCATCTGACCCGCCTGAACGCGCCCGCCTTCTTCGGCGATTTTTTCGGCAAGCCCTTTTTCGCCAGTGGACAAAATCATGCACCGCCACGACCTGACAGCCCGCGCGCTTCCGTCCTGGCTGGCTCTGGCCTTGCCCATACCGTTTGCCAGCATGTAGGCCGCCTCCTGAATGGTACGGCCAGGGGCTTGCCCGATTTCATCAAGACACAAGGCGGTGTCGGAATGGAGCGCCGCCAAACCTTCAAGCCCGTTAGCCGTGGATCTCCAGTTCTGCACATAGCCGCCCGCAGACGTGCCCTTGCCCCATACACTGCCTGCGGACACAAGGGCGGTTGTTTTGCCTGTGGAGCTTTGCCCCATCCAGTTGAAGCCCCCGGATTCCTGCCCGGTTGTCTCCAGAAGTGGCGCGGCCAGAGAGGCACATACGGCCAGCATAAGTCGGCTGTTACCCCGCGTCCATTCTCCTATGGTGGAGCGCCAGCCCTCCAGAGAACCCGCCATGCGGAAGGGATTGTGCGCGGCCTGCACCTGCAAAACAATCCGCTCGTTGTCCAGCATGTCCAGCAGGCCAGCATCGTTGCTGGACGACTGGAAATCCTTATGCCCATAGGCTTGTCCAGCATGTCCAGCACGTCCAGCAAAATTCTGGACAATAGCGTCGGGAAAGACGAACACGCCCCGATGCCAGCCCGTGCGTGGAACACACCGTGCCCGGCGCGTTGTTCGGTATTCGGTCAGGAATCTATAGAAGAGATTGCGCGTCCTTTGGCCTGACGCAAAACGCCAACCTCATCAGCTAGGCGGGCCAGCACGGCGGAACTGTCACGCCCGGCCAGCATGGCCTTGGGCATGGCCCAAGTGTGCAGGTTGCCGTCATCATCCGGCCACTCCAGCAGCAGCCCCCAGGCATTGCCGTTTTCATCCCTTGTAGCCCCAAGCACGGACAGCAGACCGCCGACCCATGTTTCCACGGGGTCGCCTTCTTCCTTTGTCTCCACATGCCAGAGGCCCGGCAGTGAGCCGCCCTTGCGGATACTGAAGCCAGATGGCAATTTGTCTTCCGGAACTGGCGAACCTGCTTCCAACGCCGCCTCCACCACAGTCCGGACGGCCTCAAGAGAGCGCAGGCGGTGCAGGTCGTTGAAGTCCGTTGCCTTGCCGTCATGCGCCGGGCAGACGGCCAGCTTGCCGCCCACGGCCCGCGCGGCGGCGGTGGCCGCCTCTATGCCGGGATTCCACGGCGTACCATCGGGTTTGACGGTTTCGCAGTCGTTGTCCGCGCAAAGCATGATTTCCCGCTCCGGATACCGCGCGCGGGCCATGCGCGCCACGGCTTCCAGATTGCCACAGTTGAAGGCCACAAGACAGGCATGGCCGGTGGACAGATGCAGGCTTGCGGCGGTGGCGTAGCCCTCGGCAATGAGCAGGGGGCCGTCCTTGCCGCCGTCACTGGCCGGGATGCTGAAGAAGCCGCCCGCCGTCCCGCCGCCCTTCAGAAAGAGCTTGTCCGGGCCGCTGGCTGGCTTTTCCGGCAGGATGAATTGTAGACTGACAATCTTCCCCGCAGCGTCCCGCACCGGGACAATCAGCCGCCCGTCTCTGGTCAGGCGCAGCCCAAGGGCGGGCACTTCCTTGCGCTGGGCGTATGGGTGGGCATCCGTGGCCGGAGGCGCGGCGTTCCAGATGGAGCGGGCCAGCCTTGCGGCGGCGGCATGGTGCCTTTCCTGCTCCGCCTGCCGGGCGGCCTTGTTAGCGTCAATGCGTTCCCGCAGGGCTTTGCGTTCGGCGGCGGTCAGTTCATTGTCCGCCTTGCCGCAATATGTGCCCTCCGCGCCGCTGCGCCAGTTGCGCCACCATGCGGAAGCCGGCCCGTCAAGATGGACACTGTACGCGCCATCCTTGCCCCGCTCCTTGCCGGACACGCCGCAGCGGTGCAAAGCGCCGTCCGCCTGAAGCGAGTCGCCGGGCGCAAGGCCATCCTTCACCATGCGCGCCATGATTTCTTGCAGAAAGCCGGTGGTCATGGCAGCACCTCCACGCTATGGAACTCCCGGCAGGGTGAGGGCCGCTTTTCCCCGGTGAAGCGGCATAACCGCCGCAGCCCGCCGGAAGGCAGACGGACTTCATGAAAATAGATGCAGGAACGGCAGGAAGCAGGTTGCGCGCCGGGGCGGATTCCGGCAGAATGGACGTCAGGGAAATTCGTTTTTTCCTTCCCCCTATTTGCCGCCCGGTCCCCCGCCGGGCGGTTTCGGTTTTTCTGAGGGGCGGCCATTACTCCGCCCCCTTGGTGGCTTGGGAACCCATGCGCTCAATCAGGGCGCGGATGTCTTCGGCACGGTACACCTTGACGCGAGAACTGAAGGCTATGGGCCGGGGGAACTCTCCGGAATTTACCCCCTTATACCACCGTGTTTTCTTTATGGGGATGAACTTCAATACATCACTCAGGCGCATGAAGCCGGTTTCCGGCAAGACGGGAATGTGTTGTGACATATATCCTCCAAAGTTCTGTTGCTCAGTACGGACGTTCGCGAACTTTGAAGGAAGGATACACAACGGGAAGTGCAAAAAAAGAGGGGAAACCCTAAACAGTTTCCCCGGAAAACTATTAAAAACCCTCAATATGGTGAATTTTAACGGTATTAAAACGGCACCAATTCATCATCTTGTTTTTTGGGTCTCCCCGGCCCGCTTTTTAGATGCGAAGGGAATTCTTGCCAAGCGATATTCTCCACAACGCCAAGGGGATTTCTAAACCCTTCGACACGATTTTGCATAAACCGCAAAAAATCGTTTTTAGTAATAGGTGTTGGGTATGACATGGTTATGTATGTAGCAAAGGTTTTTGCAAGGGCACGGCATGAATGCTGCCAGCGTTGAGAATTTATTGGACCTTCCGTATCAATATTGATTGTTTGCTGCTCCAGTTCAGCAATGCGAGTATCCTTTTCTTTAATGGTTTCTTCAAGTTTTCTTATTTTTTCTAGTGCTTCTTCAAGACCGGCAATTGTTTGAGGTATACCCTCTGTTTGGCTTTGAAACAAAAAATCTGGAAGTTCATTGCGAGGTAGTGCAGAATTTTCTAACCATTCTTTAGCCTTATCAAGACGCAAACATTTACGGCTCCATGCAATATTTTCATTTCCTCTAAAATTTCCTAGCTCGTCGCATACTTCTACTCGGTTGTCGTTTATTGCATCAATAATAAATCTTATTCGAGGCTCAAGGCATGGAAATGCATCATTCCTTATAATAAGGCTGCCCATAGCTGTTGAACCACCGCAACAAAATGAGGTATTTAATATTGTTGGTAATTCCTCTTCCGTTGCCCCACACCACAAAGCCGCAAATTCTTGAATAGAACGGATAGTGACATATCTTCTTATGGAGGTACAATTATCATGGCTTTGCATATTTTGCCTCCTTGTAGGCAATTCCTTGAAGTATCCCCCGGCAGGGCGGCAAGGGTATCCGCCTTTTCGACATGGTTCATGACGCCATGCCTAGCCGGGGAAATCTGAAATCCGTGTCCTGTCCTCCGCAGCATTCGCGCGGGCGTCTATGCCTTTTTACGCGGCACGCTTGCCCACACCTTGCCCCCGGCAAGGTATAGTGGGCTATGGCTGACCTTCGGCAGCCGAATGGCCGGCGGATTCTCTCAAGCCGTCCAGGTAGTCCGCCCAGGCCTCCATCATGGCGCGGCGCTCCGGGAGATAATCGGCATGATTATACGCGGCCCGCACCGCATTCTTCTCGCCGTGGGCAAGCTGTGCCTCTATCACGTCCGGCCGGTAGCCTTGTTCGTTGAGCAGCGTGGATGCCAGCCCCCGGAAGCCATGAATGGACATGGTCTCTTTATCGTAGCCCATGCGCCGCAGCGCATTGAGCAGGCCCACATCCGTAAGGCAGCGCGTGGCGGAAAAGGTGGAGGGGAAGGCAAGCGGCCCGTGGCCGGTGAACTCCCTAAGCTCGCGAAAGAGGCGCACCACCTGCGGGGCAAGCGGCACCACATGGGGGCGGCGCTTCTTCATCCGCGCGGCAGGAATGAGCCAAGTGGCGGCGTCAAGGTCGATTTCCGCCCAAGGCGCGGCCCGTAGTTCCCCACTGCGGACAAAGACGTACGGGAGAATTTTCAGGGCGTAGCGCGTCACCACTTCGCCGGGGTAGGCATCGATTGCCCGCAGGAGCGCTCCGATCTCTTTCGGGCTGGTGATGGTGGCATGGTGGCGAACAGGGGCCGGGGCAAGCGCTTCTGTGAGCCCGCTGGCGGCATCCGCCTGGACGATACCGGCAAGGCGGGCATAGCGCGTCACCTGCCCGCAGAGTTGCGCCAGCCGGTGCGCCATTTCAATGCACCCCCGCGCCTCTGTCTGGTGGATCACCGCAAGGAAGTCAGGCGCGCCCAGCTCTGCAATGGGGCGGGGGCCAAGCTCCGGGAAGATGCTCGCTTCAAGCCTTCCCATCACCTGCCGAGCGTAGCGGGGCGTCCAGCCGGGGCTTTTCTTGCTGTGCCATTCCCGCGCCACGGCCTCAAAGGTCTGGCCCTTGGCGATCTCCACCGCCGCCGCTTCCGCCTTGGCTGCCTTCCGCTCTTCGCCGGGGTCGATGCCGCGCCGCAACAGGTCTTTGATTTCCCCGGCCCTGCTGCGGGCCTCCTTCAGACCCACGGCAGGGTAAACGCCCAGGGAAAGCCGCTTCTCCTTGCTCCCAAAGCGGTACTTGATACGCCACCACTTGCCCCCACTGGGGGCAACCTCGATATACAGGCCTTCGCCGTCCGCCAGCTTGTAGCGCTTTTCCTTCGGCTTGGCCGCCCGGATGGCGGTATCTGTGAGCTTGAAGGGCATGGGGGCAACTCCTGAAAGGGGCAACTTGTACAGTCACGACTTGCCCCCATTGTTGCCCCCAAATTGCGCGGCTGTCAACGAATTTAGGCGAACAGTAGCGAACACATAAAACGGAGAAAGTCCGCTTGGCTCAAGGCTTTGCGGACTTTCTTGAACATAAACGGAAAATAATTTGGCGGAAGGGGAGGGATTTGAACCCCCGGAAGGCTCACGCCTTCAACGGTTTTCAAGACCGCCGCATTAAACCGCTCTGCCACCCTTCCGCACGGGAACGCGCATGCAACCGCCCTCCGCGCAAGAACGAGCGGATTGCAACGCAAAGACGGCGTCTTTCCCTGCCGGAATAAAGACGCCGCCGAAAAATCGCAGACAGCGTGCCTTACTTGATGGCGTCTTTCAGACCCTTGCCGGGCGTAAATTTGGCGACCTTGCTGGCGGGGATGGTAATTTCCTTGCCCGTGCGGGGGTTGCGGCCTTTACGGGCGGCGCGGGCCACCACCTTGAAGCTGCCGAAGCCGGTGAAGGTCACGGATTCGCCAGCGGCGAGGGCTTCGCGCAGAGAGGCCACGACGGCGTCCAGGGCTTCCTCGGCTTTGGCTTTGGTGGGCAGGCCGGCCTTGGCGTGGATTTTTTCAACAAGCTCAGCTTTAGTCATGATGTTTCTCCGTTCAGGATTTTCGGGTTGCCCCGTTATGTGCCAAGCCAACGCATTGCGGTTTTTGCAGGCCGCCTCGCGAAAGGCCGGAATGAGCGCGCTTTTGCTCGGCGGCAGACGCCATGCGTGCCCTGGAATCTCCACGTTGGCCGCGTGCGGCGCCAGCGACCATAACTTTGATTTCTCTAAGTAATGCCAAGGGGCATGTCAACAGAAAAAGCGGGAAATCGCCCGCCCGTTCTTGTTTTCCCGGCAAGAAACCGTTTGTGCGAAGCCTGATGACGCGGGCGGCGTCAGACCCGGCAAGGTGCTAACGCTGCGTAAACATTACAAATCAACAAGTTCGACATCCGAGCTTTTCAGGGGGCTGCCCAGAAAGAGCCCGCCCGTGCGGGCAAAGCGGTTCCGATTGTCCGTGGTCATAAAACGGCGGTCGCCCGCGCGCGCCCCCGCGCGCAGCAGGCCCAGGCGCGCCAGCTCCTCGCCCACGCTTTCGGCCGTGGTGGCCGCCGAGTCCACAATACGCACCTGGGGGCCCACCACATTCTGGAGGGCGGCTTGCAGAAGGGGAAAATGCGTGCAGCCCAGCAGCAGTGTGTCCGGGCGCGGGGCGGTGACCGCCGGGGTGAAGAGGTCTTCCAGATAGCGCCTGGCCACGCCTTCCACCAGGGGGCCGTCCATCCAGCCTTCCTCGGCCATAGGCACAAAGAGCGTGCAGGCCCGGCCCCGCACATGGGCTTCCGGCCGAATGCGGGCAATGGCCCGCTGATATGCGCCGTCGGTGATAGTGGCTTCGGTGGCGATGACCACAATTTCGCCGTTGCGGCTGGTCCGGGCCGCGGCGCGCGAACCGGGCTCCACCACTCCCAGAACCGGCAGGGGCGCAAAATGTTCGCGCAGGGCGGGCAGGGCCGCCGCTGTGGCGGTATTGCAGGCCACAACCAGCATTTTCGCCCCATTGTCCACCAGCGTCTGTGCGGCCCGCAGGGTATAGCGGATGATGGTGTCACGGCCCTTGGTTCCGTAAGGCAGCCGCGCCGTATCGCCCAGATAGATCAAATCCTCTGCGGGCAGGCGGGCGGCCAGGGCCTTGAGCACCGTAAGGCCGCCCACGCCTGAATCAAACAGGGCCACGGGCAGCAGAGAAGCGTCCTTCATGCTTGTGATCGTCCTTTACGGCGGCGGTGACGCCGCGCGGCTCAGAAAGCTTGGCCCAGATAGCGTGCCGCTGTAAAGAGCAAAATGCCCGCCAGCGCGTATTTCAGCACCGTGCCCGGCACATGCTTCTGGCAGCGCGCGCCCAGATACATGCCGAGCATGCCGCCCAGGCCCAGCAGAAGCCCCAGCCGCCAGTCCGGAGCCACGGCCAGCCCGGAATACAGGGGGGCCAGCAGACTGTAAAAAACGACTCCGGCCACGGAGGTCAGCAGGGTTGCGAAAAGCGAGGCCCCGGCCACGGCATGCACCGGCAGGCCGAAAAAGGAAACCAGAAAGGGGGCCATGATGGCCCCGCCGCCAATGCCGTACACGCCGCCCACCAGACCCACCACCAGGCTGAGCAGCGCGATGCCCCGACAGGCAATGCGGTATTCCTGCTCCTGAAAGCAGAAGACCAGCAGGCGGCTGTTCCAGGACAGCACCCGGCACGCGCCGCCGCGCCATCTCTCCTGTCGGGGCATTGTGGCGGGGGCCTTCGCCTGCCGCCGGCGGGTGAGATCGCGCAGCATTCTGAGCGCCACATACAGCAGCACCAGCCCGGCGAAAATTTTGAAGTGGCGCGGGTCGGGCAGCAGGTTGATGCGGATCAGCGTACCCGCGAACACGCCGGGCAGCGTGCCCAGGGCCACCACCAGGGTCAGCGGCCAGAGCAGACGGCCTTCGCGCCAGTAGCGCCAGACCCCGGCGGGGCAGGCCAGCACGTTAAAAAACTGGTTGGTGGCGCTGACGCTGGGGTTGGTGTAGCCCAGCACGCTCATCTGAAAGGGCAGGAGCAGAAACGCGCCGGAAACCCCGCCCATGGAGGTGAAAAAGGAAACGCCCAAAGCCACGGCAAAGGGAACAAGGGGAGAGCACTCAATGCCTGCGGTGGGAAAATACATGGCCGCCTCTCGTGTGGCTGGGGGTGATCATGGCCGGTGGAGGCCGGGAAATACGCGTCGTACAGTCACGGGTTCTACTGTAAACGTGATTACTGGTCCTGTCATCCCTGACAGAGCCGGCGGCATATGCCCCGCCTGCGCGCATTGCCTGCCGGGGCCGAAACAGCTATATTCGGCGCGCAAGGCCCGCCCCGGCGCGGGCCGCACCGCAACCAAGGAACATACATGCTGGCCATTCTGGATTACAAGGCGGGCAACCAGACGAGCGTGCGCCGCGCGCTGGAGCATATGGGCATTCCCTGTGCCGTCACGGCGGATCCGGCCCTGCTGGAAAGCGCGCAGGGCATTATTTTTCCCGGTGTGGGCGCAGCCGGTCAGGCCATGCGCGCTCTGGGCGAGGCCGGGCAGGCGGCGGCCCTGCGCCGCGCCGTGGACGTGGGGCAGCCCCTGCTGGGCATCTGCCTGGGCTGCCAGATTCTGCTGGAGCGCAGCGAAGAAAACGACACGCCCACCCTGGGGCTGGTTCCCGGCGTCTGCCGCCGTTTTGAGGACAATCTGCGGCAGGAGGACGGCAGTCCCGCGCCCGTGCCGCACATGGGCTGGAACAGCCTGCGCGCCGTTGCGCCCTGCTGTCTGCTGAAGGGTGTGGAGCCCACGGCGGAATTTTATTTTGTGCACGGGTATTATGTGGAGCCGGATCCCGCCCTTGTGCTGGCCACCACGGTCTACGGGCGGGAGTTCTGCTCCCTCTACGGGCGCGAAGGATTGTGGGCCGCCCAGTTCCATCCAGAAAAGAGCGGACGCCCCGGTCTGGCCCTGCTGCGCAATTTTTACGATTACTGCCGGGAGGCGCGCCATGCTCAGTAAACGGGTGATTCCCTGTCTGGATGTGCGCAACGGGCGGCTGACCAAGGGCGTGAAATTCGCGGGCAATGAGGATATCGGCGATCCCGTGACCAGCGCCCGCCGCTATTATGAAGAAGGGGCTGATGAGATCGTCTTTTACGACATCACGGCCTCGGTCGAGGCGCGCGGCATCTTTCTGGATGTGGTGGAGCGGGTGGCCGAGCAGATTTTCATCCCCTTCTGCGTGGGCGGCGGCATTTCCACTGTGGCGGACATGCGCGCCGTGCTGCTGGCCGGGGCGGAGAAGGTCTCGGTCAACTCGGCGGCGGTGAAAAACCCCCGCATTATCAGTGACGGCGCGGACGCCTTCGGTTCACAGGCCATTGTGGTGGGCATGGATGTGCTGGCCGCGCCCGTGAGCGAAGCCATCCCCTCCGGCTACGAGATAGTGATTCACGGCGGGCGCACGCGCATGGGCCTGGACGCGCTGGCCTGGGCGCGGCGTTGCCAGGCTTTGGGCGCGGGCGAGCTCTGCGTCAATTCCATTGACGCCGATGGCACCAGAGACGGCTATGAACTCAGGCTGACTCGCGCCATCGCCGACGCCGTGTCCATTCCTGTCATCGCCTCGGGCGGCGCGGGCGAACCCCGGCACATGCACGAGGCGGTCAGCGCCGGCGGCGCGTCGGCGGCGCTCATCGCCTCCATCGTGCATTACGGTGCGTACAGCATCCGCCAGTGCAAGGAGTACATGGCCGCGCACGGGGCCAAGGTCAGGCTGACGTGGTAGGCGGCCCGGCGGCCCTGCCTGAAGATTTCGTCAGGGTGTTGCGCGCCTTGCCGCCGCTGGCCGTGGCCCTTTCCGGCGGTCTGGACAGCCGCTTTCTCTGCCACGCGGCCCGGCTCTGCGGTTGCGATGTGCTGGCCCTGCACGCGCGCGGGCCGCACATCCCGCCGGAGGAAAGCGCGCAGGCCGCGCAATGGGCCCGTGACGTCGGTCTGCCGCTGCTGATGCTGGATTTTGATCCGCTGGCTCTGCCGGAAGTGGCCCGCAACAGCCGCGAACGTTGCCACGGCTGCAAAAAAGAGCTGATTGCCGCCCTGCGCGCGCTTCTGCGGGAGCGGCGCGCGGGTGAAAGCCGCGACCGCCTGCTCTGTGACGGCAGCAATGCCGATGACCTGCGCGCATTCCGGCCCGGCCTGCGGGCGCTGGCCGAAGCGCGGGTGCGTTCCCCCCTGGCTGAAGCCGGGCTGGGCAAGCCCGCCATCCGCGCGCTGGCCGCGGCCACAGGGCTGGACAGGCCGGAACAGCAGGCCCGCCCCTGTCTGCTGACCCGTCTGGCCTACGGCCTTTCGCCCGACGCGGCCCTGCTGGCGCGGCTGGCGCGGGCCGAGGCCGCCCTGGCGCGGCTGCCCGCGCCGGAGGATGGCTGGCCCGCGCTGGGGGACTTTCGCCTGCGGCTCAGACCCGCGCCGCTGCTTCAGGTCACGCGCCTGCCCGAGGCATTGCGGCCTCGGGTTGAAGCGCTTCTGGCCGCGCATGGGTTCGCGCCCTGCGACATCCGCCGGGCGGACGACATCAGCGGCTTTTTTGACGCGCCGCAGTGCGCCGCGCGCTCTGGCAACGAGCCGGGGCTGGACTTCATGGCAAAAAGGGTTTAACATTGCGCTCTTAAAATATATGATCGCTGGAGGAGCGTCATGGCACATAAAAAAATTGAACGGAAAAAAGAACTGGATCGCCGCCGTCAACGCCGCGCCGAGCGCCTGAAGCAGCGCGTGCGCGAAGCCAAGGCCGCCAAGGCCTAGTCCGGCCCCACTGATCCGCCTGTCGCAAAGCGGCCTTTCGCGGCCTTGCGGCATGTCCGGCTTCGGCCGGCGCTGGTCTTGTCGGCAGAAAAACCGGTTTCTCGCGGGTGTTTTGCTGGGGTCTGAATCCGGCTTTCGCATTCGCGCCGTTCCGCCCGCGAGAGCATTTCGCGCGTGCGATGCTTCCGGGAGGCGGGCGGGGCGAGACGCCGCCGCCACATCGGAGCAGGCGTAATGCGCTTGCGGCGTTGCGCCTTGATAAAGGCGCGAAAGCAGCGGGTCAGGACATGGGGTCTGGCTGGCGGATATTTTCAAATTGCAACATGCGTTAAGTGGAGACGCGCGGCTTTTCCGGTTTGTGCCGCGTCCGGGCATGCGCTGGCGGGGCGGCCCCTTGACGCGCGGCGGAAATGCCGTATCTGAAGGCCGCATATCCGCACGGCGCGCGCCGTGAGCCTTTGCGTCCGGCCCGAAAGGACGCGCACTTTATCAATATGGGCTGTTCCGCCGGCGCGGGACGGTCTGATGCTGGCGTTATCATGCCTATTTACGAATACCAATGCCCCAAGTGTCAGCGTGTGTTTGAGGAATGGGTCAAGGCGTCGGAAGCGCACGGGCAGGAGCCCTGCCCCCATTGCGGCACGCCTTCGTCCCGGATCATTTCGCAGACGTCCTTCGTGCTCAAGGGCGGCGGCTGGTATGTAAGCGATTACGGCTACCGCAAGGGCATCAGCGAGGACGGCGCCCCGGCCTCTTCCGCCCCCGCCGGAGAAGACAAGACCGGCGCGGCGGAAGCTCCCAAGGCCGCTCCCGCGCCGGCGGAGCAGACGGCGGCCAAAGCCGCGCCGCCGTCCAGGGCCGCCAGGGCCAAAAGCGCCCCGGCGGCGTCATAGGCAGTCGTCAACAGTCGTCATACGCCCGCGAGGAAGTCATGATCGAACGCTACACCCGGCCGGAAATGGGTCGGATATGGACCCTGGAAAACCGTTATCGGGCCTGGCTCGCGGTGGAAGTGGCCGTGTGCGAGGCCTGGGCCGAACTGGGCCGCATTCCGGCCGAGGCCGTGAAGACCATCCGCGACAAGGCGGTCATTGACGTGGAGCGCATCCTGAATATAGAGGAGACCACGCGCCACGACGTCATCGCCTTTCTGACGTCGCTGGAGGAAAAGGTGGGGCCTGAGGCCCGCTTTATCCATCTGGGCTGCACCTCTTCAGACATTGTGGACACGGCCAACGCCCTGTTGCTGGTTCAGGCCGGGGAGCTGATTCTCGAGGATCTGCGCGCCCTGCTGCAAACCCTGGAAGACCTGGCCCGCCGCCACAAGGGCGTGCTCTGCATGGGCCGCACCCACGGCATCCACGCCGAGCCCACCAGCTTCGGCCTGAAGATGGCCGGTTTTCACGCGGAGTTTGCGCGTCATCTCAAGCGGGTGGAAGCCGGGCTGGAAAGCGTGCGCGTGGGCAAGATTTCCGGCGCGGTGGGCACTTACGCCTTTCTTTCGCCCGAGCTGGAGCGCAAGGCGCTCGACCGTCTGGGCCTCAAGGTGGATCCGCACTCCACCCAGATCATCCAGCGCGACCGTTACGCCCATTTCTTCACCTCTCTGGCCGTCATGGCCGGCGGCGTGGATCGACTCTGCGTGGAGCTGCGCCACCTCCAGCGCACGGAGGTGCTGGAGGTGGAAGAGGGCTTCGCCAGGGGGCAGAAGGGCTCTTCGGCCATGCCGCATAAAAAGAACCCCATTTCCGCCGAAAACATGAGCGGGCTTGCGCGCCTGCTGCGCTCCAACGCCCTGGCCGCCCTGGAAAACCAGGCCCTCTGGCATGAGCGCGACATCAGCCACTCTTCGGTGGAGCGGGTAATCATGCCCGATTCCACCATTCTGGCCGACTATGCGCTGACCCGCCTGGCCCGCCTGCTGCAAGGTCTGGTGGTCAAGCCCGAGCGCATGCGCGAAAACATGGAGCGTTCTTTCGGCCTGTATTTTTCACAGCGTGTGCTCACCAGCCTCATTGCCGCCGGTTTGCCCCGCCAGCAGGCCTATGAGGCGGTGCAGCGTCTGGCCATGCAAAGCTGGGAATCGCGCCGCCCCTTCCCCGATCTGGTGCGGGAAGACGCGGACATGCGCGCCCGCCTGGGCGAGACGGCTCTGGCGGAACTGTTTGATCCCGCCTACTATCTGCAATACGAAGATGCCATTTTCGCGCGCGTGTTCAGCGCCGACGCGGCGGAAAACTGAGCCTGGAGCAAGCGCCATGCTGGAACTCAAGCGTCGTCTGGCCCGCCTGCTGGTGGAAAAATCCTACCGGGAGGGGGATTTTGTGCTGGCTTCCGGCCGCAGGAGCGACTACTATTTTGATTGCAGGGTCACGGCCCTGCACGCCGAAGGGGCATGGCTCATCGGCACGCTGTTCAATCATATGCTGAAAGAGCTGTCCATCAGGGGCGTGGGCGGCATGACCATGGGCGCCGATCCGCTGGTTTCGGCCGTCACGGTCATTTCACACGAGCAGGGGCGGCCGCTGCACGGCCTGCTGGTGCGCAAGGAGGCCAAGGGCCACGGCACCGGACAGTTTGTGGAAGGGCTCGGCAATTTCAGCGCGGGCGACTCCGTCGCCATGCTGGAGGATGTGGTGACCACCGGCGGTTCGCTGCTCAAGGCCTGCGACAGAGTGCGCGCGGCGGGTTTGTCCATTGCCGCTGTCTGCGCCATTCTGGACAGGGAGGAGGGGGGACGTGAAAAGCTGCGTGAAGCGGGGTACGACCTGCTGGCGCTTTTCACCCGCAAGGAGCTGGTTGAACTGGCCCGCTGAGGCCGGAACCGGCGTCTTTTGCGCGCCGAGGTTGCGGCGTCTCTTGCGCGCCGCCGTTGCGGCGTCTTTCGGCGCGTCCGCGGGCGGCCTTTCGGCGGGGCTGGCCCTGCTTCTGGCTGTCGCCGTCATATGCGCCCCGGTCTCTCCCGTCCGGGCCGAGAACTGGCGGGCCAACCTGTACGACGAGGGTCTGCCCTCCCATCTGGTGGCTGTGGATAAAAACCGCCAGACCTTTCTCTTTTTCGAGAAAAAAAGTCCTCTCAAGCTCAAGTACTCCTTCCCCTGCGTCACGGGCCAGCTGGCGGGCGACAAGCAGGAGCTCAACGATCTGCGCACGCCCGAGGGCATTTATTTTGTGGAATACAAAATCGCCAGCGGCCTGGATTTCAAAGAATACGGCGGCATCGCCTATACTCTCAACTATCCCAACCCCGTGGACCGGCTGCGCGGCAAGACCGGGCACGGCATCTGGATTCACAGCAAGGGTTTCGGTCTGGTGCCCACCCGCGGCTGCGTGGCCATCGGGCTGAAAGAAATAGACATGGTGGGGCCGCGACTCACGCCCGGCACGGCGGTGGTGCTGGCCGAGCGGCTGGATGAAAGCAAGGCCCCCCTGCCGGACAACGGCACGGCGCGCGAGCTGCGTCGCCTGATGCACGCCTGGAGCAGCGCCTGGGCCGCGCGCTCGCACAGAATGTTCGACTATTACGATCCTGAGTCCTATTCCAAGGCCACTGAAAGTTTCGCGGCTTTCCGCCAGAACAAGGAACGCCTGTTCAAATCGCTCGGCTTCATCAAGATTTACAACCGCGAAATTCATGCCCTGGAGGGGCCGGGCTACTGGGTGACCTGGGCCGAGCAGTTCTATACCGCGTCCAATCTTTCCACTGAGGGCGTGCGTCGTCTGTACTGGCAGCGCGGCAGGGACAAGAAATTCCGCATTGTGGGCATGGAATGGACGCCGCGCGATGTGGGCATGCGCGTCGATTTTCAGAAAGGGCGTCTGGTGGCGGCCGCTTTGCCCACAGCCACGAATGTTTCGACCGAAGCGCCCCTGCCGCCGCGTCTGGACATGCCCGAAGCGCCGGGCGAAAAGGCGGCCTCCGCCATTCCCGCTGTGCCGGCGGCTGTGGCCCAGGCCGAAAAGCTGCTGGCCATCAGCGACCCCCTGGTGCCCCGCAGGACGCCCGCGCCGCCGCCGGCGGAAATCAACTGGGGCAGCGGGCCGACCATGGACGCTGACCGTGAGGAAAGCCCGTCGCCGCTTCCAGAGACGCCGCCCGCCATGGCCGCGCCCCCCCTCGCGCCGTCCGCCGCGCCGGAGGCCCCGGAAGCTCCCGGGCGGAGTGCGGCGCGGCCTGAAGGCCTGTCCCTGACGCCAGAAACGCGCGCCGCCCTGGAACAGGCCGTGCAAGGCTGGAACAGCGCCTTTGCCGCGCGTTCCCTGGCGGATGTCGCCGCCCTGTGCGACAGAGAGAAATACAATCGCCTGCCCGGCGTGCCGCGCGGCCCCTCCTATAACAGCGCGCAACGCGAACTGGAGCGGCATTTCCGCGCCCCCTGGCTGACGCTGATCAGCCGCGCGCCTTCTCTGGAAATTCAGGGTCCGCTGGCTGTGAGCCGTTGCGAACAGCTCGTGGTCATGCCCGACGGCGCGGAACAGGGCGTGCGCGCCCTCTGGTGGCGCAGAGACGAGAATGGCGACTTCCGCGTTGTGGGGGCGGAATTCAGACCCGCCGAGCTGGGCTTGGCCGCCCACTATCTGGAGGAGGTCAGCAACGCCGTGAGCGCGGAGCTGGAAGCCTGGCGCAGAGCCTGGGAAGGGGGCCGCCTGGACGAGTACATGGCTTTTTACGCCGCCGACGCCGTGCAGCAGGGCCGCTGGGGGGCCAGAAACATACGCCGCCAGAAGGAAAGCCTCTGGGCGCGGACCAGACCCACGCTGGTGCAGCTTTCCGGTCTTCGCCTGGTTATGGACAAGCGCGGCATCCGCGCGGACATGAATCAGGTCTATGCGGACAGCGCGGGCCACAGCGACCGGGGCGTCAAGACGCTTCTGCTGCGTTTCGACGGCAAAAACTGGCGCATTCAGCGTGAGGACTGGGCGGCTCAGGCGGCGCAGCCCGCGGGGGGAGGCGACAGCGCGCGGGGGGCCATGCCTTGAGATATCAGGAGCGCCTCTGCATTATTCTCATGCGGGATAACGGCCCGCGACGCAGTTTTCGTGTACGTCGCGGGCGCTTTTTTCTGCTCGTGGCCTTTTTCGCCTGTCTGCCTCTGATCTGCGCCCTGCTCGGCTGGCAGACATGGCAGCTCCGGCGTGAAAACGCGACCTTGCGCGAAAACGTGCTGCGTTTTGAAAGCGACTATCAGACGGCCCAGGCCACAGCCGAGCGCCTGGAAAATCTGGAAGAACTGCTCCGCGAGGATGCGGTTCAGGGGCGGGAACTGGTGCTCCGCAAGCTGGCCAGCGCCGAACAGGCCGCCCTCCCTCCCGCCGCCGGCGATGCGGCCGCCGCGGCTTCGGCCCCCGAAGGCGCGACGCCTATGGGCGAGGGCCCCGGCCATGAGGAGTTTCCGGCCATTGATACGGGCTATGTGAAGGTGGGCAATGTGCAGGCCCGCGCGCTGCGCGGCGGCAAACTGCGCATCGCCCTGGATCTGCGCAACACCGACCACCAGAAACTGGCGTCAGGCACGGTGCAGGCCGTTCTGGTAACGGCCGACGGTCGGAAGCGCCAGCTTGCCTTTGACCCGGACGATGTGGGCGATTTTCGCATCAGCCGCTTCAAGCGCGCGGTCATGGTGGCCCGGCTGCCCGAGCATCTGAGCCTGGTCAACGCCCAGATCATCCTGGAAGTCAAAAGTCAGGATCAAAACGTAACATATCGCAATATTTTCGCCGTGGAGCGGTAGAGCCGCTTGTCTTTGAACAGGACACGGGCTTTCCGCCGCGAGAACGGACGCCCGCGCCGGATGAGCCCGGGAACCGTTTTTCAGGCTCACGCCTTTATCCACGGCTGGCGCGTTTTTCACAATGCCCGCGGCAACAGCCGCCGCTTGCGCATGCTCCAAAAACGGCTTGCCATATTTCTTTTTTACAGTGTAGCCTGACAAAAGAGTCCACACATTCATGATGCGGGCGTTCCCGGCGGGAACGCCGCCGGTTCCCGGATCGGCGCTGCAATTTTGAACAAGCGGAGATGCCAATGCAAGCGGTGTATGATTTTCTGCAAGCGGTCAGCAACGTGGTATGGGGCCCGATCATGCTGGTCATGCTGGTGGGCACGGGCCTGTACCTGACCATCGGGCTGCGTTTTTTCTCCTTCCGTAACTGGAGCCGGGCCTACCGCTGTTTGTGGCAGGGGCGCAAGCACCAGTCCGAGCATGGCGAGGTATCTCCCTGGAATGCCCTGATGACCGCTCTGGCGGCGGACATAGGCACCGGCAACATCGTGGGCGTGGCCACGGCCATCGCCCTGGGCGGACCGGGCGCGCTGTTCTGGATGTGGATGACCGCCCTGGTGGGCATGATGACCAAATTTTCCGAAGTGCTGCTTTCCGTGCATTTTCGTGAAAAAACTCCCGCCGGCAACTGGGTGGGCGGGGCCATGTACTTCATCAAGAACGGCCTGGGCAAAAACTGGACATGGCTGGCCACGGCCTTCGCCCTGTTCGGCATGATAGCCTGCTTCGGCATCGGGGCCATGGTTCAGGCCAACGCCATCAGCGTGAATCTGACCAAGGCGTGCAGCGTGCCGGGCTGGGTTACGGCCCTGGGCCTGCTGTTCCTGGCGGGCATCGTGCTGGTGGGCGGCGTCAGGCGCGTGGGCGCCGTGGCCGGCAAGCTGGTGCCCTTCATGGCCGCGCTGTATGTCATCATGTGCCTGATCATCATCTGCATGCATATCGACCGGGTGCCCGCCGTCTTCTGGTGGGTGGTTTCCGACGCGTTCACGCCCACGGCGGCGCAGGGCGGCTTTGCCGGCGCTTCGGTGATGATGGCCATTCGCATGGGCATGGCCCGCGGCGTTTTTTCCAATGAAGCGGGCCTCGGCTCCGCGCCCATGGCCCACGCCGCCTCCACCGCCGAATCGCCGCTGGTGCAGGCTTCCATCGGCATGCTGGACGTTTTCATTGACACCATCATCGTGTGCAGCATGACCGGCTTTGTGATTCTTGTTTCCCTGGATCCCGCCGGCCAGCCCCTCTGGAGCTCCGGCATGAGCGGCGGCCTGCTCACCGCCTCGGCCTTCCAGCACAATCTGCCCGGCTTCGGCGAATACGGCGTGACCTTCTGCCTCACGCTCTTCGCCTTTACCACCTCCCTGGGCTGGTGCGTCTACGGCGAACGTTGCGTCATCTATCTTTTCGGCGACAAGGCCCAGAAGCCCTTCCGCATCATCTATGTCTGCGTGGTGGCCCTGGGCGCCGTTCTGGCCCTGGATCTGGTCTGGCTGCTGGCGGACATCGGCAACGCCCTGATGGCCTTCCCCAACATCATCGGCATTCTGCTGCTCAGCCCCACGCTGTTCAGGATTGTGCGCGAGGAGGTCAGAAAGGATCCGCGTTTTGTTCTGTAGGGGGTGACGGCATGTTGCCGTTTTCGGCGGCGCGGCTCGTCACGGGTTGACTTCGCAGGGCGAATCGCTTTGAAAAAGGCATGAGTCTCCGGCGGGGCCTCTTTTCCGGTGGGAAAGGAGGCCCCGCGCATGTCTGGGCACCGGAACGGCTTCAGGCGAAACGCGGGGTGAAGCGCCGGCGGGGCCGCCGCCCCCCGGAAGTCGGGCGGACAGGAGCGCGTTTTTCCATAAAGCGGCGGGCCGTGTCATGGCCGCCGCATCTTTTTTTGCAATTCATTGTGCATATAAACAGTCTGTGAGGCGGCGAGCGGCGCGGACTTTTATGTATAAAGCCGTGTTCGTGAAAAATATGACAGCATGATTTTTTGCAACATGCCTTCACAAAAGGGAAAAATTTTGCTATGGCATCAGAAAGAGCGCCGTTTCATATTGATGCTGTTATGGCGTCGTAATAGCTCTATCGACGTATGGTCGCCGCCGCAATCAGACAACTATGGCACACGCGGCGTGAGCGACGTTCCCATGACGGCCAGCCGGCGAAAAGCGGCAGAAAGCGATTCCGCGAAAAAACGGAGTCATTGAAGAAGGGGTGCGGCCTTGCAAAAGCGTTACTTTCCCATAACGTTGTTGACGGTCGTTCTGGCGGTGGCGGCAGCGGCGGGGTACATGCTGCCCGCGCCGCGCGAGGACGCGCCCCGGCGTGTCCTGCTGGACAACGCCGGCGGCCCGGTGGTCTTTCAGCATGCGCGGCACGCCCTCAGCCAAAAGATACCCTGTGAGCAATGCCACCATGAAAGTCCTGTCAGGCGCGGGCATGTGCAGCGCTGCGCATCCTGCCACGGCGCGCTCTTTGACGCGGCCTTCAAAAAGACGCATGTGGCGGCCTTTAACGATAACGCCGCCTGCGCCACCTGCCATCACCATGAGCTTGCGGCTCGCAAGTGGGGGCATGCGAGGCATCAGGAAGAACTGGGGGTGGACTGCCGCGAATGCCACCACAAAGATGCCGGGGTTGAGCCTGAGCCGCAAAATTGCGCGGACTGCCACGACTCCGGCGCGCCCACGGGCAAGAAGGTCGAAGAAGGCGCGCCGCCCGGTCTGGCTGACGCCGCGCACGCCCGTTGCGTGACCTGCCACGAGGAAATGTTCGCGGCCGGGGCCAGGGGCTGCGCCCGTTGCCACAGCCAGACGACCGTGCGCGACATCCTGCCCGGCGAGGGCCTGGTCAGGCTCAATCCCATATTCACCAATTGCGCCGTCTGTCATGGCCTGCCCGCGGAAAAGCTTATTCCCGGCCGCATGGACGCCTACCACAAACTGTGCATGGGCTGCCATGAAAAGCTGAAGAAGGGCCCCTACGCCAGGGAACAGTGCGCGCAGTGCCATACCAGCAAGTGAGGCGGGGATGAAAGAAGTATTTCAGATGTTGAACGACCCCCGTTTTCATCTGCTGTACGGGGTGACGCAGCGTTTCAGCACCGGGCCGGAGCCGCGGCTGGTGCGCCTGAACCGCGAGGGTTTCAAACTGGCGGAAGGGGTGACGAAAAAAACCCTGGTTTACCCGCGCATGCGTCTGGCGTCGCATCCCTCACCGTTCAAGGGCGACGCCTTTTCGCCCATCTTCGGCCGCATTGCCGAAATCAACGAGCGCAGCATTTTTGTGGAAGCCGTGGAGCCCAATGAAGAGCAGCGTCAGGCCGCGGAAATTGTGGAAAAGAACAAAGTGAACCTGCTGGCTCTGCCCGAGCGCGGGGCGGAACTGGGCAGGATTCTCAAGGGGCTGGGGCTGAACACCCGCTCTCTGGGGCAGGACTGCAAGACGCTCATCATCAACGGCCTGAACCCTGACCCCGGCGTGACCTGGGCCGAGCCCATGCTGCTCACCCATCTGGACAATCTCAAGGCCGGTCTGCAAGTTCTGCGCCGTCTCTCCCCGGCCGAAAGGATTCTGCTGGCCGTGCCCAAGGAAATGCGCCTGCACCACCATGACATGGAGGTGGTTCACGTGCCCTCCCAGTACCCGGCCAGCGTCAACGCGCTGGTGGTCAAGGCCGTCACGGGCAAGGAACATCCTGAGGGCGTGGGCGTCGTCGGGCTGCACAATGTCTGGAGCCTGGGCCGGGTGGCGCGCACCGGCCTGCCGCTTATCGAAACAGTGCTGACCATCGGCAGTTTTGAGCACTCGGGAAATTACATCGTCAAAGAGGGCAGCACCATCGGCGAGCTGCTGCACTTTGCCAATATTGAGCTGAAAGACGGCGATACCCTGGTGCGCGGCGGCCCCTTGCGCGGTGAAAGCCTCGACAGGCTGGATCGCAGCGTGACCAAGGGCTCCACCGGCGTCTTTGTGGTGGAGGCGGGTTCCATTCCGCCCATGCAGGGGCACAGTCCCTGCATCAACTGCGGGGCCTGCGCGCTGATCTGTCCGGCCCGTCTGAGCCCCAGCTTTCTCAGCCGCAATGCCGAATTTGCCCTGCACGAGCGCAACCGCGCCGAGCATATCGAATGCTGTCTTGAGTGCGGCCTGTGCGGTTATGTATGCATCGCCCGGCGGCCCGTGCTGCAATACATTCGACTGTCCAAGCATAAACTGGCGCAGGCCGACGCGGCCGCCGCCGAACAGGGAGGCGCATGATGTCCGCGACCGCCTCGTCCGTGCTTCTGGCCATGAGCGCCCCGCCCTACTGGCACTGCGGGCGCACCATCCGTCAGGTCAGCCTGCACATGCTGGCCGGCCTTATGCCGGCGGTCGGCATGGCAGTCTGGAACTGGGGCCTGCCCGCCGCGCGGGTTATGGCCCTGTGCGTGGTCACCACCGTGCTTGTCGAGGCTCTCTGCCAGAAAGTCATGGGGCGCGAACTCTCGGTGGATGATTTCACGGCGGTCAATTCCGGCCTGCTGCTCTCGTTTCTGCTGCCCGCGGCCGCGCCCTGGTGGCTGGTCATGCTGGGGGCGGGCATCGCCATGAGCCTGGGCAAGATGGCCTTCGGCGGGCTGGGGGCCAACCCGGTGAATACCCCTCTGGTGGGCTGGGCCGTGCTTTTTGTCTCCTTTCCCCTGCTCATGGACGCCAACGCCATGCAACTGGCCACGGATTATATCGACCCCCTGAGCCGGCTCAAGTATTTCGGCGTGGCCGCGGCTGACGCCGTGCCCTTCACGGATTTGCTGCTGGGCAGGCAAATCGGCGGGCTGGGCGCGGGCCAGGTGGGGGCGCTTTTTCTGGGGGGCTCTTTGCTGGCGGCCTTTGGCGTCATCCGCTGGCAGATTGCGCTGGGCTTTTTTTTGGGCGTGGCCGGCCCGGCGGCCCTGTGCCACATGCTGAACCCGGCCCTGAACGCCTCGCCCTTTTTTCATCTCTGTACGGGTTCGGTGATGCTGGGCGGCTTCTTTCTGGCCACGGAAGCGGCCAACGCCCCGTCCCGGCCGCTGCCCATGTTCATTTACGGGCTGCTGGGCGGCGCGCTGACCTTTGTCATCCGTAAATACGGGGTCTATGCGGACGGCGCCCCCTTCGCCATTCTGCTGCTCAATCTGCTGACCCCCCTTCTGGACCTGATCCGTCCCAAGCCTTTTGGAGCGCGCTAGTCATGATCGGCATGTTGCGAATGGTGGTGGTGCTGTCGGCGCTTTGCGGTCTGTCGGGTTTTGTTCTGTCGTATCTCAAAATGGTCACGGCCCCGCGCATTGAGGAACAGGTGCTCACATATGTGCAGGGCCCGGCGCTGGCGCGGGTTTTTGCCCATGCGCGGAATTCGCCCATCGCGGATCGCCGCAGCTTTGCGCTGGAACATGGCGCGGTCACGGTTTTTCCGGCCCTGCGCGACGGCAGGCTGGCGGGCGTGGCGCTGGAAGAGCGGGGCAAGGGCTACGGCGGCGACATTGGGGTTATGGTGGGCTTTAATGTGGATAACGACAGCCTGGAAGGCATTGGCGTCACCACGCTCAAGGAAACGCCGGGCCTGGGCATGCGCGTGACGGAACCGGCCTTTGCCAGCCAGTTCAGCGGCGCGCGCGCTCCTGTGGCGCTCACGGCGCAGGGCGGCGGCATTGACGCCGTTTCCGGAGCCAGTATTTCCTCCGGCGGCGTGGTGGAGGCCGTGAACAAGGCGGCTCAGGTCTACAGCCGGATCAAGCCGGAAATTCTCAGGGCCTGGTCTGAATAGGGGCCGCGGCCCGCGAAGCGCCAAACGCTCTCCCGGGCCGGGCGAGAGCGCGGCGCGGCGCGCTGATTCTGTTGCAAGGAGGCAGGCATGACTGTCATGCGGGAATTCACCAAGGGGCTCTGGAAAGAGCTGCCGCCTTTCCGTCTGGTACTGGGGCTTTGCCCCACCCTGGCCGTGACCAACTCGGCGGACAACGGTCTGGGCATGGGCCTGGCGGTCATTTTCGTGCTGACGCTCTCCAATATGCTGATTTCCATGGTACGCGGCATTATTCCCAAAAAAGTGCGCATCGCCTGTTTCATCGTCATCGCGGCCTCGCTGGTGGTGGCCGTGGAGCTGCTCATGCAGGCCTACGCCTATCCGCTGTATCAGCGACTGGGCATTTTTGTGCCGCTCATTGTGGTCAACTGCATCATTCTGGGCCGGGCCGAGGCTTTTGCCGCCAAAAACGGCGTGGCCGCCTCGGTGGCCGACGGCCTGGGCATGGGCCTGGGCTTCACGCTGTCCCTGACCTTTCTGGGCTCGCTGCGTGAAATCTGGGGCAACGGCACATGGTTCGGCCATGCCGTCATGTGGGAGGGCTTTGAGCCGTTGCGCATCATGGTGCAGGCGCCGGGGGCCTTCATCTGTCTGGGGCTGATTCTGGCGGGCATGAATCTGATCAACGTCTGGCAGGCGCGGCGCAAGGGCCGCGACCTTCAACCCCTGACCCAGGGCTGCGGCGCATGCCAGACCTGCCATATGAACCGCGAGGCTTAGCCCCACGGGCGTGTGAAAGGAGGGGCGCATGGAAATTTTCGCGATCTTTATCTCCGCCATTTTCGTCAACAATATTGTGTTGGCGCAGTACCTGGGCAACTGCCCCTATCTGGGCTGTTCCAAGGAAAAAAGCGTGGCCCTGGGCATGGGCGGGGCCGTGATTTTTGTCATCATCGTGTCCACCTGCTGCACCTGGCTGATGCAGCGCTATGTGCTGGACCCCTATAATCTCGGCTACTTGCAGACCATTGTCTTCATTGTGGTCATCGCCGCCCTGGTGCAGTTCGTCGAAATGTTTCTGAAAAAGGCCGTGCCGCCGCTATACGCGGCTCTGGGCATCTTTTTGCCGCTGATCACCACCAACTGCGCGGTTATGGGCGTGGCCATCCTGGTGCAGCGCGAGGGCTTCGGCCTGCTGGAATCCATAGCCTGGGGCGTGGCCTACGGCCTGGGCTTCACCCTGGCCCTGCTGCTCATGGCCGGCATCCGCGAGCGGCTGGACACCTGCCGCCTGCCCAAGTCCATGGCGGGCACGCCCATTGCCCTGGTCATGGCGGGGCTGATGTCGCTGGCCTTCATGGGCTTCAAGGGCATGGGCCAGTGAGAGGGGGCGCTTCGCGTTCCGGCGGCGTCAGGCGTCGCGCGGACGGCATTGCGAAGTGAAAAAAAGTCATATCCGCTGGCAAGAGGCGCATCGCATCATTGTCACGTCAGCCGAGGTTGCCGTTATGGTCTTTGTCTCCATTCTGACCCTGTTCGCCCTGGGGCTCACGGCCTCAATCATCCTGGCCGTGGCCTCGCGCGTCTTTTATGTCAAGGAGGATCCCAGGGTGGAAGCCGTGGTGGAGGCCCTGCCGGGGGCCAACTGCGGCGGATGCGGTTTTGCGGGCTGCGAGGGCTACGCCACGGCGGTGGTCAATGATCCCTCGGTTCCGGCCAACAGATGTTGCGCCGGGGGCGCCGCCACCAGCATTGCCGTGGGCGAGCTCACCGGCAAGACCGTGGCCGAGGCCGAACCCCTCTACGCCTTGCGGCGCTGCGACAAACTGGCCGGCAAGGTGGCGCCGCGCTATCAGTATCAGGGCATGCCCTCCTGCGCGGCGGCGGCTCTGATGCGCGGGGGTACGGATGTCTGCGTGTATTCCTGCCTGGGCTTTGGCGACTGCGTGCAGGCCTGCCCCTTCGGGGCCATGGAGGTGCGCGACGGCCTGGCGCGCGTGGATCGCGGCAAATGCACGGGCTGCGGCGCATGTGTGGCCGCCTGCCCGCGCGGCATACTGGAGCTGACGCCGCAGCGCGGCCGCGTGGCGGTCTGCTGCAACACCAGAGACAAGCTGCGCGCGGTCATGGATGTTTGCGACGTGGGCTGCATCAAATGCGGCAAGTGCGTCAAGACCTGCCCGGCCAAGGCCGTGCGCCTGGAGGATAACCGTATTGTCATTGACCAGCTTCTGTGTCTCTCTTATGGCCCCTCTTGCGAAGAAGTCTGCGTGAGCGGCTGCCCCCGGCATATTTTGCGTTCCACCCGAAAAGGCGCCGCGCCCCGGCCCGACGCGCCCGCGCAGGAGGCGGCGACGCCGCCCGCGCCCGCCGGGCGGGAGCCCTCCCGTCCCCAATCCCAAGCCTGAGAGGAGACAGCATGCCGTTGAATCACAGCCGTCGTCATTTCCTGCGCGCCGCCTTGCTGTGCGGCGGCTTTCTGGGCGCTTCCCCCCTTCTGACGCCTGTTCTGCCGCCCCTCGCCAGGGCGGCCGCAAGGCCGGCAGTGCGGCAGCAGACGCGCCTGTTCATGGGCGTCGTGGTGACTGTCAGCGTGGCCGGCTCTGACGCGGAGAGGGCCGAAGCCGCTCTGGAGCGCGCCTTTGCCCGTGGCCGCGCCCTGGCGGACATATTTACCCGTTTTGATGCGGCTTCGCCGGTGGGCATGCTGAATGCGGGCGGGCATCTGGCGGACGTTCCGCCGGAGCTGACGGCCATGCTGGAAGCCGCCCGGCGCATTAGCCGCCTGACCGGCGGTGCCTTTGACGTGACCGTGCTGCCCCTGCTGCGTCTTTTGGAAGAGCGCCGTAATGCGGGTGAAAGCCCGCATCTGGCCGGGAACGAATTGCGCGAGGCCCTGGAGCTGGTGGGGGCGGAACATCTGGAGGTCGGCGGCGGCCGCCTGCGCTTCGCGCGTTCCGGCATGGCCCTGACTCTGGACGGCATTGCCAAGGGGCACATTGCCGAGTGCATGTCGCGCGAGCTGATTGCCGCCGGCTGCCCGAATCATCTGGTTAACGCCGGGGGCGACATGGTGGCGCGCGGCCGCAAGGCGCCGGGCGCGCCCTGGCGCGTGGCCGTGGAAGACCCGCGGAAGCGGGGCCGCTATCCCCAGGCGCTGGCGCTGACCACGGGCGGGGCCATCGCCACGTCCGGCGGCTATGAAATATTTTATGACGCCGCGCAAAGGCATACCCATCTGGTCAGCCCCGCCACCGGTCAAAGCCCGGCCCTGGCCAGCGTGACCGTGACGGCGCCCGACGGGCTCATGGCCGACGCGCTGGCCACGGCGCTGTCGGTCATGCCCCCGCGCGAGGCCCTGGCCCTGGCTGACAGCCTGCCCGGCTGCGCCTGCTGCCTCTTGCGGCGGGACGGGTTGCTGCGCGCATCCGGGCGCTGGCAGGGGCAAAGGGTATAGGAAGCGCTGATTCAGGGCGTTGCCCGTGGGCTTGCGAAGCAAGAGCGCCCGCCAGACGTGAAGAGGGGCGATTTATTTCCCGCGCTCAGTCAACGAGTCGGGGCATGACGCGGGCTCGTTTCATGGCCTGCGGGCGCGCCGCGCCGCCCGAAGCCTTCTGCGCCGCATTTGCCGACCGGCCGTTCCTGAGATAAGAAGTGAGCGCATGCATTGCTTTTTCTGCACGATACACGCGGCCTGGCCCTGGCTGCGCCAGACCAGCGACGGTTGCGGCGGCATGGGGCCGGGGGAAGGGACGCGCTTTGTTCTGGAAGACAAGGACTGCCGCGCCCGCTGGCTGGCGGTTTTCGACGAGCCGCCGCCCGGCGCGCGCACCCGCGCGCCGCGTGAACGGCGCGTGCTCTTTGTCACCGAGCCGCCGGAAATCAAGCGCTATCCGCGCTCTTATCTGGAGCAGTTCGGCACGGTCATTTCCCCTTATCCTTTCCGCGGCGTGGACGCCCGCGCGCTGCGTCTGGAAAATCCCTGTCTGAACTGGCAGTACGGGGTCGTCACGGGCGGCGGGGCCCCTGTTTCCCCCACGCTCACCCGCCTCGGCGACATCGAAAATCTGCCTGTGCCGCGCAAGAGCAAAAAGCTTTCGGTCATCTGCTCTGACAAGACGGCCACAGAGGCGCAGCGCCGCCGCATCCGTTTTGTGCGGCGACTGAAGGAATTGCTGGGGGATGAGCTGGATGTTTTCGGGCGGGGATTCCGGCCCGTGGCCGACAAGGCTGAAGCCATAGCCCCGTACAAATACCATCTTGTGCTGGAAAACAATTATCTCGACAACTTCTGGACGGAAAAGCTGTCCGACGCCTGGATTGGCTGGGCCTTGCCCCTGTATCTGGGCGCGCCCAATCTGGCCGCGGTCTGCGAGGCCACAGGGGGCGCGGCGGACGGTTTTCTGGCGCTTGACCCGGAGGACGAGGCGGGCAATATGGAGCGCATTGCGCGCTGTCTGCGCGACAACCTCTGGGAAGAGCGGCGGGAGGCGCTGGCCCGCTGCCGCGCCTGGTGTTTGCGGCATGCCAATGTTTTTGCCCGCCTGACGGCGCTGATCGACCGGGCCTCGCCCGGCATGCTGCGCCCGGCCATGCTTGAGGGGGCCGAAACGCTGTACGGCACGGACCGCAAGGCCGTTGCCGCCCTGTACGCGCGGGCGCGGCGCTGAACGCCGCGCCGGGAGCCGCCCCATGCCCAGAATCACCGTCGCCATGCCCGCGCACAATGCCGCCCCGTATATCAGCGAGGCGGTGGATTCCATTCTGGGGCAGACCTGCCGGGATTTTGAACTGCTGGTGGTGGACGACGGCTCCACCGACGACACGGCCCGCCGCGTTGAAACCTATGCGGACAGGCGCATCCGCCTGATCCGGCTGGGAAGCAACCAGGGCAGGGCGGCGGCGCGCAATGCGGCTCTGGAAGAGGCGCGCGGCGCGTATCTGGCCTGGATGGACGCCGACGACATCGCCATGCCCCGGCGTCTGGAAAAGCAGGCGGCTTTTCTGGAGGCCCATCCTGATGTGGATGTGTGCGGCGGCTGGCTGCAATACTTTCACCAGTCCGAGGCGCTGGAGCGCTTTCCCGCCACGCCGGAAGAGGTTCGGGCGGCCACGGTTTTTGGCGCGGCCGTGGTCAACGGGTGCAGCATGCTGCGGCTGGAGGTTCTGCGCGCCCACGGCCTGCGCTTTGACCTGGCCCTGGAGCGGGCCGAAGATTTCGCCTTCTGGGCGGATATGCTGCTGGGGGCGCGGCGGCGCGCCGCCAATCTGCCGGAAGTGCTGCTGCGCTACCGCTATTTTCGCCGCCCCTTTGCGCCGCAATGGCATGTGCGGGCCCTGCTGGGGCATGTTTTTCCCCTCCTGGGCCTGTCCTTCCCCCAAAGAGGCGGGGCAGAGGCCGGATCAGCTGAGGCCGCCCTGCACGCGGGCCTGATCTATGCCCCGCTGAAAGCGCATTGCGCCCGCCACGGCGCGCCCGCCCTGCTGCGCTGGCTGGACAGGCTCTGGCGCGGCTACAGCGAAACTTTCGGGGCGGAACCCGCCTTTCAACGCTATATTCTCTTTTTTGCGGGCAAAATTCTGTCCCTGACGCCGGACAGGGAAGAGGCGGCCGCTGTTTTTCGCGCACTGGACATGGCCGGGCTTGCGAAAGATCAGGGCAGGGGCGGCGGACGGCGGCCATGAAAAAAGCCGGGCATGCCCGGGCGTGCGCGTTTTTCGCCACGGGCCCGCGCCGTATCCGGCTGTAAAACGGCAGGCAAGAAAATTGGGCGGGGCCCGCCTGAAGCTACCGCGCCCCCTTGGGAAAGAGCACCACGCCGATGGTTTTGAAGATAATGTGAATGTCCAGCAGAATGGACATGTTTTTGATGTAGTAGAGGTCATACTCCAGCTTGCGGCGGGCGTCATCCTCTGACGCGCCGTAGGGGTAGCGGACCTGGGCCCAGCCCGTGAGGCCCGGTTTGACCGTATGGCGCAGGCTGTAATAGGGGATGTCCCGCTTGAGGCGCGTCACAAAGGCCATGCGTTCGGGCCGGGGGCCGATGAAGCTCATGTCGCCCTTGAGGATGTTCCATATCTGGGGCAGTTCGTCGATGCGCACCTTGCGGATGAACCTGCCGAAGCGCGTCACCCGACTGTCGTGAGCGCTGGCCCAGACCGCGCCGTTCTTTTCCGCGTCCGCGCGCATGGAGCGGAATTTGTAGACCGTAAATTCCTTTTCGTACAGGCCCACGCGATCCTGACGATAAATTACCGGCCCCGGCGATTCCAGGCGCACGATCAGGGCGGTCAGCAGCATGATCGGCGTGGCCGGAACCAGCAGCACCAGAGATATGAGCACGTCCAGGGCCCGCTTCAGCCGCCGCAGCGAACCGCGCGTGTTCAGCGAAAAGCCCTCGGTTTGCAACAGCCACTCGTCGTTGATCTGCGAGAGGGGCAGACGCTGCACCACATGCTCGTAAAAACTGCGGATGTCCACCACCATGCTGCCGCGCAGCTTGGCTTCCAGCAGGTCGCGGGCAATGTCGTCATCAATGGGCGCGTCAGGCAGCAGCAGAATCATGGTGGCCCTGTTTTCGCGGGCCGCGCTCAGGGCATTGAAGGGCGGGCCCAGGCAGGGGCCGGCGTCCGGGCCCTGATCCCTTTCGCCCACATAGCCGATGATTTTGGCCTGCGGCAGGCCCTCGGCCAGCAACTGGCGCACCTTGCCCGCGCGGTCCACGCCCACCAGCAGGATGCGCAGGGGGTGGGTCAGCTTGTCGGCATTGCGGTAATAAAGCCAGCGCCAGCCCAGGCTGAAGGCCAGGGAAAGGACAAAGAGCATCAGCAGGGTTTCGCGGTCGAAACGCCAATGGTCAAAGGAATAGGAAGCCGTGGCCGAGGAAATGATGCCCAGCACGCAGGCCACCAGCACCCGGCCCGCTGTTTCCCTGAAGTCTTCCTGCCCCACGCTGTAGGCATCCAGAATGTAGAAAAAGAGCATGTAAAAAAAGACCGTGAACAGCGAAGCGCCGGTATAGTCGTGAAACACGCTCAAATCGGGCGCGATGGTGGTCACGCCGGTGACGGTCAGCGCCAGCAGCAGGCAGAAGATGTCCAGAGCCTGCAAAAGCGCCATGCGGTATGTACTGATCATTGCATTTCCCTTTATGCTCCGGCGGGCACACGCATATCCTCAAGAATGCGGTTCGCCACTTTTTCGGCGTCAAATTCCCTGACGGCCAGATCACGCCCGGCCGCGCCCATGCGGGCGATATCTTCCGGCGCGAGAATGAAGCTCTCCATGGCCCTGGCCAGCGCCTTCGGGTCGCGCAACGGAACCATGCGCCCGTTGACGCCGTCGCGCACCACCTCCCGGCAGCCGGGCACATCCGTGACCACCGCCGGGCGGCCCATGCTCATGCCCTCCATGATGGAAGTGGGAGTGCCCTCCCGCCAGGAGGGCAGCACCAGCACATGGGCCGCGGCCACATGGGGCCGCACGTCTCTGGTTTCGCCCAGGTATTCGATGCCGTTTTCATGCTCCCAGGTTTTGACGCGGTCAAGGCCCACACTGCCCGGGCCCTGTTCCGGCGGCCCCAGAAGCTGAAAGCGGGCCTGGGGGTAACGGCCCCTGAGCAGGCGCGCGGCTTCGGCGTATTCAGGCAGGCCCTTGGCTTCCAGCAGGCGGCCCACCAGCAGAAAGGTCACGGGGCCGTCTGGCGGCAGCGCGGGCAGGGGCGCGGGGGCGAAGCGCGCAATGTCCACGCCCGTGCCGCGCGCCGTGAGCACGCGCGCGTCGGGATTCAGAATGCCCGACTCGCGGAAAACGCGAATATCGTCCTGATTCTGAAAAAAGACGCCCTCCGCGTTTTTGAGGGCCATGCGATAGAGCAGAACGCTCAGACGGTTGACGCATTTCTTGAGCGGGCTGTCGGCCTCAAAGGCGTAGCCCAGGCCGGTGATGGTGGCGTAGATGTGCGGCACGCGCGCGCGCCGGGCGGCCATGCAGCCGTAAATGACCGGCTTGATGGTGGAGGCGAAAAGCAGGTCAGGCTTTGCCTCGATGAATATCCGCCGCAGTTGCGCGAAAGTGCGCGCGTCATGCAGGGGGTTGAGGCCCTTGCGGTTCAGCCGGTAGTGGAGCGTTGCCGCCCCCAGGGCCTTCAGGGCCGCGTCGGCTTCGGGGTCGCCGGGCGGCGCGCAGCAGAGAACCTCATGGCCGCCCTGCCGCATCCGGCGGATCAGCACGCTCCAGAAATTGCGCAGTGCCCTGGCCTGGTTGCCCAGGACGATGATTTTCATGCCTTGTTTTCTCCCTTTCGCCGTGCCCGCGGCCCATTGCGCCCGGCGAACACGGCATGGCCCTGCCTATAGCACCTGCGCGCGGCGCTGAAAAGAGGGCCGCAACGCCACGTCTTTACAGGCCGCGCCGCGCGCGATACAAGGGGGGCGGCCTTCAGGGCCGCGCATTCTTCAACATTCAAACTGAAAACAGGATATGCTCATGAGCGCTTACGCCGCCTTGCGCGAAAGCATGGCTTCCGCCCCGTCCCGCTGGCTGGTGACCGGCGTGGCCGGTTTTATCGGCTCCAACCTGCTGGAGCACCTGCTGAAAATGGGCCAGACCGTGGTCGGCCTGGATAATTTTCTTACCGGCTATCAGAAAAATCTGGACATGGTTCGCGACCTGGTGGGGCCGGAAGCCTGGAAGCGTTTTACCTTTATTGAGGGCGACATCCGCGATCCGGACACCTGCCGCAGGGCCTGCGCCGGCGCGAGGCACGTGCTGCACGAGGCGGCGCTGGGCTCGGTGCCGCGCTCCATTGACGACCCCCTGCTCTCCAACAGCTGCAATATCGACGGCTTTCTGAACATGCTGGTGGCCGCGCGCGACGCCAAAGTTGAAAGCTTTGTGTACGCCGCCTCCTCCTCCACCTACGGCGACTCCCCGGAACTGCCCAAGGTGGAGGACAAAATCGGCCGCCCGCTCTCGCCCTATGCGGTGACCAAGTATGTGGACGAGCTTTACGCCGATGTTTTCGCCCGCTGCTACGGCTTTGCCAGCATCGGCCTGCGCTATTTCAACGTCTTCGGCCAGCGGCAAGACCCCTACGGCGCGTATGCGGCGGTGATTCCGCAGTGGTTCGCCAGCCTGATCAAGGGGGAAACCGTCTACGTCAACGGCGATGGTGAAACCAGCCGCGACTTCTGCTACATCGACAATGTGGTGCAGGCCAATCTGCTGGCCAGCTACGCCCGCGACGAGGCCCGCGACAAAATATACAATGTGGCCTTCGGCCAGCGCACCACGCTCAATGAACTCTTTGTGCTGATCCGCGAGGAAGTGAGCCGCCATCTGCCCGCCGCGGCCACGGCCGAGGCCGTGCACCGCGATTTTCGCGCGGGCGACGTGCGTCACTCTCTGGCGGACATCAGCAGGGCCGAAAAGCTGCTGGGCTATGCGCCGGGCCATGACGTGCGCCAGGGCCTGCGCCTGGCCGGAGACTGGTACGCGGCCAACCTGTAGCTGCCGCGGCATCGCGGATACGCCAGAAAGCGCACTTTGACAGGCCGCGCCGGTGGAGCGTCAGCCCCCGGCGGCGACCCTTTCATGCGCCTGAGGAATTTGGGCCTCCGTCCCGCGCGCTTCGCAATGCGCTTTGCGGCGGGCGGGCCTTACAGCAGGCACATGCAGACGGGAATGGTGATGGCCGACAGAAGGGTGGACAGCGACACCATCAGCGCGCCGAATTGCGGGTCTGTGCGGTAATAGGCGCTGAGGATGGCCGCCTGCATCAGCACCGGCAGCGAGGCCTGCATGATGAACACCTTGCCCATGAGTTCTGGAATGGGAAAAAGCGGCGTCAGCAGCATCACCACCAGCGGGCTGAGCACCAGTCGGCCTAGAAGGGCCAGCGCCAGATCGCGGTTGATCTTGAGATGGCGCAGATCCATGTTTTGCAGGGTGATGCCGATGAACAGCAGGGCCAGAGGCGTGGTCAGGTTGCCCAGATATTTGGCCGCGTCCAGCAGAAAGCGCGGCAGTTCCACCTTGAGCATGACGAGGCTCAGGCCGGTCAGAAAGCCCAGCATGGGCGGCGAAAAGATGTGCCGGATGTTGTCGCGCAGCCGGGTGCGTTCCCGCCCCTCCCCATCCCTGCTGCCGTCGCTGCTGATGGCGTAATTGCCCACAGTCCAGAAAAAAATGGTGCTGGCGAAATAGTAAAGCAGCACATAGGGCAGGGATTCTTCGCCGAACAGGGCCAGGTTGACGGGAATGCCCACAAATATGGTGTTGGAGTTGGAGACGCAGACGCAGAACAGGCCAAGACGCCCGCGCCGCACACGCACGGCCTTGCCCACCACCCAGGCCAGACTGAAGGTAAGTATCTGGGATGTGAAGGGCAGCAGCGCGCCATAAAGCATGTGCAGCAGATTGTCGCGCTCAAAGGACTGCAAAAGCGTGCTCATCAGAAAAGGCGGCAGGGCCACATAGGTGACCAGCCTGGGCAGGAGCATCTGGAATTCCGTGGAAAACCAGCCCCTCCAGGCCAGAATGTACCCTACCGCCACCACCAGCAGCAGGCCGAATATCCCCCCCAGCGCGTGCAGAAAAAGCATATGCTTTTTTTACAGTCTTTCAGGGCGTCCGTAAACCGGGCATGCCACGGCCCGGGGCGGGCGCGTCCCATGGCGTTCGCGGGCCTGTTCCTTTCATGCCTTTGGGCAGGCCGCGCGCACAGCCTCGCGGATGCGGCAGACCCCGCAAAGGCCGCCCGATGATGTGGGATAACCGCATTGCGGGCAGGGGGCCAGCGCCAGCCCCTCTTGGATCTCGCGCCGGGCAAAGACGGGTCGCCCGCGCGCCAGAAAGCCCTGGTAAAAATCCAGCTTGCGGCCCGGCATGGCCGCTTCCAGACGTTGCAGCAGGCCCTTGAGCACGGTGAAGCTGGCGCCGGGGCTGTAAGGGCAGGGCGCGTAATGGTTTTCAATGCCCATCAAAAAGGCGTAGTTGGCGGTTTCAAATTCCGTGAGCCGCCAGAGCGGTTTGACCTTGCGGGCAAAACCGCTCCCGCCGGGCAGCAGCGGCCCCTGATCCGAAAGATAGGCCGTGTCCCAGCGCAAAGTGTTGCTAAACAGGCGGGCCACCTCATCGTCAAGATTGTGCCCCGTGGCCAGAGCGTCAAAACCCTCATCCAGAGCCGCCTTGTTGAAGAAATGGCGCTTGATCTTGCCGCAGGCCGAGCAGATGGGCCGGCGCAGGCGCTCCCTGACCGCCGGGATGGGCAGACCCTCCGCGGTCATGTCCCTGATCAGCAGCCTGAGCCCGTGCCGGGCGCAGAAGCGCTCCACCACGCCGCGCGCGGCTGACGAGGAACCTGGAATGCCCAGATCAATGTGCAGGCCGGTGACGTCGTAACCCTGGCGGGACAGCTCCAGCATCAGGGCCAGAGAGTCCTTGCCGCCGGAGAGGGCCACCAGAATGCGCTCGTCGCGGCTGAAAAGCTTCTGCCCTTCAATGCCGCGCGCCACCTGGCGGGCAAAAAAATCCTTGTAGCAGTCCGGGCAGAAGGCGGCATTATGGCTTTTCAGGGCCACCACCGCCTCGGCCTTGCAGATTTTGCATTTCATAGAGCTTTCCAAAAGGCTGGGGGTTACGAGGCCCTCTGCTTCTGTTCCGCCGGGGCGGATTCGCCGCCCGCGTTCTCCGCCTCCTGAAGCCAGGTTTCAAAGAGGCGGCAGGCCCGTTCGGCCATGGCCTGCAAGCCCGCGTCCCGAACCAGGGCCGCGCCGCGTCGGCCCAGAGCGCGCCGCAGCTCTGCATCCCGCATGACATCAATCATGGCTTTGGCCAGGGCCTGGGGATCGTTCTCCGCCACAGGCAGAACCGCGCCATCATGCCCGCGCAGACGCTCCAGATGCAGAGCGCTTTGACTGCAAACCACCGGCAGGCCCGCGGCGAAGCCCGCCCAGAGGGTTGCCGGCCCTTCCTCCGGCGAGGAGCCGGGCGCGAGCCAGGCATGGCAGTGGGCAAGCACGTCGGCTTCCGGCTGTTCGCCAAGCAGGCAGAGGCGCGATTCCACCCCCAGGCTGGCGGCTTCATCCAGCACCTCGCGGAAGCGCGGGCCGCCGCCCGTCATGCGCACTTCCCAGGGGGGCAGGTCGTCACGCTGCCAGATGGCGGACATGGCCCGCGCCACCAGCAGCGCGCCGGAACGCGGCGCAAGGCTTTCCCCCATGCCGAAAACAAAATGTCTGCCCGCGTCTGCCTGAAACGGGGGCGGGGCCGGGTCAAAGCCGTCCAGGCAGATGCCCGGCGGCAACGGCAGAAGCGCGCTCCTGTTCTCCGGCGCGGCGGACTTTTGCGGGGCCCGCGCCCAGGCGGCCAGAATACGGCCGCGCACATGTTCCGAACCGCAAAGAATGTGCCGCGCCGCCGTCATGTCCCTGCCGTTGCACAGCTCAGGCGCGGGCGGGCGCAAAAAGAAGGCATGGGCCAGCAGGCCGCCGCCAGCCGGACGCATGCGCAGCACCCGGCGGCCCAGGGCCAGGGCCTCTTCGCCCACGGTCTGGATCAGCAATTTCTTGCGCTTCCGCTGCCAGTTCCAGAGGCGCAGCAATGTCAGGGGGTTGCCCGGCCCCGCGCCGCTCACGGCCAGCAGGGGCAAATTCAGGGCGCGGGCGCGCTCGTGCAGGCGGGAGCCCTTGAGGCAGACCAGCAACGGGGCCAGGCGACCGCCGTCGCGCATGGTTCGAACCAGGGCCAGGGTTTGTTCTTCTTCCAGCCGCCACATCCGCGCGCGCGTGGAGCCGCTGTGCCCGGCGTCTTCTGTCTCGTTCTGAAGGGAAAGCAGCAGAATGCGCATCAGTAGGGCGTGCCCTGGGCCAGCATGCGGGCAAGCAGGGCATCCTTGAGCCAGAGGGCCGTGGGGCCGGGCTTGCCCCTGCATGCCCCCTGTCCCACGGGCCTGCCGTCAAAACGGGTGACCGCCACGCAGAGCGTGGCGCTGGTAAACAGCAGCATTTCGCGGGCCGTGGCGATATCCTCTTTGTGGATGGGGCCCTGAAGCACGGGCATGCGTTCCCCGGCCAGATCCAGAGCCGCCAGCAGGGTGGTGCCGGGCAGTATGCGCCGGATCTCCGGGCTGCGCAGGCGGCCTTCCGCATCCACAATGCCCAGATTGGCGATGGCCGCCTCGCCCATAAAACCGTTTTCGTCAAAGCTCACGGCCACGTCCATGCCTTTCTGGCGGGCTTCCGCGGCCATGAAGACATTGGGCAGATAATTGGTGCTCTTGATGCGGGCCAGATATTCCTGCTTGGGAGGGATGGCGCTGCTGAAGGCCGTAAGCCCCTGGCGGTACACATCCTCCCGGGGCGGCTTCGCGGCCAGGGCCACAATGTACAGACCGGCCTGCGGGCACTCCATGGGGGAAATGCCGAACCCGCCCGGCCCCCGGCTGAGAAAGACGCGCAGATCGCCGTGATCCCGCCCGGAGGCGCGGGCCACGTCCAGAATGCGCCGGCGCAGCTCCTCCCAGGCGCAGGGCGGCGTAATGTTCAAGGCCCGCGCGCCGTCGCGCATGCGCGCCAGGTGCGCGTCCAGGGCGAAAATTTTTCGCTCGCGGCAGCAGATGCTTTCAAACAGGCCGTCGCCGCGATGGCAGAGGTGGTCGTCGAGCGGCAGCAGCAAAAGGCGCGGGTCTGTGCCGATGCGCCCCACCCGGTGATCGTAAAAGGCCAGAAATTTGTCCGCCCCCGGTCGGGGAGCGGACAAAAGCGCTTTCAGATAGGCGTCGGAATCCACGGCCTGCATGGCGCACCTCTTCCGCTTGGACTCAGCTCATGAAGACGGTCTTGTCCGGCACGCGAAGCAGATCGCGCCGCAGCAGCTCCTCGGCGATCTGCACCGCGTTGAGCGCCGCGCCCTTGCGCACGTTGTCGGCCACGATCCAGAGATTCAGGCCGTTGTCAATGCTCTCGTCCTCGCGGATGCGCCCCACAAAGGTGGGGTCGTCGCCGATGCAGTAGGCGGGCATGGGGTACATGAGTTCGCGCGGGTTGTCGAAAACCTTCACGCCAGGCGCTTGGGAAAGCATGATCCGGGCTTCCTTGGCCGTGATTTTCTTTTCGGTTTCAATGTTCACGGATTCGGCATGGCAGAAAAAGACCGGCACGCGCGCGCAGGTGGCCGTAACCCTGACCGAAGGATCATCAAGTATCTTCACGGTTTCGTTGACCATCTTCATTTCTTCCTTGGTGTAGTCGTTGTCCAGGAAGATGTCGATGTGCGGCAGCACGTTGAAGGCGATGCGGTAGGGGTAGACCCTGTTTTCCGGGTCGCGGGCGTTGAAGAGGTCGCGCACCTGGCGTTCCAGCTCTTCAATGCCCTTTTGCCCCGTGCCGGATACGGCCTGATAGGTGGAAACCACCACGCGCCTGATTTTGGCCGCGTCGTGCAGGGGCTTCAGAACCACCAGCATCTGGATGGTGGAACAGTTGGGGTTGGCGATAATGCCCTGATGGGCCTCCAGAGCCTGGGGGTTGACCTCGGGCACCACCAGGGGGCAGCGTTCGTCCATGCGCCAGGCCGCGGAATTGTCCACCACCACGCAACCGGCGTGGGCCGCGTGCGGCGCGAATGTGGAGGAGACCCCGCCCCCGGCTGAGAAAATGGCCAGATCAATGCCGGCGAAGACGTCTTCCTTCAGTTCTTCCACCGTGAGTTCCCCATCGCCGAAGGGAACCTTGCCGCCCGCCGACCGGGCCGAGGCAAAGGCCCGCACCTTTGCGGCCGGGAACTTGCGCTCGTGCAGCGTCTTGAGCATTTCACGGCCCACGGCGCCCGTGGCGCCCACAACGGCAACAGTCAAAGTCTCGCTCATGGCTTTGTGTCTCCTTGATGGAAGAAGCGGCGCGGCGTCCACGCCAACAGGCGCGCATCATAACCGCCCTTGCCCAAAAAGTGAAGCGCGGTCGCTTTCAAAAAACGGACGGCCCGGCGGCGGAGGAGTTTGGTGCGTCTTTTGGGCCTGGGCGGGCAAATATGACTTATTTTTGCGAAAATAATGCACTTTTTTCCCGTCCCGGCAACTTGACATTTTTTTCCCGATATGAAATTGAGAAATTGCGAGCGAAGGTTGCAAGAGAGCATTCGGGCGAAACCGGCGGGCCGGCTTCGTCACGGAGTCGCCGAAGGGGCAAGGCCGCAAGGGCTGAAACTCTCAGGTATCAGGATTGCAACCGGATGCACCTCTGAAACGCATTCGCGCGACAGAGCCAACGCAAACTCTGGAGTTCTGCTGTGGCTGGTCGCGCGATTCTTGTTACCAACAACCCCACGTTCCTTTCCCGCGTGCCGGCGGGTGTGGAAGTTCTCGTGCTGGACGGCGGCGCGCGCGACGCGCTGACGGCGGCGCGGGATCGCGTGCACCGGGGCTGGCGTCTGGCCAACCATCCGCTGTACGGCAATTTCCGTCCGCATCAGCAGCCTTACCGCTCCCTTCTGTTGCTGCCGCCGGTCGCCTCTGGGGCGACGGACAGTGAATCCCTGCATTTTCTGGAAGAAGCCCTGCAACTCTACCAGTGCCCCGCATCCAAAATCCGGCGGAGCCTGCCCGGCGACCTGCCCGACGCCATGCGCCGCGACTGCGCGCTGCTGGACCGCGAATTGTTGAAAGCCACGCTGGAAAGCCTGCACTGACTCCCTCCCCGTCGGGCCGGTCGGCCCGGAACCGCGGGAGGCGCTCGGTCACAAAGGCCTCCCGTTGCTCTGTCCCCAGGATTTTCCGGGCAACAAGCCCGAGGACGTCTGACCCAAGGAGTCTGCTGTGAATCTGGAACTGCATAAGATTGCCATCCGCAAGCTGGAATGGGGCCCGCGCACCGGCGCGCGGGATCATGCGCTCACCGTCAACAAGGAGGAGCTGGTCGCCCTGCTGCTGGAAGACCCGGCTCTCAGGAAGGTGGAGGTCGAGCTGGCGCACCCCGGCGACAGCGTGCGCATTCTGCCCTGCAAGGACGCCGTGGAGCCGCGCTGCAAGCTGGAAGGGCCGGGCGAGGTCTTTCCCGGCTGGATCGGCGATGTGGAAACCGTGGGTCAGGGCAAAACCCTGGTGCTGGAAGGCGCGGCGGTGCTGACCACGGGCCGCCTGGTGGCCCCGCAGGAAGGCATTGTGGACATGAGCGGCCCCGGCGCGGAATACACGCCCTTTTCCAAAACCTGCAACGTGGTTCTGGCGTTCGAGCCCGTGGAAGGCGTTGAACTGCATGAGCTGGAGGCGGTTTACCGCCGGGCCGGCTTCAGGGCCGCCCACTATCTGGCCGCCTGCTGCAAGGCGGACAAGGCCGACACGGTGGAAAGCTACGCCTTTCCGCCCCTGGCCGAGGCCATGAACGCCTTCCCCGGTCTGCCCAGGGTGGCCTATCTGTACATGCTTCAGTCTCAGGGGCTGCTGCACGACACCTGGGTGTACGGCGTGGACGCCAAAAAAATTCTGCCCACCATGATCAGCCCCACGGAAGTCATGGACGGGGCCATCATTTCCGGCAACTGCGTCTCGGCCTGTGACAAGAACAGCACCTACACGCATGTGAACAATCCGGTCATCAAAAGCCTTTACGCCCATCACGGCAAGGACGTCAATTTTGTGGGCGTGATCATCACCAATGAAAATGTGACCCTGGCGGACAAGAAGCGCAGCTCCTCCTATGCGGTGAAACTGGCGCAGATGCTGGGCGTGGACGGCCTGGTGATCTCCGAAGAGGGCTTCGGTAATCCAGACGCGGACCTGATCATGAACTGCTGGAAGGCCGAGCGCGCGGGCATCAAGACCGTTCTGATCACCGACGAATACGCCGGGCGCGACGGTTCCAGCCAGTCCCTGGCCGACTCCTGCCCTGAGGGCGACGCCTGCGTTACCGCGGGCAACGCCAATGAAATCATCGTGCTGCCGCCCATGCAAAAGGTCATCGGCGAACCGGCCGCGGCCGACGTCATCGCGGGCGGCTTCTTCGGCTCTCTGCGCGAGGACGGCAGCATGGAAGTGGAACTGCAGGCCATCATGGGCGCCACCAGCGAACTGGGCTTCAACCGCATCGGCGGCCGCACACTGTAAAAAGCCGTTCTTTTAAGGAGTGGATCATGGCATATCGCGTCATTCACTATATCAATCAGTTTTTTGCCGGCATCGGCGGCGAAGAGAAGGCGGATGTGGCCCCCGAGGCACGCGAGGGCGTGGTGGGCCCCGGCATGGCTTTCAGGGCCGCTCTGGGCAACGAGGCCGAAATTGTGGCCACCTTCATCTGCGGCGATAACCACTTCGCCAACAATATGGAAGCCGTTTCCGCCCAGGTGGTGGAGGCCGCGCGCAAGTACAGGGCCGACGCCCTGGTCGCGGGGCCGGCCTTCAACGCCGGGCGGTACGGCACGGCCTGCGCCTCGGTGTGCGCGGCGGTTAAAAAGGCTCTGAACATCCCGGTGGTCACGGCCCTGTACCGCGAAAATCCCGGCGTGGATCTTTTCCGCAGGGAAATTCCCATTGTGGAGGCCGCCGACTCCGCGCGCGGCATGGGCAAGGCCGTGCCGGCCATGGCCAGGGTGCTGCTCAAGCAGCTCAAGGGCGAAGCCCTGGGCGCTCCGGCCGAGGAAGGTCTGCTTGAAAAGGGCATCCGCCAGAACATGTTCTATGAACAGCCCGGCGCTGAACGCGCCGTGTCCATGCTGATCAAGAAGCTCAGGGGCGAACCCTTTGTCACGGAATACGCCATGCCGGTCTTTGACCGCGTGACGCCGCGCCCGCCCGTGGCCGACATGCGCGCGGCCAAGATCGCCCTGGTCACCTCCGGCGGCATCGTGCCCTTTGGCAATCCGGATCATATCGCGGCCTCCAGCGCGCAGAACTTCGGCGAATACGACATCACGGGCGTTACCGATCTGCTTCAGGGCGAATACCAGACCGCTCACGGCGGCTATGACCAGACCTACGCCAATCAGGACCCGGATCGCGTGCTGCCCGTGGATGTGCTGCGCGAGCTGGAAAAGGAAGGGGCCATCGGCTCCCTGCACACGGTTTTTTACAGCACCGTGGGCAACGGCACGGCCGTGGCCAAGGCCAAGGGCTTTGGCATAGAGATAGGCAAGCGCCTCAAGGATGCCCAGGTGCAGGCGGTGATCCTCACCTCCACCTGAGGCACCTGCACGCGTTGCGGTGCAACGCTCGCCAAGGCCATTGAGGACAGCGCCGACGTGCCCGTGGTTCACATGTGCACCATCGTGCCCATTTCCCTGAGCATCGGGGCCAACCGCATCGTGCCCACGGTGTCCATTCCCCACCCGCTGGGCAATCCCGAACTTTCGCCGGAAGCGGAAAAGGCCCTGCGCCGCGAACTGGTGGAGCGCGCGCTCAAGGCGCTCTCCACCCCCGTGGATGGGCAGACGGTCTTCGACAAGTAGCAGCCCTGTTCATTTCGTCTTTTTCCGGCCCCCCGCGCGGGGGCCGGAAAAAGCGGCGACTTCGAGAGGGGGAAACATGCATGTTGACGCAATGGATAACTGAGTTCAACAGCTTCTTGTGGGGCCCGTTTTTTCTCATTCCCCTGCTCTGCGGCACGGGTCTTTTCTACACCCTGCGGCTGCGCTTTGTGCAGGTGCGCAAATTCGGTCTTGCCCTGCGTTACCTCATGGGCGCGGCCACACTCTTCGGCAAGCGGGCCGACAAGACAGGCATGAGTTCCTTCCAGGCGCTGGCGACGGCCATTGCCGCCCAGGTGGGCACAGGCAATGTGGCCGGCACGGCCACGGCCATGGTCATGGGCGGGCCCGGCGCGCTCCTCTGGCTCTGGCTGGCGGCGTTTTTCGGCATGGCCACCATTTTTGCGGAAGCCGTGCTGGCCCAGACGTTCAAAAGCGCCGACAGCGAGGGACATGCGGTCGGCGGCCCGGCCTACTACATCACGCGCGGCATGGGGCCCGGGGCAAAGCCCCTGGCCGTGTTCTTCTCCATCGCCATCATCATTGCCCTGGGCTTCATCGGCAACATGGTGCAGTCCAACACCATAGCCGAGGCATTCAACAGCGCCTTTGGCGTCAACAGGCTTGTGGTGGGCGTCATTGTGGGCGCGCTGGCGGCGCTTGTCTTCATCGGCGGCATGGGCCGCATCGCCGGCGTTACCGAAAAGCTCGTGCCGGCCATGGCCATACTGTACGTCGCCGGCGGCGTCTATGTGCTCGTCACCCATGCGGACGCCATCATCCCGGCCTTTACGCTCATTTTTACGTCAGCCTTTGATCCGCAGGCCGTTTACGGCGGCGCCATCGGCGTGACCATTCGCGAGGCCATGCGCTATGGCGTGGCTCGCGGCCTGTTCGCCAACGAAGCGGGCATGGGCTCCACCCCGCACGCGCACGCCGTGGCCAGGGTGGAACATCCCTGCCAGCAGGGGCTTGTGGCTATTTTTGGCGTGTTCACCACCTTTGTGATCATTACCTTCACGGCCATGGTCATTCTTGTGTCAGGCGCGCTCACGCTCGGGCCGGGCGCCGCCACGGGCATTCGCCTCACACAGGCCGCCTACACGGCAAACATGGGCGGCTTCGGCGGAAGCTTTGTGGCCGTCTGCCTTTTCTTTTTCGCGTTTTCAACCATTGTGGGCTGGTATTTTTTTGGCGCGCAGAACATGCGCTACCTTTTCAACGGCAAGGGCATCAGCGTCTATCGCGCCGTCGTGGTGATATTTGTGGTTCTCGGCGCGTCTCTGCATGTGGAGCTTGTCTGGCAACTGGCTGATCTGTTCAACGGCATGATGGTCGTCCCCAATCTCATCGCGCTTTGGGCGCTGAACAAGATTGTGGTCAGGCGACTCAACGAGTTCGAGGGGCTTCTTGCAGCATGCGACCGGAAGACATCAGGAAAGGGAGAAGCATAATGGAACAGCGTGAACTGGTCATCATCGGCGCGGGGCCGGCCGGGCTTACCGCCGCCATCTACGGCAAGCGCGCGGGCCTGGATGTGCTCGTGCTGGAAAAAGGCAAAGCCGGCGGTCAGATTCTGATCACCAGCGAAATCGAAAACTGGCCCGGCGCCGTCAATGTTTCGGGCGCGGGGCTGGCCGACAGCTTTCGGGCGCATGCCGAACACTTCAAGGCGGAATTCCGCGCCGCCACCGTGACGAAACTGCGTCCAGAGGGGGGCAAAACCATTGTGGTCACGGATCAGGGCGAGATTGAGGCCAGGGCGCTGATTATCGCCACCGGGGCCAATTTTCGCAAGCAGGGCTGCCCCGGCGAAAAGGAATTCACGGGCAAGGGCGTGTCCTATTGCGCCGTCTGCGACGCGGCCTTTTTTGAAGAACTGGAAGTGGCGGTCATCGGCGGCGGCAACACCGCCGTGGAAGAGGCCTGCTATCTGACCCAGTTTGCGGAAAAAGTCTACATAGTGCACCGGCGCGACCAGTTTCGCGCCGACAGGGTGGTGGTGGAGCGCGCCCTGAAAAATCCCAAAATCGTGCCCATCTGGGACAGCGTGCTGGAAGCCATCGAGGGCGACGGCCTGGTGGAGCGCATGCTGCTCAAAAACGTCAAGAGCGGCGAAAAAAGCGTGGTGCCCGTCAACGGCGTGTTCATCTTCATCGGCACCCTGCCCAACGCGGCCTTTCTCGGCGATGCGGCGCGAACCACCGAGAACGGCTGGATCATCACCGATGAAAACATGAAAACCTCCACGCCGGGCATTTTCGCGGCGGGCGACGTGCGCGACACGGCCCTGCGCCAGGTGGTCACGGCCGCCGGGGACGGAGCCAGGGCCGCCATGTCGGCTTACGCTTACCTTATGGAAAACCAATAGGCGGCGCGGTGCCGCACGCACAATTTCGCATATGAGGAGCATGCTTATGGCCACTGTGGGCATCAAAAGCACGGCTTATTGTCTGAACTTCGCGCCGGAACTGGCGCTGCGTTACGGCGGCACGCCCGCACAGGAGCGGCGCGCCAAGCCTGATTCCGACTATCTGAAGGCCCTGCCCGGTCAGGTTCAGAGCTATGAGGAAGCGGCGGGCTACGCCCCCAACAAGACCTATATCGGGGCCATGAGCGTGGACGAACTGGCCGCCGCGCCCGCCCCTTGGCTGGAAAATCCCGGCGCGCCGGAACGCTACGGCAGATACGGCGAAATCATGCCCGAGGACGAGTTCATCGGTTTTATGGATATCTGCGACGTCTTTGACCTGATCTGGCTGGACAAGGGTTTCGCCGCGCGCGTCAGGGAAAAGCTGGCGCGGGATCCGGTCATGGGCGAAAGCCAGATGGCCCGCCTGGAGGCTGGGCACGAAGCCGCCGAAATAGCCGAAGCCGTGGAAAAGCACGGGGCTTTGCCCCTGTATCTGGACGGCGCGGTGGTGGCGTGCTGCCGGCGCGCCCATGACACTGACGAAAACCTTGCGGCCCACGTCATGCTGGAAAATCTGGCCTGCAAGGCCAGTGGCGTGCTGGCCCTGCTTCACCTGATCAAAAACAGCGGTTTGACGCCGGCTGACATTGACTTTGTGGTGGAATGCTCGGAAGAGGCCGTGGGCGACACCATGCAGCGCGGCGGCGGCAACATGGCCAAAGCCGTGGCCGAGATCGCGGGCTGCGGCAACGCCAGCGGCTTTGACGTGCGCGGTTTCTGCGCGGGCCCGGCGGCGGCGGTCATCACGGCGGCGGGCATGGTGGCCTCGGGCGTGCGGCGGAATGTGGCCGTGCTGGGCGGCGGTTCGCTGCCCAAACTGTACATGAACTCGCGCGACCACGTCAAAAAGGGCCTCAAGGCGCTGGAAAACTGCATCGGCAGTTTTGCCGTGCTGCTCGTGCCCGACGACGGCACGGAACCGGTGATCCGCCTTGACTCCGTCGGCAAGCACAGCGTGGCCGCCGGGGCCGCCCCGCAGGCCATCACCTCGGCCCTGACCTATGAACCGCTGACCCGCCTGGGTCTCAAGCTTACCGATGTGGACAAGTACGCGCCGGAACTGCACAATGCTGAAATCACCCTGCCCGCCGGGGCGGGCAATGTGCCTGAGGCCAACTTCAAGATGATCGCGGCCCTCTCGGTCATGAAAGGCCAGCTCAAGCGCGAGGAGATTCCGCAATTCGTGGCCGAGCACGGCCTGCCCGGCTTCGTGCATACCCAGGGGCACATCCCGTCGGGGGTGCCCTACATGGGCCATGCCCGCGACGCCATCAAGGCGGGGAACATCAGGCGCGCCATGATCATCGGCAAGGGCAGCCTCTTTCTGGGCCGCCTGACCAATCTGGCCGACGGCGCGTCCTTCCTCATGGAAGCGCCCGCCGGAACGGGCGGGGGCGAAAACGCTTCGGGCGTGACCAGGGAGGAAGTGCGGGAACTGCTGCTGGACGCGCTTGCCGATCTGGCCGCCAACCTTCAGAAAAACTGAGGTCTGTCATGGCGGAAGTCAACGAAAGCAAACGCGCCCTCATCGGCGCGGCCCTGGCGGAACTGGTGGCCACGGCCCGCGGCGGCGGCCCGCGCAACCGCGTGGGGCTGATGGCCGCCGGCAGTGAACTGCCGGTGGAAGAATTTCTGCTGGGCGCGGTCACGGCCATGCGGCAGGACAGCCGCCTTCAGGTGGTGGGTCTGGGCCCCCGGCCCGCCGCCCTGCCCGAAGGCATGGACTGGATTGAAACGCCGGACTGTGAGGCCGACATCGCGGCGGCCATGGAAAAGGCGCTGAATTCCGGCGACCTGGAAGGCGCGGTGGCCCTGCATTACCCCTTCCCGGTGGGCGTAACCACCATGGGGCGGATATGCACCCCGGCCAGGGGCAAGCCCATGATTCTGGCTTCATCCACGGGCATCAGCGCGCCGCAGCGGGCCTGCGCCATGCTGCGCAACGCGATCTACGGCCTGGCCACGGCCAGGGCTGTGGGCATTGTCGAACCGACGCTGGGCGTGCTTAATCTGGATGCCGCGCCCCAGGTCATGCGCGCTCTCGGCCGCATGGCTGAAAAGGGCTATGCCCTGCGCTTCGGGCGGAGCGTGCGCAAGGACGGCGGCGCGCTGCTGCGCGGCAACGACATTCTGGCCGGCGCGGTGGATGTCTGCGTTTGCGATACCCTCACCGGCAATGCGCTGGCCAAGGTATTCGCGGCCTTCAGCACGGGCGGCGGGTACGAGGCCGCGGGCTGGGGCTACGGCCCCTCCACAGGCGAGGGCTGGGGCAAGGTGGTGTCCATCATCTCGCGGGCCTCGGGCGCGCCGGTCATCGCCAACGCTCTGGCCTACACGGCCCAGGCCCTGCGCGGCGGGCTGCCCGCCAGGGTGGCGGCCGAACTCAGGGCGGCCCGCGCCGCCGGTCTGGATGAAGAGCTGGAAGCTCTGCTGCCCAGGGCCGAGGCCGACGCGGGAGACGCCCCGGCCATGCCGCCCGCGGAACCCACGGATGAGGAAATCCACGGCATTGACGTGCTGGATCTGGAAAACGCCGTGCATGTGCTCTGGAAAGAAGGCATTTATGCCGAAGGGGCCATGGGCTGCACCGGACCGGTGGTCAAACTGGCGTCGTCCAGTCTGGAAAAGGCCAAAGGCCTGCTCCGGTCGGCGGGCTATCTGTAAAACGTGTTTTTCATGCAATGCAAAACAGGCAAGCAGCGAGGTGCATCATGATTGTTGTGGACAAGGAAAATTTCGAGGCTGAAGTGCTCAAGAGCGATCTGCCCGTCATCGTGGACCTTTGGGGGCCGCAATGCGGCCCCTGCCTGGCGCTGATGCCGTCAGTGGAAAAACTGGCCGGGGAATACGAAGGCAAAATCAAGTTCTGCAAACTGAACGTGGCTGAAAACCGCCGCCTGGTCATCTCCCTCAGGGTCATGGCCGTGCCCACCATCCTGTTTTACAAGGGCGGGGAAAACGTGCAGCGGATCAGCAGCGACGAAGTGACCCTGGACGCCATCAGGGCCGGGGCGCAGAATTTGTTGCAGTAGGCTGTGGAGAGAGCGCGTCAAACAACATAAGGAGTGCGACATGGGTAAGTTAACCGGCAAGAAGCTGCTGCTGCTGGGCGAACGGGACGGTGTCCCCGGCCCGGCCATGGCGGCGGTCTTCGCCAACTCCGGGGCCGAGGTGCTGTTCTCGGCCACGGAATGTTTCGTCTGAACCGCCGCGGGCGCCATGGACCTGGAAAATCAGCAGCGCGTCAAGGACGCCGCTGAGAAGGTCGGGGCGGACAACCTGGTGGTGGTGCTCGGCTCTTCCGACCCTGAAGGGGCGGAAATCTATGCCGAAACCGTCACGCTGGGCGACCCCACCTTTGCCGGTCCGCTGGCGGGAGTCCCGTTGGGACTCTGCGTGTACCACGTGTTTGAGGAAGAAATGAAAAGCGAGGCCGATCCCGCGGCCTGGGAAGAACAGGTCAGCATGATGGAAATGGTGCTGAATACCGAGGCGCTGGCCGCTTCGGTGAAAAAGATGCGCGACGCCAACAGCAAGCATTCGCTGTAGGCGCCAACAGCCTGAACATGACCCCGTGGGGCGCGCCGCTCCACGGGGTTTTCTTGGCGCAGGAACAAGCGCCGGCGTCGAAAGGCCGGTTCTGACGGAGCGTCACGACAAATCACGGGCCGCCAAAACACGAATGAGATGCGCCCGCCCGCCTCGCCACAAAAGCGGCCCTGCCTGCCGCCGCGCTCAGGACAGTCTGTTTTTGAAATCCTCATAGCCGAATTCGCGCAGCAGGCTGAAGCGCATGGCGCGGCCCGCAGCGTCCGGCCCGGCCGCGCAGATGCCGATGGAGGGCAGGCGCAGGCCGTTGAAGGTGGTGGTTTTGACCATGCTGTAGATGGCCATGTCGCCGAAAACCAGGCGTTGCCCCGTTTGCAGGGGGGCGGCAAAGCCGTATTCGCCAATCACGTCCCCGGCCAGGCAGGATTTGCCCGCCAGACGGCAGGCCCAGGCCCCTTCGCCGGCCTTGCCGGCCCGCGCGGTCGCGCAGTCATGCCGGTAAAAGACCTCCGGCCTGTAGGGCATTTCCAGCACGTCGGGCATGTGGCAGGCGGCGGAGACATCCAGCACGGCCACGGGCATGTCGGCCATGACCACATCCAGCACCGTGGCCGTGAGCCAGCCCGCATTGAGGGCCACGGCCTCGCCCGGCTCCAGATAAATGCGGGCCTTATAGCGGTCGCGCCAGCGGGTCAGGCGGGCGCAGAGCAGGTCCAGGTCATAGCCCGGCCTGGTGATATGATGCCCGCCGCCAAAATTGAGCCACTCGCAGCCGGCCAGCCAGGGGCCAAACTTGGCCCCCACGGCGTCCAGCGTGCGGGCCAGAGCGTCGGCCCCCTGTTCACAGAGGGTATGAAAATGCAGGCCGGAAATGCCCTCCAGAGCGGCGGCGTCAAAATGCCGCCGCCGGATGCCCAGGCGCGAACCCGGCGCGCAGGGATCATACATGGGCGTCGTGCCCTCGGAATGCTCAGGGTTGAGGCGTAAACCGCAGGCAATGGGCCTGTGCGCGCGGCGCTCGCGGTTACAGGCTTCGATGAGCGGGCGAAAGCGCCGCCACTGGGCCGGGGAATTGAAAACAATGTGATCCGCCAGCTCCAGCAATTCGCTTATTTCGGACTCGCTCCAGGCCGCGGCGAAGGCATGCACCTCGCCGCCGAACTCCTCCCGCCCCAGACGCGCCTCATCCACGGAACTGGCGCACACGCCCCAGAGCGGCCCCGCGCCCGCGCGCGACAGCAGCGGAAAGGTGGCCCAGGCCGCATAGCCCTTGAGGGCCAGCAGAATACGCGCGCCGGTGCGGCGCTGCACCTGCTCCAGAATGGCGGCATTGGCCGCCAGGCGCGGCTCGTCCAGCACAAAGCAGGGGGAGGGGACGGGGTTGTCTTCTGTGAACAGAAAATCCAGACAGTCCATCAGCATTCCTCCCATCGGCATTTCGCGCGGACGGGGCCTGAAACCCGGAGCCGCAGCCGGGCGTCAGGCCCCGAAACGCGCGATTTTTCCTGTGTCACTTCACTTCCACGCACTGCCAGGGCAGCCCGTAGACGTTGAGAGCCGCCATGAAAGGATCAGGGTCAAACTGCTCCATGTTCCAGACGCCGGGCCTGCGCCATGCGCCTTCCGCGATCATTTTTGCGCCGATCATGGCGGGCACGCCCGTGGTGTAGGAAATGGCCTGGGAGCCCACTTCCGCATAGCAGGCTTCGTGGTCGCAGATATTGTAGATATAGACGGTCTTTTCCCGACCGTCTTTGACCCCGCGCATGACGTTGCCGATGCAGGTCTTGCCCCTGGTCAGCGGCCCCAGGGAGGAGGGGTCGGGCAGCAGGGCCGCGAGAAACTGAATGGGCACAATCTCCCGCCCCTGAAAGAGCACGGGGTCGATGCGGGTCATGCCCACATTGCCGAGCACCCTGAGGTGGTTGAGATAATTCTCCGAAAAGGTCATCCAGAAGCGCGCCCGGCGGATGCCCTTGAGATTCCGCACCAGGGATTCCAGCTCTTCATGGTACATGAGGTAGCATTTTCTGCCGCCGATGCCGCCCGGGAAGTCATAGTTCATGGACCAGGAGAGGGGGTCGGTTTCCACCCATTCGCCGCGCTCCCAGTAGCGGCCCGGCGCGGTGACCTCGCGAATGTTGATTTCCGGGTTGAAGTTGGTGGCAAAGGGCTGGCCGTGGTCGCCGGCGTTGCAGTCAATGATGTCCAGCACATGCACTTCGTCCAGCTCGTGCTTCAGCGCCCAGGCCGCGAAGACATTGGTGACGCCGGGGTCAAAACCCGAACCCAGCAGCGCCGTGAGCCCGGCCTCGCGAAAGCGGTCGGCATAGGCCCATTGCCATTTGTACTCAAACCTGGCCGTGTCCGGGGGTTCATAATTGGCCGTGTCCATATAATGCACGCCGCATTCCAGGCAGGCGTCCATGATATGCAGGTCCTGATAGGGCAGGGCGAGATTGCAGACCAAATCCGGCCTGACCCGCCGGATCAGGGCGCAGAGTTCGGGCACGTTGTCCGCGTCCACCTGGGCGGTGCCGATGTCCATGCCCATGCGGGCCCTGACGCTGCGCGCCACGTCCTCGCAGCGGCGCAACGTGCGGCTGGCCAGGGTGATGCCTTCAAAAACGCCGCTTTCCTTGGCCGCCTGGGCGCATTTGTGGGTCGCCACACTGCCCACGCCGCCCGCGCCGATAATCAGGATATTCGCCATGTCCGCTCCTTTTTGCTCCAGATGACGCGACCGCCCGCGGCGGAGCCCCGCTCACGTCAGAGTCGGGGCTGACGCGTCTTTTCCGTTGACTTGCCGGCCAGTGATTTGTCGTGATTATCCGTCAAAACCGGTCTTTCCGGCGATGGCGGCGTCACCCGGCGCTTTTTGCCGCTCACGCGCCCGGGTACGCTGCGCGCCAAAAGCGCCATGCCTTTTGCCAGCTCCTTGATCACCTTTGGCGACATTTATGCAACACGCTGAAACCCATTGATATGTCCTTAAAAATTGACATATTTTTTGACAAGGGTTTTTCAGGACTGCCCCGATTTTTTGAGGTGAAGGAGGACGGCATCTTGATACAGTAATCCGCCGCGCTTGAAAAGCCTTTGGGCCAAAGGGAACAGCCATGGGAGCGGCCTTTTCTGACGTCTGCGCCAAACCATGAAAGCAGCGGGCTGCGGGGCGGGGCTGCCCGACGCCGCATGGTTTTCAATGCGGGCCTGTCATGGATTCGCGCGGGAGGGGGAGGGCGTCGCTGAGAAAATCAGGCAACAAATTTGGAAAATCAGTCATTTTTCTTTCACGACTTTCCGCCTATATAAACTGCATGAATACATTGATTTCACGGAGGCAGCATGAACAGCCGAAAAGATGCCATGACATTGGGACGCCGCCAGTTTCTCGCCGGGGGGCTGGCTCTCGGAGCCGCCGCTCTTCTGTCCCGTTCCTTGAGCGGCGCGGCGTATGCCGCCGATGCAAACACAACGGCCGCTGCCTCGGAACCACGGCGGAACAAACAGATGGAACATCGCAAGCTCGGCTCGCTGGAGGTTTCCGCCATCGGCCTGGGCTGCCTGCCCATGGTGGGATATTACGGCGGCGCATATGAAAAAAAGGACATGATCGCCCTGATTCGCCGGGCCTTTGAAAGCGGCGTGACCTTTTTCGACACCGCCGAGGTGTACGGCCCCTATACCAGTGAGGAATGGGTAGGGGAAGCTCTCGCCCCCGTCCGCAATCAGGTCAAAATCGCCACCAAGTTCGGTTTTGGCGTTGAGGAAAAACAGCCCACAGCCCTGAACAGCAAACCCGACCACATTCGCCGGGCGGTGGAAGGCTCCCTGAAGCGTCTGCGCACCGATCATATCGACCTTTTGTATCAGCACCGCGTTGATCCGCGGGTTCCGATGGAGGATGTCGCCGGAACGGTGAAAGAGCTGATTCAGGAAGGGAAGGCGCTGCATTTCGGTTTGTCCGAGGCAAGCGCCAATTCCATTCGCAGGGCGCATGCCGTGCAGCCGGTGAGCGCCGTTCAGAGCGAATACTCCCTTCTGTGGCGGGAGCCGGAAAGCAAGATTTTCCCCACATTGCGGGAACTCGGCATCGGCCTTGTGCCGTACTGCCCTCTGGGGCGGGGCTTCCTTACCGGGGCCATCAATGAAAACAGCCGGTTCACCACGGGGCGGCTTGCCACCCTGCCGCAGTTCACGCCGGAAGCCCTGAAACACAACATGCCTCTGCCAAACCTGGTTCGAGAATGGGCCGCGCGCAAAAACTGCACCATGTCCCAGTTCTCCCTTGCCTGGCTGCTGGCCCAGGCCCCCTGGGTCGCTCCCATACCCGGTACGACAAACCCGGCTCATCTTGACGATTTTTTGGGAGCCGCATCCGTCAGCCTGTCGCCTGCGGAGCTGCGTGAATTCGAGTCCGCCTATGCCAAAATCAAGCTCATGGGGCATCGCGCTGACCCGTTCACGGAAAGCCAGATTGATAAGTAGACCGTCCGTACCTGAACGGAGCATGCTCATGGACAAGGCATGAGGCTCAGACCTCATGAAAAAATACGTTATGGATTTTGCCTGAAGGACAGTCAGATGCGCATGACGCTGAAAACCGTGACAGACATGCTCATGGGCATTCTGCTTCTTCTGCTCATGGCAGACCGCCATACGGGCAACGCCGTTCACGAGGGGCTGGGCGTGGCCCTGGCCGTGGCCTTTTTGCTGCACGCATGGCTGAACCGCGCCTGGTACAAGACGCTGGCAAGAGGGCGCTACAACCTTGCCCGCATGACCCGGCTTGCGCTGAATGGGCTTCTGCTTCTGGCCTTCATGGGCACATTGGCGAGCGCCCTTCCCATCTCGCGGACAGTTTTTTCCCTGTCGGGATTCAGGGGGGAACTCTTTGCCAGGGCCGTCCATGTATGTTGCGCCCACTGGTGTTTTCTGCTCGCGGCGGCGCATTGCGGAATGTACGGCAAAAGTCTGGACGCGACGCCGGGGCGGCGGGGCCGCTTCCCGCTTCCGCCCCCGCGGGAGAGCGCGTCATGGCTTCTGTATATTGCGCTTGCCGGTTATGGGGCATGGGTTTTCCTGTCCAGAGAGCTGATGCATCCCCTGAGCATGAACGGCGCGTTCATGCTGTGGAATGAAAATGAGCGCGCGCTTTTCTTGCTGCTGGATTACGGGGCGCTCTTCCTGCTGTGCGCATGGACATTCCGCGCTTTTTCCTCCCTGTCGCCGCGTCAGGGAAAGGGCGAGGCGCGCTTCCGGCAACGCGCTGACAGGCTGTTTTTCATGGTCGGCAGGGCGTGGGGCGTCGCGCGTCTGCCCCGTGTTTTCCCCTTCGCTCCCGCCATACATTCCACGCGTCGGATGCCCGGTTTACCCACCCAGGAGGTTTTTGATGAAAAATTCCCGGATAACGCGCCTGACAGCCTTTCTGTTTGCGGCGTTGATGACCCTTTCACTGACAGCGAATGCGACGTCGATCCCCGCAGCGGAATCTGAACGAAACAACGGAGCGAAAGTTATGGACAGGGTTCAGTTGACGGAAAAGAACAGACAGAAGTTTCTCGGCGACTCGCAGTCCTCGCTGTCAAAGACTGACGCCGACCTTGTTGCCATGAAGGAACGCCTTCTCTATGGCGAAATCGCCGAGCGCGGAACGCTGAACGATCACCAGAGAATGCTCGTCACACTGGTCGCGCTTACCGCGAGCCAGACGCTCGACGACATGAAGGCCCAGACGGAGGCGGCCTTGCGCGTCGGGCTCAGCCCCGTGGAAATCAAGGAGGCTTTGTATCAGTGCGCGCCGTACGCAGGATTCCCCAGAACGGAAAGCGCGCTTCGCCTGGTCAATGAAGTCTTTGCCGAAAAGGGCATCGCCCTGCCTGTGGAAAGCCAGGCCACAGTCACGGAAGAAAGCCGCTTTCGGGATGGTCTGGCCGCGCAGAAGGCCATTTTCGGGGATGCCATTGACAAGATGCACGCAGCCGCCCCCGATGGCCAGAAGGACATCATGGTGAATTACCTCTCCGCATTCTGTTTCGGCGATTTCTATACGCGCGAAAGTCTGGATCTGAAGACCCGTGAACTTCTGACCTTTTCCATTGTCAGCGCGCTGGGCGGCTGCGAGGCGCAGGTCAAGGCCCATGTGCAGGGCAACGCCAATGTGGGCAACAGCAAGCAGAATCTTGTCGACGCCCTGGCCCAGATGCTGCCGTATATGGGCTTTCCGCGCACGTTGAACGCTCTTGGCTGCGTCAATGCCGTCCTGCGGGATTCCTGATGGGGCGCTGCGCGCGTCGCAGTCACATGGCCGAAATGAACAATCGGTCTGGACGCGCGGGGATTTTCCATGCGCGTGAGGCGCATTGAATGTCTCGCATTTTATCCCACACGCGTGAACGTCTTTTTGCATAAAGGAGATTCGCCATGAAACAACCCATAGTGTCAGCCCGCCATTTTTCCAGACGGAATTTTCTGAAATATGCCGTCGCGGGAACCCTCGCCGCCCACGCGGCTGCGTTTGCGAACGTCACGACCGCGTGGAGCGCCGACGCCAAAGGGGGCAATATGCTGATTCTCTATTTTTCACACTCTGGAAACACGCGCAAGGTGGCGGAACAGATTCACGGAAGCATTGGGGGAGACATGCTTGAACTCAAAACCGTCGTCCCCTATCCCCAGGACTATGATTCGGTGGTGGATCAGGCGCAGCGGGAACAGAAAAACAATGCCAGGCCGCGGATTGCCACGGAAATTCCGAATCTGGAAAAATATGATGTCATATTCATCGGTTTTCCCAACTGGTGGGGCTCCATGCCCATGCCATTTTTCACCCTGCTGGAAAAATACGATGTCGGCGACAGAACCATCATTCCGTTCTGTACGCATGAAGGCAGCCGCTTCGGCCGCAGCGAGCAGGATCTCAGGCGGCTTTGCCCGCGCGCGCGGCTGCTCAAAGGTTTTGAAACGCGTGGTTCAAGAGCCGCCGGGGCGCAAAAAAGCGTGGACGCCTGGCTGCGCGGGCTTGGCCTGCTGACCGGGTAAGCGAACCGCAGACATCCTGGACCCGTCAGAAAGCCTTTCCGACGGGTTCCCCGCCGGGGCGCGACCGCCTGCATGCTATGCGCTGCATCTTTTTCTGCTGATATCCCGGCGCGGAGGCTCGCCGAACATGCGCTTGTACTCCCGGTTGAACTGCGTCACGCTCTCATAGCCCACGGACAGCGCCGCGCTGGCCGCGCGTTCATTCTCCATGAGCATCAGGCGTTGCGCCTCATAGAGCCGCAACTGCTTGTGATACTGCAAGGGCTGAAGCCCGTGACGCTTTTGAAATGGCGGTGCAGGCTTGATATTGACATGCTGACCCGCCTGGCCAGGGCATCCATGCGCAGGGGGGTGGCGATATTTTGCTTCATGAGGGCAATGGCCTGAACAATCTGGTTGTTGCGTGAACCGCGCGTGTACAAGCCTTGCAGCACGCCTCCCTGCGGGCCGATAAGAAGCAGATAGTGCAGTTCGCGCATGACAATCGGCGCGCGGATGGCGATCTGCCCCGGTTTGTCCAGCAGTTCCGCCAGCCGCAGCACGGCTTCCAGAAAGTCCGGCTCCGCGTCGGCAACGGATACGCCCTGGCCTTCCATGAATGAAGGTCTTTCCTCCGGCGTCATTTCCATGATCAGATCGCCCAGAATCTGCCTGTCCAGATAAAAGAAAAGGGAAAGAAACGGTTTTTCCGGCGTGGGGTCGATAATGAAGGACGCGCTGGGCATGTCCACCCCGGAAACAAGGCACTGATTGGCCCGCACATGGTATTTCTGCGAGCCTACGATGGAATGCTTGCCGCCCTGAATGATGACCGACGCCAGCGGCTTTTCAAAACAGCGATCCGCACTGTCGGCCGATTCACGGCGCACCAGCGTCAGCCCGTTGATGGCGGAGGCGCGAATGCCCGGTTTTTTCATATGCCGCAGCATTATTGCTTTCAATCTTGCATTGATTTCCCGTATTTTTTTCTGCTGGTCGCCAGTCATGCGTCATGCCTCCCGCCGCGAAAGAAAGGAACCGCGTTTTCCGCGCCCGATAGCGGTTTTTTTCTACTATATTTCTTGTTTTTTGAACAGTCATTGGCACGATCAGGCAATTTTGGGGCAAGCCAGTGTCTGCTTTTGCAAGTGGGCGCCAGGCTCTTTCATAAACCGGCCCGACGTCATAAAAAAAGCATGCATGGCTTGCGAGGCATGGCCTTGTGAGACTATGGCGACATATCGCGAATGTGGAGGAGAATATGAAGGAATTTGCGGACGTGTTCCCGCGAGGCGGGGCGAATACGGCCTATGCCCGCTATTTCGTGGGCAACAGCTGGCTGAACATGCTTTCCACGGAAGGCGTGCTTATTGGCAACGTCACCTTTGAACCGGGTTGCCGGAACAACTGGCATACGCATCATGCCGCAAAGGGCGGCGGGCAGATACTGCTCTGCACCGCCGGGCGCGGCTGGTATCAGGAATGGGGAAAACCGGCCCGCGAGCTGCATCCCGGCGATGTGGCGCATATTCCCGCCGGCGTCAAACACTGGCACGGCGCGGCCAAAGACAGCTGGTTCGCGCATCTCGCCGTCGAGGTTCCGGGCGAAAACGTCAAAAATGAATGGCATGAACCCGTCAGCAATGAGGATTATGAGAAACTTCCCTAGAGTCCGCCTGCAAAAGCGGACTTCACACAATCCTTGCGGGTTGGCCTCTTGCTTTTGCGCTTAGGGGCTAGCGTGAGCTGTCCAGCACCACTTCCGCCTCGGGATGGGCCTGACGCAAGGCCTCGTGCATGGCGGCGGCATCGGCGAAAGCGCGGAATGGCCCCACTTTTTCATGCCCCGCGCCGGCGCTGTACCGCACATAATAGGCCAGGTCAGCCCTGAGCGGGGTGCCGCTTTCGTCGCTGACCACTTCCAGATTCACCTTGCCCACGCCGCGTTTGCTCAGGTCAAGCTGCTGGGCGGCGGCGTAAGAGAGGTCGATAATCCGGCCATGCACATAGGGGCCGCGATCCGTCACGCAGACCATGACGCTTTTGCCGTTGTGCTGATCCGTAACTTTGACCACCGTGCCCATCGGCAAGGTGCGGTGGGCCGCGGTGAAGGTATACATATCATAATCGACGCCGCTGGCCGTGACGCCGCCGTGAAAGTCGCGTCCGTACCAGGAGGCTTTGCCCGTCAGCAGTTCACTGCCCTGAGCCCGTTTGAGCCAGATTTCGCGGCTGTCCGCCTGCTGGCGGAGGTCGGCGGCTTTGCGCTGTTTTTTGCTTTTTGTGTTGCGGGCCTGCTTTTTGTGCGAATGCCTGTCTTTGCTGCTGACGGCGCGGTTTTTGCGCGCGGAGACTTTTTTGCTTTTTTGGGCGGAGTGGGATTTGGCTTCCATGCCGGATTTTCGGCTTTTGGCCTGGGAAGCGCTTTGTGAAGCCGCATCGGCGTTCATGGGGGCGACAAGGGCCAGGCAAAGAGCCAGGGCCACCCCTATGGAAAGCCAGCGTAAATACTTCATGATTGCTCCTTGGTTTGTGTTCGGGGCTGTCCGGTCTTTCTGAAAAACGCCGAACGGGCCGCGCCCGCGACCCTGACCCCGGAGGCTCGCCTGACGGCCTGAAACGCGTCCGCGCCATCCGCCACACGGGGAATGCCCTTTCCTATTGCCGAAACTATACCGCGAAAAAAAAGCTTCTGTCAAATCGGAGAAAGTTATTATTAGCAATCAGCCGGGGTAGCGCGTGCCGCGATGTCCAGCCGGGCGCGCGTTTTCCCGCCGAATGCGGCGTCAGGCTCAAAAAAACCCGCTCCATACCGGGGAGCGGGTTTCCCTGCTCCGCAAAGCGCTGCCCTATGAACGGTAGTCCGAGTTCAGCGTCACATACTCATGCCCGAGATCCGAGGCCTGGAAGGTGTAACCGCCGGGGCCGGCGCCCAGATCAATCTCCACCTCCACATCCCTGGCCTTGAGCAGCTCGGCCAGCCTTTCCTCCTGATCGTCATTGACCGGGCGGCCCAGACGGAAGCGCTCCACCCCGCAAAGGCGCAGTCCCACCCTGGCGGGGTCGAACCGCGCGCCGCTGTAGCCCACAGCCGTGACAATGCGCCCCCAATTGGCGTCGCCGCCGTAAATGGCCGTCTTGACCAACTGGGAATGGCCCACGCTGCGGGCCGCCAGCTCGGCGTCCCTGTCGTCACGCGCGCCGCGCACAGTGATATGGATGACCTTGCTTGCGCCTTCGCCGTCCATGACCAGCATGTGCGACACTGTGGCCAGAATGGCCGTCAGGGCTTCTTCCAGCGGGGCCAGATCCGCCTCAGCGCGGGCGGCCACGCCGGACGCGCCGTTGGCCAGGCCCAGAATGGTGTCGTTGGTGGAGGTGTCGCCGTCCACGCTGACCCGGTTGAAGGTCTTGTTCACGGCCCGGCCGAACATGGCCTGCCAGGGCGCGCGTTCCACGTCCGCGTCCGTGAGGGCCACGCAGAGCATGGTCGCCATATTGGGGCAGATCATGCCCGCCCCCTTGGCCATGACCGTCAGGCGCGCCACGCCGCCAGAGAGCGTGACCTCGCGGCTGGCGAATTTGGGAAAGGCGTCCGTTGTCATGAAGGCGCGGGTAAAGCCCTCGGCGTCGCGGCTGCCAAGACTCTGAACCAGGGCGGGCACAGCCTCGCGCCAGAGGTTCATCTTGAGGTGCGCCCCGATCACGCCGGTGGAAACGGGCAGAATTTCCCGAGCCTCAAGGCCCGTGGCTTCGGCCACCATCTTCTGGGTGGCCCGGCAGTTGTTCAGCCCTTCCTCGCCGGTGCAGGCGTTGGCCTGACCGGCGTTGGCCAGCACGGCGCGCGCCGTGCCCCATGTGCCGAGAATCTCCTGACAGACCAGCACCGGCGCGGCCTTGAACAGATTCTGGGTAAACATGCCGGCCAGCATGCAGGGCCTGTCGGAAACAATCAGGCCCAGGTCGTCGCGGCCCGCTTTCTTGAAGTTGGCCGCCGCGGCCCCGGCCCTGAAGCCCTTGGGCAAATCATTGGTCATATGCGCCTCACTGGAGCGGAGGTTTGTGGTCTTTTGCATGTAAATCGCGGGAATTCCGCACTATGGCAAAATTCCCGCGAGTTGTGACTGTAGCGCGAAATGCAGGTTCTTGTTCACCGGCTGACGCAGCCGGCGGCAAAAAAGCTCAGCTTACGATTTGGCCTTCTGAATTTCCTCGGCCAGGGCCGCGGGCACACGCTCATAATGATCAAACTGCATGGTGAAGGTGGCGCGACCCTGGGTGCGCGAACGCAGGTCCGTGGCATAGCCGAACATGGAAGCCAGGGGCACCTGGGCGCGGACGCTCTGCGCGCCGCCGGCGCGGGCCTCCATGCTCTGCACGCGACCGCGACGCCCGTTGAGATCGCCCATGACGTCGCCCAGATATTCTTCGGGCGTAACCACTTCCACGTCCATGATGGGTTCCAGCAGCACCGGCCCGGCCTTGTGCATGGCATCCTTGATGGCCATGGAACCGGCCACATAAAAGGCCTGCTCCGAGGAGTCCACCTCGTGATAGGAGCCGAACACCAGATTGACCTTGAGATCCACGCAGGGGAAGCCCGCCAGCACGCCGGACTTCATGGCGTCCTGAATGCCCTTGTCGATGGCGGGAATATATTCTTTGGGAATCACGCCGCCGGTGATGGAATTGATGAACTCATAGCCCTTGCCGGGGTTCGGTTCCACCTCGATGACGCAGTGACCGTACTGGCCGCGGCCGCCGGACTGTTTGGCATGCTTCATGTCCGACTTGGAAGGCTTGGAGATGGTTTCGCGGTAGGCCACCTGGGGCTTGCCCACATTGGCGTTGACGTTGAATTCGCGAGTCAGGCGGTCCACGATGATTTCCAGATGCAGTTCGCCCATGCCGGCGATAAGGGTCTGGTTGGTTTCCTCGTCGCCCTTGACGCGGAAAGAGGGGTCTTCCTTGGCCAGCTTGTTCAGGGCGGCGGAAAGAGCGTCGCGGTCGGCCTTGGTTTTGGGCTCGATGGCCACTTCAATGACGGGTTCGGGAATGTTCAGGGACTCCAGAACCACTTCGCGCTTTTCGTCGCAGAGGGTATCGCCGGTGGAGGCGTTTTTCAGGCCCACCAGGGCCACAATGTCGCCCGCGCCGGCCCACTTGATGTCTTCGCGCTTGTTGGCGTGCATTTTGAGAATGCGGCCGATGCGTTCCTTCTTGCCGGTGTTGGCGTTGTACACGCTGGTGCCCGATTCCAGGCAGCCGGAATAGATGCGGAAGAAAGAAAGGTGGCCGATGAAGGGGTCGGAAAAGAGCTTGAAGACCAGGCCGGCCAGGGGCTCCTTGTCGTCGCAGCGGCATTCGATGATTTCGTCTTCCTTGCCGGGCACATGGCCGCTCATGGGCGGAATGTCCACAGGCGAGGGCAGGTAGTCCACCGTGGCGTCCAGCAGGGGCTGCACGCCCATATTGCGGAAGGCGGAACCGCAGAGCACGGGCACGATATTGCGGGCAATGGTGGCCTTGCGAATGCAGGAGATGATTTCCTCTTCACTGAGGCTTTCGCCGCCCAGATATTTTTCAAGCAGGGCTTCGTCCTCTTCGGCCACGGCTTCCAGCAGTTCGTGATGCTTTTCGTCAAAAAGCTCGCGCATGTCGGCGGGCACGTCTTCCACGACAAATTCGGCGCCCTTGGTGCTCTTGTCGAAACGGATGGCCTTGCCGCGCACCAGGTCCACCACGCCTTCAAACTTGTCTTCGGCGCCGATGGGCAGTTGCAGGGGCACGGCCTTGGCGCCCAGACGTTCGTGAATCATGCCCACGCAACGGAAAAAGTTGGCGCCGATGCGGTCCATCTTGTTCACGAAACAGATGCGCGGCACATGGTAACGGTCGGCCTGCCGCCAGACCGTTTCGGACTGCGGCTCCACGCCGGCCACGGCGTCAAACACGCAGACGGCGCCGTCAAGCACGCGCAGCGAACGCTCCACCTCAATGGTGAAGTCCACATGGCCGGGGGTGTCGATGATGTTGATGCGGCAGTCTTTCCAGAAGCAGGTGGTGGCGGCGGAAGTGATGGTGATGCCGCGCTCCTGCTCCTGCTCCATCCAGTCCATGGTGGATTCGCCGTCGTGGGTTTCGCCGATCTTGTGGGAAACGCCGGTGTAAAAAAGGATGCGCTCGGTAGTGGTGGTCTTGCCGGCGTCAATATGGGCCATGATGCCGATATTGCGCTGTTTGTCTACGGGAACAGTGCGGGACACGGTATTTCCTCCATACTGCGGAAGCGGTGGAGCCGACCGACGCCGCGCCCTTGCGGGCGCGGCGTCGGCGGCATGCGATTCTGATCGTGGGGGCCTTACCAGCGGTAGTGGGAGAAGGCCTTGTTGGCGTCGGCCATGCGGTGGGTGTCTTCGCGCTTTTTCACCGCACCGCCGCGACCGTTGTAGGCATCCAGCAGTTCGGCGGAAAGTTTGGCGGTCATCCCTTTTTCGCCGCGCGAACGGGAATAGTTGATCAGCCAGCGGATGGACAGGGAAACCTGACGCTCAGGGCGCACTTCCATGGGCACCTGATAGGTGGCGCCGCCCACGCGGCGGGCCTTGACCTCCATATGCGGCTTGACGTTGTCCAGAGCCTTTTCAAAGGCGCGCATGGGGTCTTCGCCGGTCTTTTCGGCCAAGGTTTCCAGAGAACTGTAAAAAATCTTTTCAGCCGCGCCTTTTTTGCCGTTATACATCAGCCGGTTCACGAACTTGGTGACCAGACGGCTGGAGTAGAGCGGATCGGGCAGCACTTCCCTCTTGGGAACAGAACCTTTACGGGGCATGGGGTTTCTCCTTCATGCGTGTCTTGCGGCGTCACCAACCCCGCGACGCGCCGGCGCCCAGCCTGAGGCGGGCAGCCGTGGCGCGGCGCATGGCGCACGCCGACGGATGGTTAGAGATGAACGGGATAAAGCCTACTTGGGCCGCTTGGCGCCGTACTTGGAACGGCTCTTGCGGCGATCCGCCACGCCGGAGGTGTCCAGAGTGCCGCGCACGATGTGGTAACGGACGCCGGGAAGGTCTTTCACACGGCCGCCGCGGATGATCACCACGGAGTGTTCTTGCAGGTTGTGGCCTTCGCCGGGGATGTAGGCCGTCACTTCAATGCCGTTGGTCAGGCGCACGCGGGCAACCTTGCGCAAGGCCGAGTTCGGCTTTTTCGGGGTGGTGGTGTAAACGCGGGTGCACACGCCGCGACGCTGCGGGCAGGCCTGCAGCGCCGGGGTTTTCTTGCGTTTCACCACGGCCTTCCGCTCAATGCGGATGAGCTGATTGATCGTGGGCATGTATTCCTCCATAAGGAACGGTTACACAGGGAAAACCTCAAGGGGTTGCACATAGCTCAGGCGGGGCTGGCTGTCAAGGGGCGCAGCAACGATCAGCGGGGGGCGCATGAAAAGCGGGGCCGCGCTTTCCCGCCGCCGGCCTCAAGGCCGCGAAGCTTCCCGACAGGGCGTCAGAAACGAGGCCCGCTCCTCGCGCACAATGCCCAGCGCCTCCTCTATCCGGGCCAGGGTCGGGCGGCCCTGGCCGCCGGCCAGCAGCCGCGACAGGCTGTCCACAATTTCCAGACGGGTCGCGGCAAAACGCGCGTCGCCGAGCAGGCCGCGCCGCGCCAGCAGTTCCACCACCTTGCCCTGGTTCGCGCCCAGGGCGGCGCGCGCCTGGTGGAGCGGCTCCAGCGTATCGCTTTCAGCGGCGGCCAGCACCATGACGGACGCGGTGTACAGACGCTCCAGAAAAAGGCCGTACAAATGCGCGCCCAGCAAACGCAAATCGGCCTCGCTTCGGGAGGCGGCGCGCAGCATGGCGCGTACCTGGGCCTCGCTGCGCCGCACGATGATTTCACGCCCGGCGGGGCCGGTGGGTTCCCGGGTCAGAATATCTTTTTCTTTCCGCGTCAGGGCGGGCAAGGCGGTTGCGGGGCTCAGCCTGCGCAAGAGGCGGTTTTCGCGCGCCGCGTCCTCGGCCTTGCCGAAGAAGAGGGCGCACGCCTGATCCGAGGCCACCATGCCGCTGAGCGCCGCCGCCTGATCCCAATCGCCGGGCTGGGGGCACACGTCGTCGGGCACGGCCAGTTCAGGCTGATAGGTAAAGCCCGCGGCCTTGAGCAGACCGATCTCGTCCAGGCTCTGACGCAGGGCCCGGCTGTCCAGCCAGGGGCGCATCTCTCCGACCACGACCGCCGGTTCGGCCCGGTCGCCGACCGTGGAGGGGGCGAGGGGCGGCAGGGCAATGAGCTCTTCCAGACCGGAAGCGGGATCAGCCGGGTCCGGCGCATGGGCGGCCCCCCGGTTCCACTCCGAAGCCGGAGTCCCCGCCTGGCTCTCCACAGCCACATTGCCCCCGGCACGCCACAGAGAGCGCCCGCCCGGAGTTTCCCCCGCCGTCGAAGCGGACGCGCCAGGCCCGGCGGCCCGCGCTGGCGCAAGGCTCGCGCCCAGGCACAGGGCGAGACAGAAAATCGCCACGGAACACGAAACGCGGAATACGAAACGCGGCATGCCTCCTCCGGTGGACGCGCTATGGATGACGCGGCCCGGCCCTATCCGAACCGGGCCGCATGATGGGAACTCACGACGTTTTTCTGGAAGTCGTCCCACGATTCATACGGGATCTTCCTCCAGAGCCTCGGCAAAGCGTGCCCGCAGGGCCAGCAATTTGCCCTTGGCGTCCAGCAGCTGCCCGGCGCGCTGGCGCTCGCGCTCCACCACTTCGGCCGGGGCGCGGCTCACAAAGCTTTCATTGCTCAGCTTCATGTTCACGCCCACCACATCTTTTTCCAGCCTGGCCAGCTCCTTGTCCAGGCGGGCCAGCTCGCCGGCCAGGTCCACGGCCCCGCGCAGGGGCACAATGACCTGACAGCCCTGAACCACGGCCGAGGCCGACGCTTTGGGCGCGCGCACCGCCGCCCCTGTTTCCAGAGATTCCAGGCGGGCCAGCGTGGTTATCAGCGTCCGGTTTTCCTCCAGCAGAGCGGCCTGAGCCTCATCCACGGGATGCAGCAGCAGAGCCACCCTGTGGCCGGGGCTGATGCCCAGCTCGGCCTTGATGGTGCGCACGGCCACAATCACGCCCTGAATCAGCTCCATGCGGCCGGCTTCGACCGGGCGCGCGCAAGCGGGCCGCGAGGGCGGGTACGGCTCCAGGGCCAGATCGGTGGGTTCTCCCCCGGCGGGCGCGGGCAAGGCCCGCCATATCTCGGCGGTGACGAAAGGCATGATGGGGTGCAGCAGCACCAGCAGTTCGCGCAGCGCCAGCCAGAGCACATACTGGGCCGCGGCCTTGCGCGCGGGCTCATGGGCCGCGTCCGAAGCCATATCCGGTTTGATCAGCTCCAGATACCAGTCGCAGAACTCGTTCCAGAGAAATTTGTACCCAAGCTGGGCCGCGTCGTTAAAGCGATAGTCCGCGAGGGCCTGGTCCATCTCCAGCTTGACCGTTTCCAGACGGTGCAGAATCCACTGATGGTGCAGGCCCTCTATATGCTCCAGGCTCACGGGGTCGGGGGCCCGTTCCGGCAGGTTCATCAGGGCAAAGCGCGCGGCGTTCCAGAGCTTGTTCACAAAATGGCGGTAGCCTTCGATGCGCTCTTCGGACAGGCGGATATCCCGCCCCATGGCCGCAAATGAAGTCAGCGTGAAGCGCAGGGCGTCACAGCCGTATTTTTCGATCATCAGCAGCGGGTCAATGACGTTGCCCGTGGATTTGGACATCTTGCGGCCCGTGGCGTCGCGCACCAGAGCATGCAGATAGACGTCGCGGAAAGGCGGGCGCTTCATGAAATGCTGCCCCATCATCATCATGCGGGCCACCCAGAAGAAAATGATGTCAAAGCCCGTGACCAGCACCGCGGTGGGATACCAGCGCTCCAGCTCTTTGCTCTGTTCCGGCCAGCCCATGGTGGAGAACGGCCAGAGCGACGAGGAAAACCAGGTATCCAGCACATCCTCGTCCTGCTCCAGATGGCCCGAACCGCAGGCGGGGCAGACATCCGGCGTCTTTTCGGCCACGGTCAGCCTGCCGCAGGCCTTGCAGGTCCAGGCCGGGATGCGGTGGCCCCACCAGATCTGGCGGCTGATGCACCAGTCGCGGATGTTGTCCAGCCAGTGATAATAGGTTTTGAGCCAGGATTCGGGAAAGATTCTGGTCAGCTCCGGCACGGCGGCGCGCGCGGCGGGGGCCATCCTGGAGGCGGCCACAAACCACTGGGTGGAAACGTGCGGCTCCACCACCGTATGGCAGCGGTAGCAGCGCCCCACGGCGTGTTCCAGCTCGGCCACGCCCACAAGATCGCCGGCGGCCTTGATGTCGGCCACGATTTTTTCCCTGCATTCCTGCTTGGAAAGGCCCGCATACGGCCCGGCCTCGGCCTTCATCACGCCGTTTTCATCAATGACCTGCACAAATTCCAGACGGTGCTTTCTGCCCAGCATCCAGTCGTTGTGATCATGGCAGGGCGTCACCTTCAGCGCGCCGGTGCCGAACTCCCTGTCCACATAGCTGTCCGCGATGATCGGCACCTCGCGGCCGAGCACGGGCACGCGCGCGGTCTTGCCCACCAGGCCGGCGTAGCGCTCGTCTTCAGGATGCACGCAGATGGCCGTGTCGCCGGGGATGGTCTCCGGCCGGGTGGTGGCAATGACAATGGCGCCGGAACCGTCAGTGAGGTGGTAGCGCACGCGCCAGAGATGGCCCTTGCCCGGCTCGTGCTCCACCTCGTCGTCGGCCAGGGCGGTATGGCAGCGCGAACACCAGTTGATGATGTAATCGCCCTTGTAGATCAGGCCCTCATTGTACAATTGCACGAAAACCTTGCGCACCGCGGCCGAAAGACCCTCATCCATGGTAAAGCGCAGGCGGGTCCAGTCCACGGAAGCGCCCAGGGCGCGGATCTGATCCAGAATACGGTGGCCGTAGTCCTCGCGCCATTTCCAGACCCGCTCCACAAAGGCTTCGCGCCCCAGATCGCGGCGGGTTTTGCCCTCTTTGGCCAGGGCGCGCTCCACCACGTTCTGGGTGGCGATGCCCGCATGATCCGTGCCCGGCGTCCACAGCACGTTTTTGCCCTTCTGGCGGGCGTGGCGGCACAGCACGTCGATGAGCGTGAGGTTCAGCGCATGGCCTATATGCAGGGCCCCGGTGACGTTGGGCGGCGGAATGACGATGGAATAGGGCTCGCCGGGCGCATCCGGATCGGGCGTGAAGGTTTTTGCCTCTTCCCAGCGCTTGCGCCACCGGGCTTCCACGTCATGGGGCTCATAGCCCTTGGGGAGGGTATCCGCCATCTTGCTTTCTCCGTAAAAGGCGGCGATAGTGCGGGCCTATGCAGCCCGCGCAGCCAATCCATATACTCTGGGACGCGTCCCACATCTGGGGCCTGATGGCCTGGCGCGCGCTGCGCGCGCTGGGGCTGCCATGCCGTCTGGTTAAGGGTCAAGAAATAGCCGAAGGCGCGCTTTTAGGCAAGCTTGGCCCCCCTGGGGCCGCCGGACGCGCCGCGCCGCCGCTGCTGGTGGCGCCCGGCGGCAACGCCCGGCTCAAGGCGCTGGCGCTGGGCGAGGCGGGACGCGCCGCCATACGCGCCTACCTGGAGCAGGGGGGGGCCTATCTGGGGTTTTGCGGCGGCGCGGGCCTGGCCCTCAGCCACCGCGACCCGCGCGAGGGCCTGCAACTCTGCCCCTGGTCGCGCGCCGCCTATCCCCAGCGCCTGCACCATCTGATTTCCGGTCATGTGCGGGTGCGGGCCAGCTTTGGCGACGAACTGGCCCCGCCACCAAGCGCCCGCGCGCGGGAGGGCGCGCTCCTTTCCCTGCCGGTCTGGTGGCCGGGGCGCTTCGCGGCGGAAGAGACGGAAGAGGTGCGCGTTCTGGCGGCCTATGCCGCGCCGGACGCGGACTTCTGGCTGGCGGATATGCCCCTGCAGCGCATCCCGGCGCATGTCTTCGAGACCTGGCAGGCCCTGTACGGGGTCAATCTGTCGGCGGATTTTCTGACCGACCAGCCCCTGGTGGTCTGCGGCGCGTATGGACGGGGCCGCTATGTGCTGAGCTATTCGCATCTGGAAACCCCGCAAAGCCCGGACGCCAACGCCTGGCTGTCCCATCTGCTGCGCCGCCTGGCCGGTCTGGAACCCCGGCGGGAAGATACGCCGGGCTGGGAACTGGACAAAGCCGTTCCGGCCTGGCCGGACGACACATCCGCCGCGCCTTTGCTGGACGCCCTGCGCCGCACGCGCGCCCTGCTGGATATGGCGGTGGAGCACCACCTTTTTTTCCGGCGCGCGCCCTGGCTCTGGGGCTGGCGCGCGGGCCTGCCTGGCGCGGCCTTCAACAATCTGCACGCGGCGCTTTGCACCGCCGTGGGCATGACGCCTTCAGAGCGGGCGCTGGAGTACTGGCGCGGCATTCGCCCCCGCTTTGCGGAACTGGCCGCCCTGTTCGCGGCCGGGGCCGAAGGCTATCTGCTGGCCCGACGCCTGGCCGAAACGCTCTCCCCCACATTGCCTGACGCCGTGGACAGGCGCGGCCTGGATAATCAGCGCGAGGCCCTGTTCGGTCACCCCATGCACGGCGGCGGCCTCATGGAAGAACTGCTGACCATGACGGAAGAGCTTATTTATCTGTCGCAGCCGGAGTGCGCCCCCACCCCTTGACGAAGGCGGATCATCCTGTCATTACGCCCTGCGGCCGGATGCCGAACATCCATGGCGAAGCGGGCGGACAGACGCGCAGGCGGATGCGCGGCCCGACGGCAAACGGCATATTCTGAACCGACGGAAGGCCCGCCTGGCCGCGGCCTCCGTCTTGTGAGGCGCATCGCATGCTGAGCGAAACAGTCAGACATTACGGCACGCTGGGCAAAGGCTTCAGCGCGCGCGACAATATCATCATCAAGGGAATGAAGGCCCTGCATGTGCTCGCGGCCACAGCCTGGGCGGGCGGCGCGCTTTCCATGCAGGCGCTCAGCTTTCTGCGGCTTTCGTCCGACGACCCGGCGTTTGCCGCGCAGGTGGCCGTATGCCTGCATTTTGTGGATACCTGGGTGGTCATGCCGGGGCTGGCGGGCTGCCTGCTGACGGGCCTTTTCTACTCCTGCTGCACGTCCATCGGCTTTTTCAGATTCGCCTGGATCGGCTACAAGTGGTTCATCAGCCTGTGCGCGGGCTTTTGGGGAACCATGTTCTGGGGGCCGTGGGGCGACGAGCTTGTCGCGCGGCTCGTTCCCCTGGGGCTGGACGGCGCGCTGCGCTTTGTGCGCGCCTGCGTTCTGCCTGAAAACATGTGGGCGGGGGCGTTGCAGCTGTGCATCATCCTTTCCATGTGCCTGATATCCTCGTACTGCCCTCTTTCCTTCCGCCCCGCGCGCGGCAAGGCGCGCTAGCCAGAGCGTTTCGCGCCTCCATCGGGGCGGTCGCGATTCGCTTGCGGCGGCAGGCGCAAAAAGACGTAATGTTTTTGCCGCCTTTTGCCTTGCCTTGATGAAAAGCGTCATTTCTTCGCCAGGCGCAAGCCTCGCGAGAGGCCACGCGGCATGACGCCCAGCGTCAAGGAACCGGAGCCGCATTGCGCGGCCCCGGTTCCTTGACGTTATGTGGACGGATTTCAGCCTTGCGCGGGCCACGGCCTCATGAAGACCGGGCCTGGTTGCCGTTCGGCGCGGCGGGCGTTGTTTTGCCCGCGCTGGTTTCTTCCTGCAACAGACGTTCGGTATTGACCACCGGGAAGCTCGGGCTCTTGCCCGGATCAGCCCAGCCCCCGCCCAGCGCCATGCACACGCTGACCACCGCGTTGAGGCGGTCGCGCAGGGCCGAGGCCAGTTGCAGCTCGGCGGAGAAGAGCTGGCGCTCGGCATCCAGCACCGTCAGGTAGTCGGTATAGCCGTTGTCGTATTGCAGGCGGGCGATGTCCACCGCGCGGCGCAGGCTTTCCACCTGAATCTGCATGCTGCGCACAATGGCGTCGGCCTCGCGCTGGGCGGTGAGCGAGGTGCGAATGTCCTGAAAGGCTGTCTGCACGGTTTTCAGATACACGGCGGTGGCGGCTTTCTTCTGCGCCTCGGCGTCTTTCAGGTTGTACCAGTTGTTGCCGAAGTCCAGGATGGGCAGGGTGCCGCTGGCGCCGTAGCTCCAGGCCGCGGACGGGTGGATGAAAAGATTGCCCACAGCCGCGCTGAGCGTGCCCAGCATGCCCGTCAGGGAGATGGAGGGGAAAAACTGGGCGCGCGCCACGCCGATATTGGCATTATACGCCATGATCAGGTATTCGGCGGCGCGCACGTCCGGGCGTCTTTCCAGCAGTTCCGAGGGCAGGCCGGCGGGCAGCACCGGGGGCGAGGGCAGCATGCCGATGGCCTTGCCGCGCGGCATGGCGCTGTTGATGATGTCGCGCGGCGAACGGCCCAGCAGCACGGCCAGCGCCGCTTCGGCCTGATCCACGGCCACGGTGCTGGTATGCACCTGCGCGCGGGCGGTTTCCACCTCGGCCCTGGCGCGCTGCCAGTCAAGCTCGGTTATGTCGCCCTGCTTGTAACGGCTGGTGTAGATGCCAAAGGCATCCTCACGGCTTTTCAGGGTGCGCCGGGCCGTATCCAGCTGCATGTCCAGAGCCAGCAGGGCGAAATAGCCCTGAGCCGTCTGCCCGGCCACGGAAAGCCGCAGGGCCTCATGCCCGACCACGCTGTTCATCAGCACGTCGCTGAGCATGGTGCGCCTGTTGCGGTACTTGCCCCAGAAATCCAGCTCCCAGGAGGCGTTGAGCGTTCCCTGATAGTTGGTATTGGTGCGGTCGGCCAGAGCGCTGTAATTGGCGACTCTGGTGGACGAACTCTGCGAGCTCGCGCCGCCGTCGGCGTTGACATGCGGGAACAGGGCGGACGTGGCCACGCCCACCTGCGCGGCGGCGGAATCTATTCTGGCCAGAGATTCGGCCAGGTCCTGATTGTTTTTCAATGCATCCTCGATCAGAGCGGTGAGCACGGGATCATTGAAGCGTGTCCACCAGTCCGTGTTCAGCGGCGCGGAGCCCATATCCACCCTGCGCCATTGATCGGGGATGTCCTGTTCGGGCCGCTCATAACGCGGCGCCAGCGAACAGGCGGAAAGCAGCAGGGCCAACGCCGCCGCCAGCGTCAGCGCGCGCGCCGCGGCCAGGGCCGAAGCCCTGCGGATTGCAGATGGGGCGTTCATATGTCCTCCGGGTCGTCGTCATAGCGGCTTTTGCCTTCATTGGGGTCTTTCTTGCCCTGCAATTTCAGCGAAAGCTGCATGATGCTCTTGAAGAAGTACGGCACAAAGAGCGTGGCGATGCAGGTGGCCGCCAGCATGCCGCCGATGACCGCCGTGCCGATGGCGTGGCGGCTGTTGGCGCCCGCGCCGGAACTGATGGCCAGAGGCACGCAGCCCAGAATGAAAGCCAGGGACGTCATCACGATGGGGCGGAAGCGCAGGCGCGAGGCGTGCATGGCGGCCACATCCAGGCTGCGGCCGTCTCGCCAGGAGTCCACGGCGAATTCCACGATCAGAATGGCGTTTTTGGCGGCCAGACCCACCAGCGTGACCAGCGCCACCTGAAAGTACACGTCGTTGGACAGATCACGGAACCAGGTGGCCGCCAGCGCGCCGAACACGCCAAAGGGCACGGCGGTGAGCACGGCCAGCGGCAGGGACCATGACTCGTACTGGGCGGCCAGAATCAGAAAGACCATGACCAGGGCCAGCACGAATATGGTGGTCGTGTCGGCGCTGGCCAGCTTTTCCTGAAGGGCCGAACCCACCCAGCCCAGGCTGAAGTCGTTGGGCAGCACCGCGGCGGCGGCCTGCTCCATTGCCTCCAGCGCCTGACCGGAGGAATAGCCCTCGGCCGGGTTGCCCATGACGTGCGCCGCCGGGAAGACGTTGTAACGTTCCATGACCTGGGGCGCGGTGCGGCGCTCCAGAGTCATGACGGCGGTGAGGGGAATCATCTCGCCCCTGTTGTTGCGCACAAAAACGTCGTTGAGCGATTCCGTCAGCATGCGGTCCGCGGCCTCGGACTGCATGCGCACCTGGAAGGTGCGGCCCATGTAGTTGAAGTCATTTATGTAGGTTGTGCCGAAAGTTGCGCCCATGGCCGTGAACACGTCGCTGACGTTCACGCCCATGTCTTTGCAGCGTTCGCGATCCAGATTGGCGTACAACTGCGGCGCGCCGGTGGAGAAGAGGTTGCGCACGCTGCCGATGGCCGGATACTTGGGCGTGCCGTCGGCTTTTCTGGACGTGGCCTCGGCCACCACCGCGTTGGCCTGGTTTTCCAGGTCATAGATGGTGCCGTCGCCGCGCATCTGGATGTAGCCCTCAAAACCGCCAGTGGTGCTCATGCCGCTGATGGGCGGCGGCGTGAAACCCATGACCACGGCTTCGGGCTGCATCATGGTCACGGCCATGACCTTCTGGGTCAGCGCGTCGGCGGACTGGCGTTCTTCCTTGCGTTCCTCCCACGGTTTGAGCGTGGCGAAGAAGGTGCCGTAATTGCTTTTTACCGCCATGGAGGTGATGTCCAGCCCGTTGATGGGCGAAAAACCCTTCACCGAGGAGTCATGAAGCACAAAGTCGCTGATCACGTCGGTCACGGCGCTGGTGCGGTGCTGGGAGGCGCCGTCGTCCAGAATGGCCATGCCCAGGATGTAGCCTTGGTCTTCATTGGGCACCAGGCCGCCGGGCACCACCTTGAGCAGCCAGACGATGACCACCACCATCAGACCGAACAGGGCCATGGCGCGCAGACCGGAGTCCTTGATAAAGCGCACGGCGCGCAGATAGCGGTGCGTCATGCGCCCGAAGGCGTAGTTGAACCAGACAAAGGCGCGCGGCGGCGTGTAGCTGTGCGCGTGGGGCTTGAGCAGCAGGGCGCAGAGCGACGGGGTGAGCGTCAGGGCCACAATGCCCGACAAGACCACGGAGACCGAAATGGTGATGGCGAACTGCTTGTACATCTGCCCCGCCAGGCCGCCCATGAACGACACGGGGATGAACACCGCGCAGAGCACCAGCACAATGGCGATGACCGGGGCCGTGACCTCGTTCATGGCCTTGGCGGTGGCCTCTCTGGGCGGCAGATGCTCGGAGCTCATGATGCGTTCCACGTTTTCCAGCACCACGATGGCGTCGTCCACCACAATGCCGATGGCCAGCACCATGCCGAAGAGCGTCAGGGTGTTGATGGAATAGCCCAGAGCATACATGCCCGCGAAGGTGCCGATAATGGAAACCGGCACGGCTATGCAGGGGATCAGGGTGGCCCGCCAGTTCTGAAGAAAGACATACACCACGATGAACACCAGAATCATGGCCTCCACCAGGGTGTTGATCACCTCCTTGATGGATTCCATAACGAAGTCGTTGGTATCCACCACCACTTCGTACGCCAGGCCGTCGGGCAGGGTTTTGGCTATTTCCTTCAGGCGCGCCGTCACCAGGTCGCCGGTGGCGATGGCGTTGGCGCCGGGCAGCAGATACACCGCGCCCATGCGGGCCACCATGCCGTTATATTTGCTGTCGACGCTGTAATCCTGCCCGCCCAGTTCAATGCGGGCCACATCCTTGAGGCGCAGCATGGCGCTGTCCTCGCCGGTACGGATGATGATTTCCCCAAATTCCTCCGGCGAAACCAGGCGGCCCTGGGCGTCTATCTTCCAGGTCAGCTGGGTGTCCGGGGGGGAGGGCATGTCCCCCAGGCTGCCGGGGGCGAACTGCGAGTTCTGATCCTGGATGGCCTGGGCCACCTCGCTCACCGTCAGGCCGTACTTGGCCAGCTTGTCCGGCTTGAGCCAGATGCGCATGGAGTAATCCATCGTGCCGAACACCGAGCAGTCGCCCACGCCGGGCACGCGCTTGAGCTCGTCCACCACGTTGACCTTCATCCAGTTGTGGATGTAGACCGCGTCGTAGCGTTCATCCGGCGAAAAATAGGCGAAAACCTGCAACATGGCCGGCGAGCGCTTGACCACGGTCACGCCCTGGCGGCGCACTTCTTCCGGCAGCAGGGTCTGGGCCAGGTTTACCTTGTTGTTGACGTTGACCAGGGCCATATCCGGATTGGTGCCCAGAGAAAAGTAAACGTTGATGGAGCCCTGGCCCGAACCCGACGAGGCTGTGGATGTCATGTAGAGCATGTTTTCCACGCCGTTGATGTTCACTTCCAGCGGGGCCAGCACCGTGGCGGAGATGGTTTCGGCAGAAGCGCCGGGATAGGACACGCTCACGTTGACCGTGGGCGGCACGAGGTCGGGATACTGGGCGATGGGCAGAGCCTTCATGGCCAGCGCGCCCACCAGGGTGATCACGATGGAAATGACGGCCGAGAGCACCGGCCGGCGCAAAAAGAGATTGGGCTTAGCGGAAGCGGCCATATGTACCTACTTTTGAGCGGCTGGCGTCTGAGCCTGCTGCTTTTGGGCGGCAGGTTCCTGCACGCGCACCTGGGTTCCGGGCCGGGCCTTGACCAGGCCCTCGCTGATGATCCTTTCGCCGCCCTTGAGGCCGGAATCCACCAGATAGCGGTCGCCCACGGCCACGCTGAGGGTGACGGGGATGGCGTATACCTTGTTGTCCTTGTCCAGACCCATGACCAGCGAGCCTTTCTGGGTCAGAAGAACGCATTTTTGCGGAATAAGCACGGCGTTTTTGAGTATGTCGCCTTCCATGTACAGGCGCACATACTGGCCGGGCATGATGTGGCCGTCGGCATTGTCAAAGACCGCGCGGGCCTTGATGACGCCCGTGCTGGGCTGCACCTGGCTGTCGATGAAAGTCACCTCGCCTTCGCCCTTGTACAGGGCGCCGTCCAGCAGGCGCAGCCGCGCCTTGTAGCGCCCGTTGTCGGGGAACTGCAAGCGCCCGGCGGCGGCCATCTGCTGGCGGCGCATGCGCTCGGGCGCGGCAATGGAAAAATCAATGTACATGGGGTCGGTCTGGTTTACATAGGTCAGCAGCGAATTGTTGCCCACCAGGTTGCCGGGGGTGAAGTTTTCCTTGCTGCTGTAGCCGGAAACAGGGGCGGTCACCTGGCAGTAGTCCAGATTGATTTTGGCCTGGCGCAATTCGGCCCTGGCGCTGTCGTAGGCGGCGCGGGCGGCGTCGCGGTCTTTCTGGGAGACGGCGTTCTTTTCATACAGCGGGCGGATGCGCCGCCATTCGCGTTCGGCATTGTTGAACTGCGCCTCGGCCTGCTGAACCCTGGCCTCGTACTGGTCGCGCTCCAGCTGGAACAGAAGCTGCCCCTGTTTCACGAAATCGCCTTCTTCATAGAGGCGCTTTTCAATAATGGCCTCCACTCTGGAGCGCACTTCCACAGCGCGCGAACCCGAAGCCTGGGCCTGATATTCGGCGGGCCAGGGCACATCGGCCACGGTTACGTCATACGCGCTTACCGGGGGCAGCATGCCCTGCGGGGCATTTTTGTCCTCGCCGCAACCGGCGAGGGCCAGGCAGAGGCCCAGAACGAAAGAAAGAGAAATGAGCGATTTTATGGTCATGCGGTACTCCGTTGCAAGCGGCGTCTTGGCGCGCGCTGAATAAACCCTTCCGGCCCGGCCCCAGATCGGGGAAGGCGCGTCCGCTCAGCGCGGACAGCGACCGACGCCGATGCCGTTGTGGCGTTGGCGCGGCGGTTCCGTCCCGCGTTGTTGAGTTTGAAATATGCGGCGGCGCGTCCGAAGGCCAGCCGGGCGAGCCTGCGGTCGGCTGGCCTTCGCCGAAAGGCGGACATGCCGGCGAACGGACTGCGCCCGCGCGGAACCAGGGCGCGGCCCCCGTGGGAGGGGGTTCAAACAGGCCCCTATAAAGCATACCCCAAGGAAAAAGGCAAGAAACGGGCCGGAAGAGGACGGAAAAGTTACCGCGAGAAATTTCCTGCTATTTCAGGTGGTTGTCATACCGTGTCCAATTTTTGTAACCCGCCGGAATAATAAATGAAAAATTTTTTCGGCGCGCGGCGTTCCCATCTGTAAAAAAAACGGCGCAAGGCCGGCGCGCACTCCGGCATGCCCGGTCGCGCGTTTTGCGCGCCTCAGCTCGTGGCGGCGCTTTCGTCCTCCAGCCGGGCGCGCATATGCCGCGCCTGCCGGCTGGCCATGTTCAGAAAAGCCACCCACCAGATGGAGTTTTTCAGCAGTTGGACACGCTGAAAACGGTGTCGCTCGTCGCCGGTGCGCAGGGAAGTGATTTCCAGCGTTTTTTCGCTGCCGATTTCGCTGAGAAAGGTGATGCGCATGGCCGCGCGCTGGATGGTTTTAAGCTCTTCGGACGAAAAAAGGGCAAGCACCTTGCCGCAAAGGTCGGTGGCCCGCAATGAGGTGGTAGGCTGTGTGGAGTCGCAGTCAAACGGATACGGCCGGTCGTTGAGCAGCAGATCCACCCTGGCGATGTTGGCCAAATTGATTTTGCTGCGATTGATCAGCTTGCTCTGGCGCAGCATGCGGTAATAAAAGGCCCCGTATTCCTCTGAAGCGCCGATGATCACCGTGGTTTGCACATCTGGAGAGAAAACGCCAATGCTGGCCGTCATGCGCGAGGCATCGGCAATGCCGGCCTTTTCCACAGCGATCAGATTTTGCAGGCGGGCCGCGCGGCGCTTGGTCTCCAGATACAGAAAAATCAGAAAGGCGATCAGCAACGCCCCTAAGATAGCTTCCATGCCGAGGATATCCCTTTTCAGACCTAGCCTTGCGCGGATGGAAATGTCAAGAGCGCGGGCCGCGCTCAAGGCTCAATCCTCAAAGCGCAGGCGTTGCAGGGCGCCGGCGCGCGCGGCCAGCAGTTCGGCCACCACGGACACGGCGATCTGGCGCGGCGTCTCCGCGCCGATGGGCAGGCCGATGGGGCAGCGCACCGCCGCCAGCTCCGTGTCAGGCACGCCCCGGGCGCGCAAAGAGGCGTAGATCTGCTCCCGCTTGGTCTTGCCGCCGATCATCCCGATGTAGGAGGCATGGCTGGTCAGCGCTTGGGCCAGAGCCTCACGGTCGAGGCTGTGCCCGCGCGTGGCAATGGCCACATAATGCCGCCGCCCGACGCCGCAGGCCGCCACCAGGTTTTCAAAACCGGGCAGGGTCAGGCAGCGCCGGGCCATGGGAAAGCGCTCGGGGCTGGAAAACTCCGGGCGGTCGTCCACCACGTCCACCACAAAGCCGCAGGCATGGGCCAGCGTCGCCACCTCCAGCGACACATGCCCGCCGCCGCAGAGCAGCAGCACGGGCGGCGTTTCCAGTGGCTCCAGATAGACGCTTCGCTCTTCGAGGCGGAGCAGGCCGGCCCTGTTGTTCAGCTTTTCCAGCAGGGGGAGGGCCGCCTCCAGATCAGCGCGCGCGGCGGCGAAGCCCGCCGCCCGGCTCTCCGGCGGATACTCCGGCGCGTCCTCCGGCAAGGCCGCCAGGTGCAGACAGCGTTGGGGCTGATTTTCGCGGCTCAGATCCACAGTCCAGACGCCCCGCCCGCCCTCGCGCAGCACCTGGCCGGCCAGGGCGAACAGAGCGGCCTGCTCCGGCGCGAGCGCCTCGCAGAGCACGTCCATGCCGCCGCCGCAGGTCATGTCGCCGCTTTCGGTCAGGCCGGTGAGGTCGCAGGAGACGCGGGCCGAAATGCCGTCCGCCAGACATTGGCGGGCGGTCTCCACGGCGCGGGCCTCCTGCGCGCCGCCTCCCACCGTGCCTTCCAGCCCGGCCGGGGTGAGCAGGGCGCGGGCGCCGGCATGGCGCGGCGTCGAGCCTTCACGGCTGATGACGGTGAGCAGCACTGTGGGAATGCCCGCTTTCAGCAGAACGGCCAGGCGGGCCTCCAGACTGTCCTCGCCCGCCGGGGGCGGAACGTCCGGCGGGGCGGCCAGCCGCAACGAGTCCGGCGCGGGGGCCGGAGCGCCTTTCTTTGGGCCGCCCTTACGCATGGCCGTCCTCCTTCACATAGCCGCAGCCCTTGACCGGACAGATGATTCTGACGCCGTCCCGACTTTTCTTTTCCACCAGATAGGGAGAATCGCAGCGCGGGCAGGGGCCGGGCACGGGCTTGTCCCAGAGGGCGAAATCGCACTGGGGATACTGGTCGCAGGAGTAAAAAATCTTGCCGCGCCTGCTGCTTTTCTCCACCAGGCCGCCCTTGCCGCAGCGAGGGCAGGGCACGCCCGTGGAAAAGGGCGCGGCGTAGTCGCAGGCCGGGTATCCCGTGCAGGCGATGAAACGGCTGCCGGTGCGCGACTTTTTGATCACCAGGTCCTTGCCGCAGCGCGGGCATTGGCCCACTTTTTCATACCGCGGCTTTTCCTGGGCCACGGCTTCCACCCTGCCGTCCCCGGTGCGCGCGAAATTGCTGGTGTAGCGGCATTCCGGATAGCCGGAGCAGGCCAGAAACGCGCCCGCCTTGCCGAACTTGATCAACAGGGGCTTGCCGCATTCCGGGCAGGGCAGATCCGCGGGCAGGCCGCCCTTGAGGCTCTGCATGTTTCTGGCCGCGGCCTCCAGCGTGGGATTGAAGTCCGCCGCGAAGGCGCGCATCAGGTCCACCCAGTTTTCGCCGCCCTCGGCCACCCTGTCCAGACCTTCCTCCATCTGCGCGGTGAAGCCCACATCCATAAGCCTGGCAAAATGCTCCACAAGCTGACGGCAGACCACCCGCCCCAGGTCTGTGGGCACAAAGTGGCGTTCGGTCAGCTGCACATAATCGCGGTCTTGCAGGGTGGAGATGATGGCCGCGTAGGTGGAGGGCCGGCCGATGCCCAGCTCTTCCAGCTCGCGCACCAGACTGGCTTCGCTGTAGCGGGCCGGAGGCTGGGTGAATTTCTGCTCTTTGTCCAGTCCGTTCAGGGTCAGGCTTTGTCCCGCCGTGAGCGGGGGCAGCGCGGCGTCCGCCTCGTCCGCGCCGCGCGGCAGCACGGCCAGAAAGCCGGGAAAGAGCAGGCGCTCGCCCCTGGCCCGCCAGAGGGTATGCGCGCAGGCGATCATGGCCGTGGTGTCGTGAAAGCGGGCCCCGGCCATCTGCGAGGCCACAAAGCGCGACCAGATCAGGCGGTAGAGATTGTACTGCTCCGGCGGCAGGTGCGGCTTGACCATATCCGGCGTGATGTTCACGTCCACCGGGCGGATGGCTTCGTGGGCGTCCTGGGCGCCGCCCCTGGCCTTGTAAATGCGGGTCTTTTTGGGCAGATGGTTCTCGCCGAAGGTCTGGATGATGAAATCTCTGGCCGCCTGGCGCGCCTCGTCGGCAATGCGTGTGGAGTCTGTGCGCATGTAGGTGATCAGGGCCGTGAGCCCCCTGTCCCCCAGCTCCACGCCTTCATAAAGGCGCTGGGCGATGTTCATGGTGCGCTTGGCCGTGTAGGAGAGGCGCTGGTTGGCCGCCTGTTGCAGGGTGGAGGTGATGAAGGGGGGCTGGGGCGCGCGTTCGCGTTCTTTTTCTTCCACGCTTTCCACCACAAAGGCTTTGCCCCTGAGCGCGGCCTCCAGACTGTCCGCCTGCGCCGCGTTGCCGATGACGGCCTTCTTGGCGTTGACTTTGACCAGTTCCGCCTTGAACGGCGGCGGCGCGTCGGCGGCAAGCAGAGCCTTGAACAGCCAGTACTCCTCAGGCCTGAAGGCTTCGCGCTCGGCCTCGCGTTCCACAATCAGACGCAGGGCCACGGATTGCACGCGCCCGGCGGAAATGCCGCGCTTGATGGTTTTCCAGAGCAGGGGCGAAATTTTGTAGCCCACCAGGCGATCCAGCACGCGCCGGGCCTGCTGGGCGTCAAAAAGATGGCTGTTGAGCGCGCGCGGGTGCGCCAGGGCATCCTTGACGGCTTTGGCCGTGATTTCATTGAACTGAATGCGCTTGATATCTTTGGCCTTGTCGCGGATCAGCTCGGCCACATGCCAGGCGATGGCCTCGCCCTCGCGATCCGGGTCGGGGGCCAGGTAGACCGTATCGGCCTTGGCCGCGGCGGCGCGCAGTTCGCTGACCACGTTTTTCTTGTTTTCAATCACTTCGTAATGGGGCGCAAAGTCATTGGCCTCATCCACGCCCAGAGAGCTGGAGGGCAGATCGCGCACATGGCCCACGCTGGCCTGCACCGCGTACTGCGGGCCCAGAAATTTCTTGATGGTTTTCACCTTGGCCGGGGATTCCACTATGATCAACTGCTTGCCCATGCGCCGTCCTCATCCGGATGCCGTGCGCCGCCGCGGGGGCCGCCGGCGCTCCGGGTTCATTGCATTCATTATGGTAGGGGCAAGATACGACAAACGCGGGCGGCGTCAAGTGCGGCGGCCGGCCGGGCTTCCGGCGCGGCCCCGCCGACTGGACAGGCGTCTTCATCTGGGCTACTGAAACAATGGAAACAGGTTCGGTGTCTTTGCCCGGCACGATCCAGGGGATGTGCATATGCGTGCGCCTCATCGGTCATATGGCTATTTTTTGCCGCTCTGTCTGCTGCTGTGCGGCCTGCTGGCCGCGTGCGCCGGGCGGCAGACCGCGGGTGTCGCGCCGGAACAGGGCGGCCCGGGGGGCGGCGCTCCGGCGCAGACGTCGCTTGAACCCCTGCCGCGCGTGCCCGTCAGATCCGGCCAGAGCGTGCATGTGGCCGTCAGCGGCGGCGACCCCAACCTGAATGCGGATTTGCAATCCATGCTCACGGCCTATATCCAGAGCGAACGCGGCCTCACCCCGGCCGAAGCGGCCAGGGACGCCGACATTCTGGTGCGCGTGCGCATTGAGGATATTTACCCTCTGGGTTCCAAAAGCGAACCGGTCAGCGCGGGCAAGGCTCTGAGCGGCGCAGCCGCCGGGGCCATGCTGGGCATGCTGCTGGGCCGCGCCGTGGACGCCAACGGCCGAGGCGGCGCGGGCTGGGGAGCGGGCGGCGGCGCGTTGCTGGGCCTGGGCGTGGCCCTGCTGGACAGCCGGGGCAAAAGCAAGGTCTGGGGCCTGAGGGCCGGGGTGGGCATTCGTTCCGACGGGCGCGAGCCCGCTGAAAGCGAAATGCGCCAGGTGGCCGTCAGCGCCGAAGGGGCGGACATGGGCCGCGAGGATTGCCTGCCCGCCCTGGAGGACAAGCTCAGCCTGGAAGTGCTCAACGCTCTCGCGCCCTAGGGCCTGATTGCAAAAATTCCGCGCGGAATTCCGCGAAGAACTTTTGCGGGATCGTTGGCGAAAAAACGTGGTTTTTCGCAAATGGACCCGGCCACGCCGCCGCAGAACCTTGCGGGTTTTGTGGTGTCCACTTTTGCAAGCAGACACCAGGCTCAGACCTCATTAAAAAACATGTTATGGGTTTTGTGTGCCGGTAAAAGGGGTTTTTCCGCTCGCCGCCCGAAGCGGAGCGAAGGGCGGGCCCTGTCGTCGCGCTGCCGATTTGGGGTGCGGCGGCGGGTGGCGTCGCAATGAACAGGAGCGGGTTTTCCCGCCGGGGCTGAAGCAGGCCCGTTTTTTGCATTAAAAGGCAAAGCGCCTCTCCGGGAGACAACTTTTCCTGAACCGATCATCCTTGCGTCCGCGCCCGCCCGCGGGGCCGGGCGACGCCGCAAGGCATGCCGCCAGAGGAGTCCCATGCCCATACCGCTGCTCATACCACGATTGTTTTGTCTTCTGCTTTTGACGTCGGGTCTGCTTTCTCTCAATGCCTGCATCCGCCAGGGCGACGGCGGCATCGCGGAAGTGGAGGTACTGCGCTCCGGCGCGCTGAACCGGGCCAGCGACGAGGATATTTCCAGCGTGGCATATGTGAGCGTGCGGGACATGACCAGCCGCGTCTCCCGCCTTCGCCCCCAGACTGAGGCCTGGCTGGGGCGCAAGGGCTTTACCGTGACGGACAATCCCAGCCAGGCGGGTCATATTGTCCAGATTTCCGTACTCGCGGCGGGGCAGACAAGCCCGGAAAACCTGCGCAGCGTGGTGGACGCCGGCTATGGCGCGCCCTCCGCTCTTTCCGGCGCTGGCGGCACGGCCCTGCTGGCCGACGTGCTGCTGGTGCAGCGGCGCGTGCCCAGCTCTCGCCGCCCCAGCCGGACGAATCTGAAAAATATTTCCAAGCGCAATGCCGTGGCCAGCAGCCAGATGCGTCTGGGGTTGCTGGCGCGCCATGATGTCCGGCTGCAATCCGAGCTGCCCGCCTCTTTCACGGATGCGCTGGCCCGCGAATTGAGCGCGGATATCAGCGCCGTGGACAGCGCCGCGCCCGCGCCCCAGCCCGCGCCCCAGACTGAGCGCTGAAGGCGTGAATCCCCCCCGTCATGAACAAGCGGCCCCGCAACAATGGGGGCCGCGTCATTTCCCGCCGCTGAAGACAGACCGCCGCCAGTGGCGCTCCGCCGTGGAAATCTGGCGAAAAATTACGGTTAAACAAACAGTCGAGACTGTTAAACGACCCTGGCGCGTCTCCGGCTTGGGATGTGCGGTTTGCGCAATGCCGCAATGGTCAGAAACAGCCTGCAACCCGAACCAGGCGCGCTCTGCGCGGCCTCGCCCGGCTGTCTTGACCCGCCTGGGGCTTGCGGGCATAACAGGACGCGGAGGGGCCGTATGGTCAAACCGTTTTTTCAGGGCAAGCTGGACACTTTTTGCGCCATTTACGCGGTGCTCAACGCCCTGCGCTTGACCCACGGCATACGGGTGCTCAAGGCGCGGGACATCCTCAACGAAACGCTGCTGGCTTTGGCGGGCGCGCCTGAAGCCTTCAAGGCCGTGCTGGAGCAGGAAACCGATTATCTCAATCTGGTGGACGGCATGCTGCGGGCGCAGAGCCGCGCTCTCCCCCTGGAAGTGCGCGTGCCCTTCGGCACGGAGGCGCGGCCTTCACCCGACGAGTTCTGGCGCGTCTGCCAGGATTGGCTCACGCCGCCGGGCGGACGGGCGGCCATTTTTTGCTTCATGCGCAGCCTGACCCCGGAAGGGCCGCCGGTAAACCGGCACTGGACCACCGCCGACCGCGTGGATGACGAGATTCTGCATCTTTTTGATTGCAGCCACGAGGCCGAAGCCATTCTGAACATCCGCAAAGACAGCTTTGCAACCCGGCCTGAAGCCGTGAGCGCCGATCGTTTGCTCTATATCCAGCCTGACAGTCTGCGGCTGTTGCGCCTGCCGTTTTAGAGCGTTTCGCTTTGAAGTTATTCAAGTAGTTTTGGGGAATCCAAATGTGTCCAGTTATCATGTAATTTCATCATGTTAACTAGGCATGCTTATTTCATGTCATCCACCAGAATCCCTCTGAATCCGAAAAACCGTTGGCAGACACGTTGGTAGTCTTTTGGTAGATCGGGGCTGTCAATGATGGCGTTTCCCAAGGCCAGACAGTGCGCCCCCGGCCCTGGGAAATCGGGAGGGGGTGATCCCTCCCGCTACCGGCATATTTTCTGTAATCCATTGTGGCAAAAGGATTTTTCAGGAATATGCTGGTACAGTCAGCCCAACCGTACCAAGGAAAACCGCACTGGAGGTGGATGGATGAAACTGACCGACATATTCATGCGGCATGTCGCGGCCAACGGCAAGGTACAGAAGCATTCGGACGGTGGGGGCCTGTTCCTCTATGTCACGCCTACGGGCAAAAATCGTGGCGGCTGGCGTACCGCTTTGCGGGCAGGCAGAAGCTCATTTCTCTTTGTTCGTATCCGTCCGTGAGCCTGCGCGAAGCGCGGGAAAAGAGGGAAGACGCCAAAAAAACTGCTGAGAGAACATACCGATCCCAGCGAAGCACGGCGGCAGGCCAGAGAAGCGGCGGCGGAAGCGGCCCGTAATTCCTTTGAGGATGTGGCGCGGGAAGGTACGCCAAGTATGCAAGACAATGGAAGAACGCCTACAAACGGGCGGTCATCCGTATTCTGGAAGAAAATCTTTTCCCCACATCGGCAAGCGCCCTATCAATGCCATCACGCCGAAAGACTGCTTGCCGCCCGACGAGTGGAGGAACGGGGCGCGCTGACCATCGTCCACAAGGCACTGCGCGATACCGGACGGATTTTCCGTTACGCAGTCGTCACCGGCAGGGCGGAACATGACATTGCCGCCGACTTGCGCGGCGCTCTCGCGCCCACTGCCAACGGCCACCATGCGGCCATTACCGAACCCGCCGCCGTGGGTGAATTATTGTCCTACTCAGGGAGGGGTACCCCCCCACCTTTAGGTGGCGGCTTTAGCTTTCTTTTGTAGTCTGTGGGCATGAGTAATTATCGCAAAGGCTCCCAAAGTGTTTTTTCAATTCACCTGCACCTGGTCTGGATAACCAAGTACCGGAAAAAGATTTTGTCAGGCGACATCGCCCAGAGGGGCAGGTCGCTGATACGCGGTATCTGTGAGAAATATCAGGTGGAAATGCTCAAAGGGCATATGGCTCCCGACCATATCCACCTTTTCGTTTCAATTCCTCCAAACCTTGCTGTGAGCGGGCTGATGCGGCAACTGAAAGGTCGGACCTCCCATGCCTTGATAAACGAATTTCCCTTGTTGCACCGCCAGTATTGGGGACGCCATATGTGGGCGCGCGGCTATTTCTGTTGCAGCAGCGGCAATGTGACCGATGAGGTGATCAAGCAATACATTGCACAACAGGAAGATGCCGATGAAACCTTCCGAATTGAGGGGGGAATGACTTCAGCCTGCTTCAGCAGGGGCCATACCGGCTTTACCCGGAACGCGACTTTAGTCGCCAAATCAGAACCACCCGCATAGCGGGTGATTTGCTCTAGCCCTATAAGGGCTTGTTACCGGCCAACACCTAAAGACGCTGGCTTTCACTTCATTCAAGCCCAATGCCATTACCGCTTTGGCCTACCCCTTGAAGGGGTCTTGATATTCCCTTGTAGTCAGTTTGTCTTACATGATGTCATGTTGCTCCTGTTGCTGAATGTATTTTCGGATGGTGGCTTCGTTCAGTCCTACTGTGCTGACGTAATAGCCTTCTACCCAAAACTTACGGTTGCCAAACTTATACTTCAAATTCGTATGCTTATCGAAGATCATCAGTGAACTTTTCCCCTTCAGGTAACCCATAAAGCTTGATACGCTGATTTTGGGTGGGATACTGACCAGCATATGGACATGATCTGGCATGATATGCCCTTCCAAAATTTCCACGCCTTTGTATTTGCACAGATTTTTAAGAATATATCCAATATTTTCGCATAGTTGTGTGAAAATAATTTTTCTTCGATACTTGGGTGTAAATACGATATGGTATTTGCACAGCCAACGGGTATGAGCTAAACTTTGAGTCTTGGCTCCCATATTAAGCACCTTTTCTGAAGGTTACGATGGGCTTGAACACCTCTATCGTAACTGAAAGGTGCTTTTTTTGTAAAACTTTCTGTCGCGCACCCGCATAGCGGATGGTTTATTGTCTTAGGCACTATGCGCCTTCGACTGGCTAAAGCCATAGGTAAATCCACCGGCTTTAGTCGGTGGATTGTTCAATGTTGAAGTTAATTATAACTATCAGGGGTAACATATTCAAACTAAGAATCCCCTTGCGTGGTATGAAAAGAGACCACACAAAGGGATTTCGCTACTATGAAGCAATAAGACAATTAAAGAAAGTTTTGTTGACAATCAATCTAAAGTTGACAAAATCAATCATAAAAGAAAATTTTACTTGATTATCCCAATAATATAACGTATGAAATAAGTATTTGGTATCGGCTTCAGGAGACTCAAAATGGCTAAAAATATACTTCTCTCACCTATCTTGAAATGGGTTGGTGGTAAGAGGCAGCTCTTAAATGACATTCTCCCGTTAATTCAATCCAAGGGAACGTATATAGAACCTTTTCTTGGTGGTGGTGCTGTTTTGTTCGCTCATCAGCCAAAGAAGGCTATTGTAAATGACTACAATTCCGAATTAATGAATGTTTATAAAGTTGTGAAGAATAATCCAGAACAGCTTATTAAATCATTACAAGTTCATTATGTTAATAACTCTGAGGAATATTTCTATGAAATAAGAGAACTGGATAGAACAGAAAAATATAAATTAATGTCTATGATTGAAAAAGCTTCAAGAATAATTTACCTGAATAAGACTTGTTACAATGGATTGTATAGGGTAAATTCTTCAGGTTATTTTAATTCTCCGTATGGAAGATATAAGAATCCTAATATAGTGAATATTCCTGTAATAAGGGCGATGTCAAAGTATTTCAACGACAATGAAATTACTTTGCTTCAAGGAGATTACAAAGAAGCATTGAAAAAAGCAAGAAGGGGAAGTTTCGTTTATCTTGACCCGCCCTATATGCCGATTTCAAGTTCTGCGAACTTTACAGGTTATACGGAGAATGGCTTCGGATACAAGCAACAGCAAGAGTTGAAAAAGGAATGCGACAAGCTGAGAGAGAAAGGTATTAAGTTTGCTCAATCCAACTCTGACTGTACTGAAATTCGTGAACTTTACAAAGAGTATACGATTAAGACTGTTCAAGCGAAACGTGCTATCAATAGCAACTCTGCAAAGCGTGGAGATGTCAATGAGGTTTTGATATATGCTTGATGAAACTTCCAGAGAAATGAACGCTGAACAGGCTTGGTGTGCATTACTGAGTCGGTACAACATCGTTCATGAGGTTGAGCAAAATGGAATATTTCACATCACAGCCGCCCAAATTAAGGAATACAAAGAACCTAGGATAATGGCGAAGTGGGATAGTTCCGAAAGTTTGCCATCTTCTTTAAAGACGAACAATCTGAACATCCTTCCTGATAGTAGAGGTTCTTACGTTATTGGCGACTTTATTCTGTATCAGGAAATTCCTGAATTGACAGAACGAGTTGAACAAATGACGCAAGTTCAACTTGGAGAATATGAAACCATAGATGTTAACAACATCACTTCCGAGGCAAATGCAATTAATGTTCTCGTTCTGTCTGGAATTTTAGATGACTTCCTTGAAGCATCCAATACAGTAGTAACTTTTAATGGTCGTATGGGTACTGGATACTTTAATTTTGAAGTGGATACTCATAGAAACATAAAGCGTAGAATTAGCGTAAATAACGCACAATGCGAGATAGATGGTGGCTTTGAGAATAGTAATAACGTGGTAATATTAGAAGCGAAGAACGTGTTACACAAAGATTTTCACGTCAGGCAGTTGTATTATCCATACAGATTGTGGAAGGAGAAAGTCAATAAGCCTATACGGCTAATATTATCTGTCTATTCCAATATGATATATCGTTTGTTTGAGTACAGATTTAATACGCTTGAAGACTATTCATCCATAGAATTAATACAAACAAAAAATTATTCATTACAGGACATACATATTTCTCATGAAGATTTGATGGGTGTTCGGAGAAATACCGTTGTTACGAAGAGCGATAATATTGAAGAAACCGATATTCCGTTCATACAGGCAGATTCCGTGAATCGGCTCATATCGTTGTTAGAAAATATGGAAAACAATCCGATGACGAAAGAGCAAATTATGGAATTGATGGAGTTCGTAGAGCGTCAATATGATTACTATGTAAGTGCTGGTATCTATCTTGGAATCTTTGAGCGAGTAATAAGAAGTAGAATAGTCAAGCTAACTAGAATTGGTGAATTGTTGTGCCGTATGACCTATAAGGAGCGCCAATTAAAGTTGGTTAGCTTGATGGTTGAGCATCAGATATTTGCCATTTTCTTTGATCATGTGATAGAAAGCAACGGAGAGTTGCCCACCAAACAACAAGTCTGTGATAAGATGCGTGTGTTGAACGTCTGTGGAGACAACGAAACTACAATAGGGAGGCGAGCAAGTTCCGTTCTTGGTTGGTTGAGATGGATATTCAATCTTCCTAATCTTGGCTGATGAATCAGAACCACCCGCTATACGGGTGATTCTGATTCCGGGCGGTCGGCAAGAGTCTGTGATCCGTGATGGGCGCTTTACGCTCCCTTTTTCTCCAGTTTGGCCCAGGTATCCCGCAGCGTGGCCGTGCGATTGAACACGGCCAGCTCCGGCGAGCTGTCCTTGTCTTTGCAGAAATAGCCCAGGCGCTCAAATTGCAGGGTTCGGCCGATTTCGCAGTTGGCCAGGGCCGGTTCCAGCAGGCCGCGCGTCACACGCAGGGACTGGGGGTTGAGGTTGTCCAGAAAGGTTTTGCCCTCGGGTACGGCATTGGGGTTTTCCGCCGCAAAGAGATGCTCGTACAGGCGTACCTCCGCCGGGAGGGCGTGCGCCGCCGACACCCAGTGGATGGCGCCCTTGACCCTGCGCCCGTCCGGGCTCTGGCCGCCCCGGCTCTGGGGGTCGTATACGCAGCGCAGTTCCAGCACATTGCCGTTCTCATCCAGCACGGCCTCGCGGCAGGTGATGAAATAGGCGTAGCGCAGGCGCACTTCCGCGCCGGGCGAAAGGCGATGGAACTTCTTGGGCGGCTCCAGGCGGAAGTCGTCACGCTCAATATACAGCTCGCGCGAGAACGGCGCCTTGCGGCTGCCATAGGAGGGGTCTTCCGGGTGGTAGGGCATTTCAAATTCCTCCACCTGGTCTTTCGGATAATTTTCGATAACCACCTTGATGGGGTCCAGCACGGCCATGGCGCGCGGGGCATGCGCGTTGAGGTGCTCGCGAACGCAAAATTCCAGCATGGAGTAATCCACCATGGAGTCGGCGCGGGCCAGGCCGATACGGGCGCAGAACTCGCGCAGGGCCGCCGCCGGAACGCCCCGGCGGCGCAGGCCGCTGAGCGTAGGCATACGCGGGTCGTCCCATCCCCGGACATGCCCCTCTCTGACCAGCTGGATCAGCTTGCGCTTGGAAAGCACGGTATGGGTCAGGTTCAGGCGGGCAAATTCGATCTGTTGCGGATGGTACACGCCCAGAGTGTCCAGCACCCAGTCGTACAGCTCGCGATTGTTCACAAATTCCAGCGTGCAGAGCGAATGCGTGATGCCCTCCAGCGAGTCGGACAGGCAGTGCGTAAAGTCATACATGGGATAGACGCACCAGGCGGTGCCCGTGCGGTGGTGACTGGCATGGCGGATGCGGTAAAGCGTGGGGTCGCGCATGACCAGATTGGGCGAGGCCATGTCGATCCTGGCGCGCAGCACGCGCGTTCCGTCCGGGAACTCTCCGGCGCGCATGCGGCGAAAGAGATCCAGATTTTCCTCCACACCGCGGTTGCGGTACGGGCTCTCGCGGCCGGGCTCGGTGAGCGTGCCGCGATATTCGCGTATTTCGTCGGCCGAGAGGTCATCCACATAGGCTTTGCCCATGCGGATCAGCTGCTCGGCATAGTCGTACAGGCGCTCAAAATAATTGGAGGCGTAAAACTCCCGCTCCTGCCAGTCGCCGCCCAGCCAGCGCACATCCTCGCGGATGGACTCCACATACTCGCTTTCTTCCTTGGTGGGATTGGTGTCGTCAAAACGCAGATTGCACATGCCGCCGAATTCACGCGCCACGCCAAAGTTGAGACAGATGGACTTGGCGTGTCCGAGATGCAGGTAGCCGTTGGGCTCAGGCGGAAAACGCGTGTGAACCCGGCCGCCGAAACGGCCGGAGGCGTTATCCTCCTGAATGCGGGCGCGGATAAAATCAACGCCGGGCCGGGCCGGTTCAGGGGCCGTGGCGTCGCTGCCGATCTGCATCGTGTCCGGGTTGCCGGTGGGGGCCATAGCGCTCTCCATGCAAGGGTAATACATTGAATTGACAAAATTACGACAAGCTGTCTCACGGGTCAATGCCCGCCCCCGGCCCCGGGCAAACGCATGAAAACATCGGGAGGCGTGGCGGCGCGAAGAATCGCATAAATAAAACCGCCGCCCCAAGCCGTCCGTCGCCGCGGCCCGCCGCTCTTGCCAAAGCCGGCAAAGACGGCTATATAGGCCGTCCCTGTCTGATATTCCTTTCAGGCCGGGAAAAAAATTGCGCGGCGTCCGTAAAGGTCAGGCCCTGCCGGTCAAACCGGCGACAGGGCCGCTGAAAACCGGGTCCGGCCGACCGCGACGAGGTTTTGTCATGAAAAAAGACATCCATCCCAAAGTGTTCAAGGCTACCATCACCTGCGCCTGCGGCCATGAAGAGCAGGTGCTCTCCACCAAGGGCGAACAGATTCATGTGGAAGTCTGCTCCTCCTGCCACCCCTTTTTCACCGGCAAGCAGCGCTTTCTGGATACGGCCGGCCGCATTGACCGCTTCCGTAAAAAGTACGCCAAGTTTGAACAGAAGTAAGCGCAGCCTGATCGGTCGCCCGCGCCTGGCCCCGCCGCCGGGGCTCGCGCCAGGGTTGCTGGCTCTTTTGCCCCGCCTGACGGCCGACTGCCCTTCTGTGGGTGGTCAGGCCGTCATGGAGGGCGTGATGATGCGCAACGGCGATGTGTACGGTCTGGCCGTGCGCCGCCCGGACGGCGTCATCCGCGCCCAGCGTTTGCCCTGGTTTTCCCTGACCCGTCGCGCCTGGCTCAAAAAGCCTTTTGTGCGCGGTTTTCCCATTCTGCTGGAAACCCTGGTCAACGGCATCCAGGCGTTGAACCGTTCGGTGGAGGCCGCGGCCCAGAGCGCGGAGGAAGAGCTGTCCGGCTGGAGCCTGGCCCTGAGCCTGGGCCTGGCCCTGCTCATGGCCGTCGCCCTTTTTGTGGTGGCCCCGCACCTGCTTTCGCTGGTCATGCTCTGGCTGCATCTGGGCGGCGATGTGGAAGGGCTGTCCTTTCACATCTGGGACGGCTTTTTCAAGTGCTGCATTTTCATGGGTTACATTCGCCTCATATCCCATGTGCCGGATATCCGGCGCGTGTTTCAGTATCACGGGGCCGAGCACAAGACCATTCACGCCTTTGAAGCCGGCGGCGAGGTCAGCGCGGCCCGCGCGGCGGGCATGAGCCGCCTGCACCCCCGTTGCGGCACCACTTTCTTGCTGTTTGTGATCTGCATTTCCATTATTTTGCACGCGGTGCTGGTGCCCTTGCTGCTGATGATCCACACGCCGCAGAGCATGGCGGCCAAGCATGCCCTGACCGTGTCCTTCAAGTTTCTGCTTATGGCGCCCATCAGCGCCCTGGCCTACGAGCTGATCCGCTACGCGGCGCGCATGCCCGACGGTTTCTGGGCCACGCTGCTGCGCGCGCCGGGGCTGGCCCTGCAACGCCTGACCACCTGTGAGCCGGATCAGAATCAGCTGGACGTGGCCATAGTGGCGCTGCGCGAGGCTCTGGGCCCGGATGCCGGGGCGAGAATCCACACCGTGCCCTATTCCGAGGGTTGAGCCTTGCCCGGTTGGCCGGGCCATCCGGGCCGTCCCCGCCTGAGGGGCGTCCGTGGCGGCTGTTTCCGTTTTTTTCATCTTTTGCGCGCTTGCGTGCCGGAGTTCGCATATGTTCGCCAAACTGGAAGGTCTTGAAAAAAAATATATGGAGCTGGAAGAGGCCCTGGCCCAGCCCGACGTGTTCAATGATCAGGAGCACTACCGCAAACTGACCAAGGCGCACGCCGATTTGCGTGAAATTGTGGAGCTGTTCCGCAAGTACCGGGCGCTGCAGCGGGAGCTGGAGGATAACAAGCAGCTGCTGCACGACGAAGACCCCGGCATACGCGAAATGGCGCATGAGGAGGTTCGTCGGGCCGAGGAGGAACTGCCCCGCATCGAGCAGGCTCTCAAAGTGGCCCTGCTGCCCACGGACCCGCTGGACGAAAAGAATACCATTCTTGAAATCCGGGCCGGCGCCGGCGGCGAGGAGGCGGCGCTGTTCGCGGCGGATATCTTTCGTATGTATACCCGCTATGCCGAGCTTCAGGGCTGGAAGGTGGAGCTGATGAGCGAATCGCCTTCAGAATCGGGCGGTTACAAGGAAGTCATCTGCCTGATTTCCGGCGACCGGGTTTACAGCCGCCTCAAATTCGAGGCCGGCGCCCATCGCGTGCAGCGCGTGCCCGCCACCGAAACACAGGGGCGCATCCACACGTCGGCGGCCACGGTGGCCGTGATGCCCGAAGCCGAGGAAGTGGATGTGGAGATACGGCCCGAAGACTTGCGCATTGATATTTACCGCGCATCCGGCGCGGGCGGGCAGCACGTCAACAAGACGGAATCCGCCGTGCGCATCACCCATTTGCCCACCAATACCGTTGTAACCTGCCAGGACGAGCGCTCGCAGCACAAAAACAAGGCCCGCGCCATGAAAGTGCTGGCCTCGCGCATTCTGGCCGCCGAGCGCGAGCGCCAGAACGCGGAGCTTTCCGCCGACCGCAAGGCGCAGGTGGGTTCGGGCGACCGCTCGGAGCGCATCCGCACCTACAATTTCCCGCAGGGCCGTTGCACGGATCACCGCATCAACCTGACCCTGTATTCTCTGGACCGGATCATGGAAGGCGAGCTGACGCCGCTGTTTGACGCCCTGTCCACGGCGGCGCAGACCGAGGCCCTCAAGGCGCAGGCTGAAGACATGGCCTCGTAAGAGCGGCCGGCGGCTCGCCGGCAGACCGCGAATCGCGCTCATACCGCCGCGGCGGCAAACGCCGCATGCGCCGGCGCAGATAAGAACCGCCCCTCCCTGACGCGACAGGGGCAGAGGAGGGCGGGCGCATCTCGTTCGTGCCCTGGCTGTTCGCGCTTTGTCGTGCTGCTCCGTCAGAACCGGCTTTACGGCGCTGGCGGCTTTGCCCCCCTTTCGCCGAGTGCCGGTTGATCAGGCAATGAATGGAGATTGTTAGGCTCAAAGCTCATTAAAAATACATTTTATGGCTTTTGCTTGTCGGTAAAAAGGGAGATTGCTCCGCTCGCCGCCCGAAGCGGAGCGAAGGGTGGGGCTGTCGCCACAACAAGCCAAAAAGGCGGGAATTTTTCGCGCTGGCAAGCGCCACTCCGTCACGCGTCAGCCGCGTCATCGCCGGGGCAATCCCCGTCCAGCGCCAGCACATGCGCATAACGACCGCTTTTGCGGGCCCGCTCCGCCAGCGCCGCGCCCTCCTGCCGGCAGCGCGGGCAGGCATGGCGGGGAATCAGCAGGCAGAGAGAGCGCTCCACCCGTTCCGAGCTGCTTTCTATCCGCCCCAGGCCGGAACAGTCGCCGCAAAGGCGCCAGGCTTCGCACTGGCTTTCGCGCAGCATGTCCGTATCGTAAAAAATGTGCTTGCGCCGTGCCCACCAGCCGTCCTCTTCCCGGCCTTCCGCGGGTTGCGCCGGGGGATGCCGGTAGAGTTTCACCATCTGATCGCAGAGTTCGGCGATGTAGCGGCCCGTTTCGGCCCGCTGGCGGGTGGAGGCCGGGGTGCGGCCCGGCTCGCTGATGTCTTCGGCAGACAGCCCGGCCAGGGCCAGGCAGATGGCCAGATTGACGTAAGGCAGCGCGCCCCGGATGGAATAGCCGCCTTCCAGCACGGCGATGTCCGGGTTCAGGGCCGCGTTGAGCGCCGCATAGCCCTGGGCCGAAAGACGCATATTGGCCAGCGGGTCGGTAAAATGATTGTCCTGCCCGGCGGAATTGATGACCAGGTCAGGCTTGAACTCGGCCAGGATGGGCAGCACGGCATGTTCAATGGCGTACAGATAGCCCTCATCCGCCGTCTCGGGCGGCAGAGGGATGTTGATGGTTCGGCCCAGAGCCGCAGGGCCGCCGCATTCCTGCGGAAAACCCGTGCCGGGATAGAGGGTGCGGCCGTCCTGATGCAGAGAGATGAACAGGGTGTGCGGGTCGTTCCAGAACACGTCCTGGCTGCCGTCGCCGTGGTGCACGTCCGTATCCACAATGGCGATGCGCAGGGGCCGCCCGTCGGGATGGGGGTAGTGATCGCGAATGTACTCCACCATCACGGCTTCATTATTGATGTTGCAGAAGCCGCGATTGCCGTGAACCACGCGCATGGCGTGATGGCCGGGCGGGCGCACCAGGGCGAAGGCCCTGTCTTCTTTTTTCTCCAGCACCAGACGCGCGGCGGTGATGGCCCCGCCGGCCGCGGCCAGATGGGAATCAGTGCTCACCGCGCCCACCGAGGGCAGACAGAAATGGGCGCGCGCCAGCTGGGCGCGGCTGGCGAAAGAGGGGCGGTATTCGCTGATGCCGGGGATATCGAAAAGCCCTTCTTCCTGCAACTGGTCGCGGGTGTAGAGCAGGCGTTCCTCACGCTCCGGGTGCGTGGCTGAAATGGCCCAGTCAAAAGCCGGAAAAAAGACCACCCCCAGACGGCGGGCGGCCGCAAGAGGCTCAGCGCTCATCGCAATCATCCATATTTTCAAAAATGTCGGCCCCATAACGGGCCTCGGAAACCATTCTGCCGAAAAAACCCTGGGCCAGGGCATAGGCCAGGTTGCTTTCAGCCACGGCGGCAAACAAAAGACCGTCCTGATCGTGGAGGGCAAAAAGGCCGCCGTCGCCGCCAGCCCGGCGAAAAACCGCGCAATGCAGCAAGCCGGGATCGCCCATGCGGCTGACGGTCTCATAGCCGTCGCGCCGCGCCCCCCGCGCCGCGGCATCCGCCAGCGCGTCGTCCTGGCGCGGTTCAAAACGCAGGCGCGTTCCCTCCGCGTGAATGGTGTACATTTCGCTCATGCCGTGCTCCTCACGATTCCCAACGGTCAGCTTTTTCAGTCCAGCCCTCTGCCCCGCCGCCGCAGCGAGGCCTCCACCGCCGAAAGGCATTGCAGCATCACGTCTTCGGGCGGCTGGGCCGCGTCAATGATGGCGAAGCGCTCAGGCTCCTCGGCGGCCATGCTCCGGTAGCCACCGCGCACGCGCTCATGAAACTCCAGACTTTCTGCGTCAAAGCGCCCCTCGGAAAGCACGGTGCCTTCCCGCCTGTTGCGCAGGCCCGCCCGCTCCAGCCCGCAATGCACGGGCAGATCCAGCAGCAGGGTCAGATCGGGCATGAGGCCGCCGGTGGCCATGTCGTTGACATGGCGCAGACGCTCCGGGTCAAGCCCGCGCCCATAGCCCTGGTAAGCCAGGGTGGAGTCCGCATAGCGGTCGCACAGCACGGTCTGCCCGGCCTCCAGCGCCGGGCGGATGACCTCGGCCACATGCTGGGCGCGGTCCGCCAGAAACAGATACAGCTCAGCCCGGGCGGAAAGACCGCGCGTGCGGGCGTCCAGCAGGATGGGCCGCAGGCTGCGGCCCAGAACGCAACCGCCCGGCTCACGGGTGAGCAGGGGGTCATGCCCGAGCTTTTGCAGGTGTTCGGCCAGCAGACGCTGGGCTGTGGACTTGCCCGAACCTTCTATACCTTCAAAAGAGATAAACATTCTTCCCTCACCGCGTTTTTGCGGCCCCTGGCTGAAGCCCCCGCGCGTGAAGACGCGGGAGATTCCGGAGTGCGCGCGGCCCGGTACAGCGGCCGCCCCAGGGTGGCCTGCCAGGGGGTCCAGTCCTGCCCTTCCTCTCCCAACTGCTCGAACAGGCTCCGGCACTGGGCCATTTTGGCGTCCAGATTGTCGGCATAGTGCAGGGCCATGGCCTCGGCCGTGTGCGGCTGGCGCACCGCGCCGAACTGCAATTCGCCGTGATGGCTCAGGATGAGGTGCTTCAGGTGGCGTTGCAGGCCCTCGTCCAGGCCGGACTTCTCCAGATGCGGGTTCAGCATTTCCACGCCCAGCACGAGATGCCCCAACAGACGGCCCTCATCCGTGTAATCATTGGCCAGACCGCCGGAAAATTCGCGAATTTTTCCGAAATCATGAAACAGGGCCCCGGCCAGCAGGGTCTGGCGATCCAGTTGGGGATACTGGTCCGCGATGCGGCGACAGAGCCTGAACACGCTCAGGGTATGCTCCAGCAGGCCGCCCACATAGGCATGATGCACGCCCTTGGCCGCCGGGCAGACCCGGAAAGCGGCGCGCAATTCCTGATTGCTGAGCGCCGAGAGCGCCAGCTTGCGCCAGGGCGGGTGGCGGAATTCCTCTTTGCAGAGGGTCAGCAGTTCGTCCAGCATGTCGTCCAGGGAAAAGGGGCTGGCGGGCATCAGGGCGGCCTGGTCCACCGCCGCGCGCTCTTCCCCGGAGAGCTGGCGCAGCTGCTCCACCGTGAGCTGAATCTGATCCCGGTACAGCCCGGCGCGCCCCTCGGCCCAGACCACGGAACCCACGGGAATATCGCTGAACTCCGCGCTGAGCGGATGCCATATCTTGGCCTCCAGGCTGCCGCTGGCGTCGGCTAGGGTCAGCCGCCAGTACGGCCCGTTGCGCGACTGGCCCTGGGCCGCCTGGCTGACCACAAACAGCCCGCGCGCCTCGGAAGCGGGGCCGATATCTTTGACGTAGCTGCCTTTTTCCATATAGTATCCGCTGTCGCGCGACTGGCCCCGAGTCGTCTGCTGCTCGTGGTTCGGGGCGGCGCGCCGAATGAGAGTTGTTTCCGCGCGTCCCGGCCCGCGCGGGACGGCATGTCTTCAGCCGTCTTCATGCCTCAGACAGCGGCTGAAGCATGAAGGCCATGAGCCCCAAAACGCGCTTTCCGGCTCAGGCATGGCTTTTTTCGCAGATTCCCTTCTTTGCGAGGTGTTGTCAAATGGATGTTCTGCTGACCAATGACGACGGCATTCGCGCGGCGGGCCTTCGGGCCATGTACGCGGCCCTGCGGGAAGCCGGGCACAGCGTGCGCGTGGTGGCTCCCATGCGCCAGCAATCCGGCGTGGGGCACTCCCTCACGGTTTTTGAACCGTTGCGGGCCATGGAGTTTGAAGAGCCCGGCTTCACGGGCACGGGCATTTACGGCACCCCCACGGACTGCGTCAAGCTGGCCCTGGGCCGCCTGCTGCCGCGCAGGCCGGACATGGTCATCTCCGGCATTAACGCCGGGCCCAACGTGGGGCCGGACATTCTCTACTCCGGCACGGTGGGCGCCGCCACGGAAGCGGCCCATGAGGAGCTGCCCAGTCTGGCCGTCTCGTATGACGACCGCGCGGGCTGCGCTGACCTGCTGCCCCAGGCCCGGCACGCCGTGGCCCTGGCGGAGCGCATCGACTGGACGCGCCTGGGCCCGCGCCGGGTCGTCAATCTCAACTATCCGGCGGGCGCGCTGGATCAGGCCAAGGGTTTGCGGGTCTGCCCGCAGACCAGCGCCGTCTGGAAAAACGTCTATCTGGAGCGCCTTGACCCGCGCGGCGCGCCCTACTGGTGGCTGGAAGGCGAAATTCCGGCCCATACCATCAACGCCGGTTCTGACAAGGATCTGCTCAACCGGGGCTACATCACCGTGACGCCGCTGCGCTTTGAGTTCACGGATCAGGCGGGCCTGAAAGAACTGGAAGGCATGGGGCTGGCCTGAAGGCCCGGCGTCTGTTGCCCCGGCCTTCCCCTTTGCGCTTTTCCCCCATATGGGATATATGGTAGTTCCGACCATTTTTCGGCCGGCGAGACGTTCTCCGGCCATACCGCAAGCAAAAAAAGGAGGAAGCCATGCCTCTTATGGGCCCCAGGGAAATGTTTGCCGCCGCCTACGCCGGGCGCTACGCCGTGGGCGCGTTCAACGTCAACAACATGGAAATTGTCCAGGGCATCATGCGGGCCGCCTCGGAGGAGAAATCCCCGGTGATTCTTCAGGTGTCCGCCGGGGCCCGCAAATACGCGGGACAGGCCTACATCATGAAGCTGGTGGAGGCCGCACTGGCCGACGACCCGTCCGTGCCCGTGGTGGTGCACCTGGATCACGGTCCCAGTTTTGAAATGTGCAGAGACTGCATTGACGGCGGCTTCACCTCGGTGATGATCGACGGTTCGCACCTGCCCTATGAGGAAAATATCGCCCTAACCAAACAGGTGGTGGATTATGCCCATCCCAGGGGCGTCTGGGTGGAGGCCGAACTGGGCAAGCTGGCCGGTGTGGAAGAGCATGTCAGCTCCGCCGAGCATGTCTATACCGACCCGGGCGAGGCCGTGGACTTTGTCCGCCGCACGGGCTGCGACTCTCTGGCCGTGGCCATCGGCACCAGCCACGGGGCCTACAAGTTCAAGGGCGAGGCCAAACTTGACTTCATGCGTCTGGAGTCCATCAGCGCCCGGCTGCCCGACTATCCGCTGGTGCTGCACGGCGCTTCCAGCGTGCCTCAGGAATTTGTGGCACTGTGCAACCAGTATGGCGGCCAGGTGGGCGGTGCCAGGGGCGTGCCGGAAGAGATGCTGCGCAAGGCCGCGAGCATGGGCGTGTGCAAGATCAATGTGGATACGGACATCCGCCTGGCGCTCACCGCCTCCATCCGCCAGTTCCTGACCGAACATCCGGAGCAGTTTGACCCGCGCTCCTACCTGGCCCCGGCCCGCGAGGCCGTCAAAAACATGGTGGCGCACAAGATTCGCAACGTCATGGGATCTTCCGGCAAAGCATAACCCTTTTCGCACACAAGGAGTGCAACCATGCCCGTCAAACTGGGAATGAACGGCTTCGGCCGCATCGGACGCTACCTGCTGCGCCTGCTGGCCGACGATCAGGAACTCCAGATCGCGGCCGTCAACGCCCGCGCGGATAACGCCGCCCTGGCCTATCTGTTCAAATACGACTCCACCTATGGCGTTTTTCCCGGCGAGGTGGGGCACGATGACGACGGCATTATTGTCAACGGCCGCCATATCACGGTGACCCGCCACAAGGCGGGCGAGTGGGAATGGGGGCGGCTGGGCGTAAGCCTGGCCGTGGAGACCACGGGCGCCATCAAGGAGCGCGAGGGCCTTTCCCGGCATCTGGACTGCGGCGCAAAAAAAGTGGTCATCTCCGCGCCGGGCAAGGGCGTGGACGCCATGATCGTCATGGGCGTCAACCATGGCGTCTACGACCCGGCCAAGCACGCCATCATCTCCGCCGCCTCCTGCACCACCAACTGCCTGGCCCCGGCGGTCAAGGTCATACACGAGAACTTCGGCTTCCGTCACGGCCTGATGACCACCATCCATTCCTACACCATGAGCCAGCGCATTCTGGACGGTTCGCACAAGGACTGGCGGCGCGGTCGCTCCGCGGGCGTCTCCATGGTGCCGTCCAGCACGGGCGCGGCCAAGGCCGTGGGGGTGGTCATGCCGGAGCTGGCGGGCAAAATCAACGGCATGTCCGTACGCGTGCCCACCTTTGACTGTTCGCTGGTCGACCTGACCTGTGAAGTGGAAAAGCCCTGCGACGCCGAGGCCGTCAACGCCGCGCTCAAGGCGGCCAGCCAGGGGGCGCTCGGCGGCCATATGGGCTTTTCCGAAGAGCCTCTGGTTTCCATCGACTACAGGGGCAGCGCCTGCGGCGGCGTGGTGGACGCCCTGTCCACCCAGGTGCTGGATCAGAGCATGGTCAAGCTGCTGCTCTGGTACGATAACGAGGCCGGTTTCACCAACCAGCTGCTGCGGCTTTTGCGCATGGTGGGCAAGGACTGCTGATTCGCGTTCTGTTTTCCCGGCTGGCGGCGGGGCTGCATCAGACAGCGCCCGCGGAGGGATGAAGGCCCCGGGTCGAAGCCCCGTCTGTCATATACAGGCGGGGCTTTTTCTGCGCCGGGCGTCGCGCGCCAGCGGGAAAATTTTGCCGCGCAAAAGGTATGAAAAGCGCTTCCCTTGTCTCTTTTTTTCAAAAAATTCATATATTGCAATATGTTGAAGGCAGGAAAAATTTTCCTGCCGGCCCTAATGCATCGCGCCGGAACGCCGATAGGATTACAGGAGCGGAAGGACGCATGGACGCGTCGGCATTGGGCCCCGCCCGGGACATACAGCATTCATGGAGGAATGTATGTATATCAACCACAATTCGATGGCCTCCAACGTGGCCAACACCCTGACCAGCCATTACGGCAACCTGCAAACCTCAACCCAGCGCCTGTCTTCGGGCCTGCGCGTCAATTCCGCGGCTGACGACGCCGCCGGCCTGGCCATCCGCGAACTGATGCGCACCGACATTGCCTCCCTGCAACAGGGCGTGCGCAACGCCAACGACGCCATTTCCCTCATTCAGACCGCCGACGGCGCCCTGGGCGTCATCGACGAAAAGCTGACCCGCATGAAGGAACTGGCCGAACAGGCGGCCACCGGCACCTACGATTCCACCCAGCGTCTGATGATTGAGTCCGAGTACCAGGCCATGGCGTCGGAAATCACCCGTATCGCCAACGCCACGGACTTCAACGGCATCAAGCTGCTGGACGGCAATCTGTCGACCAGCACGCACAACGGCGGTGGGATGAGCCCCACCGGCAAGCTGAAGGTGCATTTCGGCACGGCCAACGATTCGGCGGAAGACTATTATTACATCCAGATCGGCACGAGCACCGCCTCGGCCCTGGGGGTGGGCAACCAGGCCGACTCCTCGTCCGCCGCCTATTCCATTTCCACGCAGGCGGCCGCGCAGAAGGCCCTGGTGGGTCTGAACAACGCCGTGATTTCCAAGGACAAGATTCGGGCGCACCTGGGCGCGATGCAGAACCGTCTGGAAAACACCATTTCCAACCTGACCACCCAGGCGGAAAATCTGCAGGCGGCTGAATCGCGCATTTCCGACGTGGACGTGGCCACGGAAATGACGCAGTTCGTCCGTAACCAGATTCTCACCCAGTCGGCCGTGGCCATGCTTTCGCAGGCCAACAGCATGCAGCAGATGGCCATGCAGCTCATCGGCTAGGAAAAACTTCGTGGTGGAGGGAGCCAACCCCTAATCGACCGCGCGGCAGGGGAGTGCCGCATGGCCGCAACGATGCGAAAAAAGCCCGGTTCGTAACAGCGAACCGGGCTTCTGCATTTTTGAGACAAGACGCGCTTTCACGCGGCCAGACTATTGACAAGGCACGCTTTGCGGCGTTTACGGCCCCTCAGGCCGCTTGAGCGGATTGAAAGACACGAAAATCAGTCGCTTGCGGCGCGGCGAAGCCGCGACCTGCTCCTGATTTCCGGGGCTGCTGACCTTTGTCAGCAGCCCCGGCGCGCTTTCACGCGCCCCGATCGGGGCCTTTATTCCCTGGTTATCTCAATGGTTTTGGCCTGGGGCCGGGCCGGGGCCTTGCGCGGAATAATGACGGTCAGCACGCCGTTTTTGTGCGCCGCCGTGATGGCGTCCACATCCGCATCATCCGGCAGGGCCAGCACCCGCTGAAAGGAACCGTAGATACGCTCCAGCACATGACAGCTTTTTTTGTCGTCCGCGCGCTCGCACTTTTTTTCGCCGGCAATGATCAGGGCGGCGTCGCGCACTTCCAGGCTGACGTTTTCCGGCGCAACGCCGGGCAGCTCAATGCTCAGGGCATAAGCCTTCTCATCGCTGGTCAGATCCAGACTTGGCAGAATGTCGGCCTCGGCGCGCTGATGCCGCCAGAAGGGCAAAAATTCGTTCATGGCTTCCCACGGCGTCACCATGCCGTTGAACATGCTCTGGAAAAAGCTGTCTATTTCGTCGCGCGCGGGCGTGGCCGGCATATCGCCCCGGCGGGGGGCAGTCTCGCGAGGCGCAAACCAGCGGCGAGGGGAAAAATGCATATTACTCATGGTGGATTCTCCTGTGAAAATTGTTCTATCATTGAAATATTCACCATAGTTATTATGTCAATAGCCTGTGGAAAAGTCGCCTGATCGCGTGCGGCCCCACGCTGGCGCGCCGAACTTCCGACGCTGATTTTGGCACGAATCATGCTTAAGGCTGGGTGCAGGTTTTTCAGGCAATTTTTGCCCCCTCTGACGCCACGAGTCAGGGGAAAGGCAGGGGCCGCCCCCTGATGTTTTTGGCCAATCTGCCGAAAAAAACAGGCGGGCGTATCGGACACAACAGCATCAACCCTGCGAACGCAGGCATTGTGCGGCGGCAGTCCGCAAGGAAGCGGGCGCGCATAGTGCACCGCCGGGCAGACAGCACATTCATGGAGGAATGTCATGTATATCAATCACAACCAAATGGCCACCAATGTCGCCAACACCCTGACCAGCCATTACGGCAACTTGCAGACCTCAACCCAGCGCCTGTCTTCGGGCCTGCGCGTCAATTCCGCGGCTGACGACGCCGCCGGCCTGGCCATCCGCGAACTGATGCGCACCGACATCGCTGCTCTGCAACAGGGCGTGCGTAACGCCAACGACGCCATTTCCCTCATTCAGACCGCCGACGGCGCCCTGGGCGTCATCGACGAAAAGCTGACCCGCATGAAGGAACTGGCCGAACAGGCGGCCACCGGCACTTACGATTCCACCCAGCGTCTGATGATTGAGTCCGAGTACCAGGCCATGGCGTCGGAAATCACCCGTATCGCCAACGCCACGGACTTCAACGGCATCAAGCTGCTGGACGGCAATCTGTCAAGCAGCACGCACGACGGCAGCGGCATGACCGCCACCGGCAAGCTGAAGGTTCACTTCGGCACGGCCAACGACTCGGCGGAAGACTATTACTACATCCAGATCGGCACGAGCACCGCCTCGGCCCTGGGTGTGGGCAATGAGGCCGACTCCTCCTCCGCCGCCTACACGGTTTCCACGCAGGAAGCCGCGCAGAAGGCCTTGGTGGGTCTGACCAACGCCGTGGTTTCCAAGGACAAGATTCGGGCGCATCTGGGCGCGTTGCAAAACCGTCTGGAGAACACCATTTCCAACCTTACCACACAAGCCGAAAACCTGCAGGCGGCTGAATCGCGCATTTCCGATGTGGACGTGGCCACGGAAATGACGCAGTTTGTCCGCAACCAGATCCTCACCCAGTCGGCCGTGGCCATGCTTTCGCAGGCCAACAGCATGCCGCAGATGGCCATGCAGCTCATTGGCTGATCCTGGTTGAGGGCGTGCTTCGCGCGCACAGACCAAATATCCCCGGAGGGGCGACCCTCCGGGGATATTTTTATGCGGCCCGCCGCCGGGGATGCGCGGCGTTTTGCGAAAGCCTGCGCCGCCCGGTCATGCCGCGGCACAGGCCGAACATGCGAAAGACCAACCGGAACAAGACCGCACTTCAGGCCAGCGCGGTCAGATCGTAGGCCGTATTCTCCACGATATCGCATTCCACCAGCGCGCCGGGAACCACGCCGGGGCCGCTGACATAGGTCATGCCGTCCACCTCCGGCGCCTGAAACCAGACCCGCCCGCTGTGCAGGCCCGGCCATTCCGAATGCGGCGCGTCCACCAGCACAGGCAGGCGGCGGCCCACCTCGGCTTCCAGCAGGCTTTCGCTGATGCCCGCCTGAATTTCCATAAGCGTGGCGCGGCGGCGTTCCTTGATTTCGTCCGGCAGCTGATCAGGCAGCGCGGCGGCCGGGGTGCCCTCCTCGGCCTGATAGGCGAAGACCCCCAGATGCCGGAAGCGACTTTCCTCCACAAAGCGGCAAAGGCTGTCAAAATGCGCTTCGCTTTCGCCGGGATATCCCACAATGAATGTGGTGCGCACGGCGGCTTCGGGCAGGATGTCGCGCACCCGATCCAGCACGCGCCGGGGGTCGCCGGCAAAAGGCCGCCCCATGCGGGCCAGCACATCCGGGTGGGCGTGCTGCAAGGGAATGTCAAGATAGGGCAGCAGGGGCGCGCCCGTCTCTTTGATGAAACGCAAAAGCTCCGGCGTGACGCCGCTGGGGTAGAGATAGAGCAGGCGCAGCCAGGTCAGGCCGTCCAGCCCCATCAGTTGTTCCAGCAGGTGGGGAAGGGCTTTTCCCCCACCCGATTCGCCGCCCCAGGCGGTGACATCCTGGGCCACCAGCGCCAGTTCGCGCACCCCTTGTCCCAGCAGGGCGCGGGCCTCGGCCAGCAGAACCTCGCCACTTTCGGAGCGAAGCCCGCCGCGTATGGAAGGGATGGTGCAAAAGGCGCATTTGTGGCGGCAGCCCTCGCCAATCTTAAGCCAGGCGTAGGACGGCCCGGTGGAGAGCAGGCGGCCCCTGCCGTCCGCGATCTTTGGCGGGGGGGCCGGCAGGCGCAGGGCGCGCGCCAAGAGCTCCGGCCAGTTCGCCAGGTCTTTCGTGGGCAGCCAGAGGTCCACCTCTGGCAGTTCGCGGGCCAGCTCCCGTACGCCGTAGCGGCCCACCAGGCAACCGGCCACGGCCAGCAGGGGCCTGTTCTTGCAGCGGGCCAGACGGTGCGCGGCGTCCAGCACGGCCCGCACGGATTCACGCACGGCCGGAGCGATAAAACCGCAGGTATTGATAAAAACCAAACGCGCCCGGCCCATCTGGGTCACGCTTTTGACAGGCGTACCCAGAGAACCGAGCAGGCGTTCGCTGTCCACCCGGTTTTTGGGGCATCCCAGACTCAGTGACCAGACTGTCAGGGCTTTTGGCGCGGTGCGTGTATTCATGTCACAAGGTTGCTTTGGCTTTTTGCGAAGTCAAAATGCAAGAGCGGGCCCGCGGCGGGCGCGTCCGCCAAGCCGGTTCGCGCCTTTGGCCTGGTGTCTGCTTGCAAAAGTGGACACCAAACCCGCAAGGTTCAGCGGCGGCCTGGCCGGGTTCATTTGCGATCCCTCAAAAGTTCTTCGCGGAATTCCGCGCGGAATTTTTGCACTCGGGCACCAGGCCCGTTACGGCGTTCAACGCGGCTCAATCACCTCCACCCCGTCCATGTAGGGCCTCAGCGCTTTGGGCAGAACCACGCTGCCGTCCTTCTGCTGGCCGTTCTCCAGAATGGCGGCGATGGTGCGGCCCGTGGGCAGGCCGGAACCGTTCAGGGTGTGGACAAAGGCCGTCCTGCCTCCCCTGGGCCTGAAGCGGATGTCCGCGCGCCGGGCCTGAAAATCAATGCAGTTGGAGCAGGAGGAAATTTCGCGATAGGTGTTCTGCGCGGGCAGCCACACTTCCACGTCATAGGTTTTGGCCGAGCCGAAGCCCATATCGCCGGTGCAGAGCGTGATGACCCGGTGGGGCAGCTCCAGCAGCTCCAGCAGTTGCCGGGCATGGCCGCACATCAGCTCCAGCTGGTTGAAGCTGTCATCTGGATGGGCAAAGCGAACCATCTCGACCTTGGTGAACTGGTGCATGCGGATGATGCCGCGCGTGTCCTTGCCGGCGCTGCCCGCCTCGGAACGAAAACAGGGCGTGGCCGCGCAGTAGGCGCGCGGCAGGTCGGCCTCGTCCAGCACCTCCCCCGCGTGCAGATTGGTCAGCGGCACCTCGGCGGTGGGAATCAGATAATACTCCCAGTCGCGCAGCCTGAAGAGGTCTTCCTCAAACTTGGGCAACTGGCCCGTGCCGGTCATGGCGGCCCTGTTGACCATATAGGGCGGGCTGACTTCGATATAGCCCCCATGTCTTGTGTGCCGGTCCAGAAAAAAGTTGACCAGCGCCCGTTCCAGACGCGCGGCCCAGCCCAGGGAAACCACAAAACGGCTGCCCGTCAGGCGCGCGGCGCGTTCAAAATCCAGCCCGCCCAAAGCCGTGCCCAGGTCGCCATGCTCCCGCGCCGGAAAGTCAAAGGCGCGCGGCGTTCCCCAGCGGGCCACCTCGACGTTTTCCGTCTCGTCCAGGCCCACGGGCACGGAGGCGTCTGGAATGTTGGGAACGCGCATGAGCCAGGCCTCCACATCAGCCCTGGCCTGCGCGGTCTGCCCGTCCAGCTCCTTGATGCGATCCGAAAGGCCGCCCAGCTCGGCCAGCAGGGGGGCGGCGTCCCCGCCCTCGCGCTTCAGAGCCGCCACCTGGCCGGAAGCGGTGTTGCGCCGGCTTTTGAGGGCCTCCACTTCCGCGAGCAGGGCGCGACGGCGGGCGTCCAGACTCAAAAATTCATTGACATCCAGTTCCGAATGCCGATCGGCCAGGGCTTTGGCCAGCACTTCCGGCTGTTTCTGCACCAGTTTGAGATCAATCATAAGCGCTCCTGCGCCGCGCCCTTGGGGCGCGTCAAATCAGCAAGCCCGGCAAAAACGCCGCGCGCGACACTCCGACAAAGGCTGTAGCATGGGGAGCATTGCCTTGCAAGACGAGCGTTTTCCGGATATATCTAAAAAATATCCAAAAAAAATTTGAAACTTTTTTGAACCCGCGAGGCCGCCATGAAACATTCCCGCCATAACGTCATCTTCGCGCCGCTGGCCGTTCTGCTGACAACCCTGCTGCTTTCGGCCTGTGGCCCCAGCAACAATGTGCGTCTGCTGCCTCCGCCGCCGCTGGACGCCTCTGTGCTGCCGGCGCCCAACGCCCCGCGCATCAGTGTGGTGACTTTTGTCGATAAGCGGCAGGATCAGTCCGCTCTGGGCGTGCGCCGCGACAAGAGCGCCTTTGTGACCAGCGACGACGTTTCCCAGTGGATCAGCCGGGCGCTGGCCGACGAGCTGGCCCGCAACGGCATGCAGGTCACCTTTGCCCTCAATGTGAATCAGGCGCGCAGCGGCAACCCCGACTACCTGGTTACCGGCCAGGTGGAGGAGGCCTGGCTGCGCGAGGTCTCGGCCACGGACATATCCACCCACCTGCGGGTCAGTTATGCGCTGGCCAACCGCCAGGGGCGCATGATGCACGAATCGCTCAACGCCAGCCAGAGCCGCACCGGCCTGCCATCGGGCGCCGCCGCGGACAATCTCATGCTGGAAACTCTGCGGGACCTTGTGAAGCCCATGGCCCAGAAGATCGTGCAGACCATCCAGGGTAAAAAATAGGCGGCCATGACGGCCCCGCGTTTCGGGATTGCGGGCCTCGCGCTGCTTCTGTGCTTCTGGACGCCGCCCCGCGCGTGGTCTGAGCCTGTCGCGGAAGCGCCGGCGTCCGCGCCGGCCGCGCCGACGCTGGCGCTGAAGACCATTACCGAGGTGGAGACGCGCCGCGTGGTTCCGCCGGTGTCGCGCGACACGGCCTGGGCGCACGCCCGCGCCACGGCCTGGCTTAAGGCCCTGCGGCGCGCCGCCGCCGGCCTGCCCCAGCGGCGTGAAATCCGCATGGGCGTGTTCCCGGCGCAGCGCCAGGCCCTGGCCGCGCAGCTTTACCGCGCCGCCGCGCCGCCGCCCGCCGCCGCGACGGACAATCAGGCCGGCAACGCCCGCCTGCATGTGCCCCTCAGCCTGACGCCCCGGCCCAGCGCCGGGGAGGAACTACTTCGGGCGTTGCGCAACCCCGAATTGCTGTCCCTGCGTCACGCCCTTATCAGCGAAACCGGAGAGGCGCTGAACATCATGGGCCGCCACTGGCCCGGCGGTCTTGAGGAGGATGGCGCGGTCGGGCCCGACAACGCGACGCCGGCGACGCCAGACGCCCCCCCCGACAAGGAAGAAACTTTCTGGCGCGCCGGAGAGTGGGAACGGATGGGCGCGCGCCTGGACGGGCTCTGGCGGGCCCAGGCCGCCCTTGATCTCAGCCCCGAAGGCTGGCTGACCGAGGCCGCCGCCCTGGGCGCTCTGGAGCAGGCGGCCGCGCGCGCGCCGCGCAGCGCCACGGTTCGTCTGCTTCTGGCCGAAGCCCAGTTGCAGCGCGACCTGCCCCAGCAAAGCGTGGAATCCTGCACCGAGGCCCTGCGGCTCTCCCCCGGCCTGAGCAGAGCACGCTACATCCGCGCTCTGGCGCATTGGCGGCTGCAACAACTGGCGCTGGCCGAGGGCGACCTTGACGCGGCGCTCAACGTCCGCGCCGGCCCGGCCCCCCAGGGCGCGGAGCTGGCCCGGAGGCTGCGGGCGCGAGGCGCGGTGCGCATGCTGCGCCGCGACTATCGGGGCATGTGCGCGGACTTCACGGAAGCCTGCGGCCTGGGCGACTGCGAGGGCCTGGCGGTGGCCCGCGCGCAGAACTACTGTCGCGCAGGGGAGGCGGCGGCCCCGGCGCGGCCCGCGCCCGCCACCCTGCCGCGATCCTTTCTTGCCGCGCCCGTCGGCAAACGCCCCGCCGCCTCCGGGGGAGCCGACTCTCGCGCAAGCGCCCCGTCCGCAGAGGCCGCCCCATGAACCGCGCGCCCCTGCTCAAGGTTTATGGTCACGTCTATCCTGTTTCAGACGCCTTTCAGGCCGACCTTGAGGCCGCCTGCGCCGGGGCCATGCCCGACGACACGGACGAGCCCGTGCTCTGCCGTGAAGGGGATATGCTCCGCATTTCCTTTGAGGGCGTCTATTTTCCCGTGGATGAAACGCTGGAAGCCCTGGGCCGGCATCTGCGGCCGGAGCATCAGGGCAAGCTGGACGTGCTGGATATGGAAAACTGGCGGCTTGTCCGCCATGTTTTCGAGCGGGGCCGCATCCGTCGCAGCGCGGCGCCGCTGAACAATGTGCTGGACTATTCCGGGCATTGAGCGCCAGCCGGGCTCACTGGCGGCGCTTGAAAAGCTTTTCCAGTGCCGCCGCGTCCCAACGCAGGACGCAGGGGCGGCCGTGCGGACAATATTCCCGCTCCGGCGCGTCCAGCCACTGGCGCAGCAGGCCGGCGGCCTCATCGTCCGTAAGGCGTTGCCCGGCCTTGATGGCCCCCTTGCAGGACATGGAAATGAACATGCCCGCCAGATCGTCCTTGCGCCCGGCCAGAGCCTCGCGCAGAAAGTCGCGGGCCTCGGCGCGCGAAAGCAGGGGCGGTATGGCCCGCGCCAGCAGCGCATTGCCCGCGCGCTCCAGCGTGAAGCCCAGATGTTCCAGACGATCTCGCAATTCCTGAAAGCGCTCCAGCTCGGCCGGGTGCAGCGCGAGCTCCAGAGGCAGCGCCAGGCACTGGCCCGTGCCCGCAAATCCGCCCCGGCGCAGGCGCGCATACAGCACCCGCTCGTGCGCGGCGTGCTGATCCAGCAGAAGCAGCGCGCCCTCGTCGTCGCGCAAAATCAGATAGGTGTTGGCCACCTGCCCCAGATACGCAAAAACGCCGACGCGCAGGGGCGCGCGCTCTCGCGTCGCAAACGCGCTTTCAGGCCCAGCATGGGGCGTGGCCGCTTCCGGCGCGGGCCAGTCCGCATCCGGCGGTGAAGCGGCATCTTCCATTTCCATGTCGGGCGGGAAGCGGCGCGGCGCGCAGGCCCCATACGGCGCGGCGTCCTCCCCGGCGGGGGCGAACACGCGCGGGGCCGCGCCCAGGCCGGAGGACGCGCTTACCCGCCAGCTTTCCGGCGAATCTTCCGCGACATTCGGGCTTTTCGGGCGCGCCAGCAGCGGCGGATTGTCCAGACGCCCCCAGAAGCCCAGCGGCCGGGACGCCGCCTGCCCGGCGGGCAAGGGCGCTTCCGCCGCGAACGCGTCGGCATCAGGGGCGGGCTCAGCCAGAGCGGATGTGAAGGATGTGGTCAGCGCGCTTTGCACGGCGTGCAGACAGGCGGAAAAAACCGCGGATTCATCCCGGAAACGCACTTCAGACTTGGCGGGATGCACATTGACGTCCACCTCGCTCGGATCCATATCCACAAAAAGGACCACCTGCGGATAATCGCGGCTGGTCAGACGCCCCTTGTAGGCTTCGCGCACCGCGGCCAGCAGGCGCTTGTCCGCCACCGGGCGGCTGTTGACGAAAAGCAGGATGCGGTCTCCGCGCGGCTGGCTCACCGTGGGCAGGGCCGCCAGCCCGTGCGCGCGAATGCCGTGGCGCTCGGCGTCAAAAGGCCGCAGGGCCTCCACAATCAGACGGGGCCAGAGCAGGGCCAGGCGGTCGAGCAGGCTCTGCCCCGGCAGAAAGCGCAGCGCCTCACGCTCGCCGGAATGCAGGCCAAAGCCCACATCGGCGCGGGCCAGGGCCAGGCGCGCCAGCCAGTCCTGGGCGCGCTTGAACTCCGTGGCCGGGGTCTTCAAAAATTTGAGGCGGGCGGGTATATTGGAAAAAAGATCGCGCACCTCCACAATGGTGCCCTTGTGCAGCGCCGCCGGGCTTGACGACAACAGGCGACCGTGCTCCACTTGCACAGCCTGGGCCGCGCCCCCGCAGGCCGACACCATGCGGAAGCGGGAGACCGAGGCTATGCTGGGCAGGGCCTCGCCCCGGAAACCGTAAGAGCGGATGCGCTCCAGGTCTTCCAGACTGGCGATCTTGCTGGTGGCATGGCGTGTAACGGAAAGCTCCAGCTCTTCGGCGGCAATGCCGCAGCCGTCGTCCTGCACGCGGATCAGGCTCTGTCCGCCGTTGTCCAGGCGCACGTCCACGCGAAGGGCATCGGCGTCCAGGCTGTTTTCCACCAGTTCCTTGAGCACGCTGGCCGGGCGCTCCACCACTTCGCCGGCCGCGATCTGATTGCGCAACTCAGGCGGTAATAAACGGATATGACGCATATTTTCAGACATGAAGCCAGTGTAGTCGGCTCATCCACGCAACGCAAGCCGCCCCGGCGACCGGTTTCGCGCTCTTGCCTTGCGGCGCGGCGTGCTTATTTTGAAAAGGGCAGGCGGAAATTGCGCCAGATCACACGCGCACTCGCGCGCGCCGCCCGCCGGGAGAAAAGCATGCGCACTACAGATTCAACCATCACGCCTGTCGAAGCCGGAGCTTTCGCCCCCAGGGGCTATGACCCCGAACTGCTCTATGTGGAATGCGGCCGCTGCGGTTCCCCCGTCATGTGGGAGCAGGGCCGGGCCACCCGCATTCTGGAACAGGCGGGCATAGACCCTCTGGAGCTGGACGCCTCCTGCCTGCTGGTTACGGACGGCTGCCCCATGTGCGGCGCCAAAGGGCAGTACACTGTTCAGATTTTTCGGGTCAGCGCCGGGGCGGAAACGCGCCGCCCCCCGCACTACGGCACGGCCTGAAGCCCTCCCGCATGACAGCCTCACCCGCGGAGAGCGCGCTCTCCGCGGGTTTTCATGTACGCCGGCGTCTTGCGTTCAGGCGTACTTTTTGCTGATTTCTTCCCCGGCCCTTTCCACATCGGCGCGCATGCCGGCGCGGGCCGCCTCAATTTTTTTGTGCAGAGCGGGATCGGCCACAGCCAGAATCTGGGCGGCCAGCCATGCCGCATTACGCGCCCCGGCCTTGTCCAGAGCCACCGTGGCCACCGGAAAGCCGGGGGGCATCTGCACGGTGGAGAAAAGCGCGTCCATGCCGGCCAGCCCGCCGCCGGACACCGGAATGCCGATCACCGGCCTGCTGGTGCGCGCGGCCACGGCCCCGGCCAGGTGCGCGGCCATGCCGGCGGCGCAGATGAAAACCCGCGCGCCCCTGGCCTCTTCGTCGCGCACCAGGGCTTCAGTGCGTTCCGGCGTGCGATGGGCCGAACTCACGGTAAACACATACTCAATACCCAAGCTTTTCAGAACATCCACACAGGGGCTGACCTTTTCCTCGTCAGATTTGGACCCCATCAAAATAACGACATGAGCCATACTTCTCCCTTTCCTCGCTGTTTTCCCCGAACGGGAACCTACTTGCCGGCGGCGCCCGGCGTTTCGGGCCGCCCTGTCAGACGGCGAATGCCCTTGTCGCCGATATCCGTGCGGTAAAAGCCGTCCGGCATGCTGATTTTTTCCAGAGCGGCATACGCGGCCTTCTGGGCGGCGGGCAGGTCGTCGCCCAAAGCCGTGACGCAGAGCACCCGCCCGCCGCTGGAAACCAGCGTTTGCTCCCTGATGGTCGTGCCGCTGTGAAAAACCTTGACGCCGGGCAGAGCCTCCGCCGCTTCAATGCCCGTGATGGTCAGGCCCTTGGGGTACTCGCGCGGATAGCCCCTGGCCGTGAGCACCACGCCCAGCGCGGTACGCGCGCTGTGGCCGAAGCTGGCCGGGTTCAGCCCGCCGTTGACGCAATCCAGCATGACCTGCGCCAGATCGCCTTCCAGACGGGCCAGCAGGGGCTGGCATTCCGGATCGCCGAAACGGACGTTGTACTCCAGCACCCTGGGGCCGTCAGCGGTGAGCATCAGGCCCGCATAGAGCACGCCCACAAAGGGGTGGCCGTCCCCGGCCAGCTCTCTGAGAACGGGTCGTATGGTCAGGTCGGCCATGCGCTCCAGTTGCTCGTCGGACAATACCGGCGCGGGGCTGTAGGCTCCCATGCCGCCGGTATTGGGCCCCTTGTCGCCGTCCCAGGCGGCCTTGTGATCCTGGGCCGAAGGCAGAGGCACGGCCCGTTCGCCGTCGCAGAAGCAGAGGAAGGATGCCTCCTCCCCCACCAGGCGTTCCTCCAGCACCACGCGGTCGCCCGCCGCGCCAAAGGCCCTGTCGTCCATGATTTCGCTTATGGCCTGAAGGGCTTCCCGCGAACTTTCGGCAACCACCACGCCCTTGCCGGCGGCCAGGCCGTCAGCCTTGATTACCAGGGGCGCGCCCACCTCGGCCACATATTGCCTGGCCATTGCCGCATCGCTGAACACAGCGCAACGGGCCGTGGGCACGCCGGCCCGCCGCATGATTTCCTTGGCAAAGGCCTTGCTGCCCTCCAGGCGCGCGCCGTAGGCGTCCGGGCCGAAACAGGCTATGCCGGCCTCGCGCATGCGGTCCACAATGCCCAGCGTCAGCGGCAATTCGGGGCCGGGAACCACCAGGTCAATCTTTTCCCGGCGGGCCAGGGCCACAAGAGCGTCCAGATCGTCAACGGCCACCGGCACGTTGGTCGCGCCTTCCCCGCATGTGCCGCCGTTGCCGGGCGCCACGAAAATATCACTGACCCGCGGGCTCTGGCGCAATTTCCAGACCAGGGCGTGCTCACGCCCGCCGGAACCGATCACAAGGATGCGCACCTTGCTCTCCTTTTGTGCTGATGGTGGATGAAAAAAGGCCCTCCGCCCGCCGGGCGGAGGGCCGGATTGTCATACGATTCCGAAACGCCTTCACGCATCGCCCTGCGGACGGCGGATGAAAGTCGCCGCAACGCGCGCCCCGCAGGGCCGCATGCGCGGAAGGCTGGCCTGATTGCAAAAATTCCGCGCGGAATTCCGCGAAGAATCTTTGCGGGTTCATTCGTGAAAAAACATGGTTTTTCGCGAATGAACCCGGCCACGCCGCCGCAAAACCCTTGCGGGTTTTGTAGCGTCCGCTTTTGCAAGCAGACGCTAGTTGGGGTTCACCTCAAAATCGCTGAGGTCGGCGGGCATGTTCGGGTCAGTCTGGGACACATCCAGCGGATAGGCGGTGATCATGCTCTGGCGGCTGCCAATGCCCAGATCCGGCGAGGTGTTCAGGCCCACCACCAAATCCAGAATGCCGTCATTGTTCACGTCAGCCAGATCAATCTCAGCCACGGAGCCGCGGATGCGCCGGGTTTTCCACTTCAGGCCCAGGCCCACGCCGTCCCAGTACAGGGCGTGAATTTCGCCCTGGGGGAAAAAACGGTAGCGGTCAAAAAGCTGCGAAGCGGTGGAAATGGGCTTGTTGAGCAGCAGCACATATTCGCCGGTGCGGCCCAGATCCGCCGAGATCATGCGCATGGGCGCGTAATACTTGCTGGGCAGCTGATAGTTGCGGTCGACACCCAGGCCCGGCATGCCCTTGTAGTGATCCATACCCGTGGCGGAACCGGAAAAACGCTCCATCGTGGTGTGGATCAGGGTATTGCCGTTGCCCTGGAAAACCTTGATGCGTTCATCGTCCGTGAGCATGACCAGCTGGGCGCCATGATTGTCCTTGCCGGCGGGCAGCCAGGCCACGTTGAACACCGTGGCGCCGGTGGGCAGGCTCAGGCGGGAGCCCAGGGAAAACCTGTTGCCGCTTTTGACCATCACATGCACGCCGGGGGAGAAGAGCTTGAGCGAATCCCAGCCCTGGCCCACCAGCGTGGGCGTGAAGGTGGGCGGCGTTCTGATGACGCTGGCGAAATAGGGAATGCGCTCGGCGTACTGGCTCAGCTTGTTGCCCTTGAAGGAATAGAAGTAGGAGTAGGGGCGGTTCTCGTCTTCCTCAAAGGTGGCCACAACCAGTTCCTGAGCGCCGTCGCGGTTCAGGTCAATGGCCCGCATGGAGAAATTGAGGTTGGACTGTGAAATCAGGGTGGAGCCCAATTCCCTGAGCTTTCCGTCAGTGTGCCAGACGTAGATGGTCAGCTTGTGATCGCCGAGCACGGCCACTTCGTTTTTGCCGTCGCCATTGAAGTCGCCCACGGCCATGTCCACCATATTGTCCTTGAGGCGCTGGCTGCGCAGGCGCGAACCGTCGCTCGCCCCGGCGCCCTGATAGCGAAACTGCGGGTTCAGGTAAACCTGTTGCTGGCCCGTCTCATTGACCAGAATATCCGAGTTCATCTGGTTGACCGGCTGCCCCTTGCCCGGCGTCATGAAAGCGGGCCGCGCCGCCACGGTCACGCCAAAAACCTCGCCGCCCAGCGCGGAACTCAACTGCTGCACTGTGGCGGTCAGGCCGCTCAACGGCCCCTGGGCGGTTTTGCTCCAGGTTTTGCCGGCCTTGTCCACGCTGTGAACTTCAATGGTGCATTCATTGCCCATAACGCTCACAGTGCCCCACACAGCGTAATCCGCGCCGTTCATGGCCTTGCGGGCCTCCGTGGCGGAGGTCGCCCTGGCCTGCGCGCTGCGCCCCTCCAGCATGCCGGGTCGGTTGAGCCGGGCCTGCATGGTGGCCGGCACGGCTTTGGACAAATAGGCGTAGCTCTGCGGCGCGTTCACCGTAAAGGGCAGCAGCACAAAGCTTTTCGGCGCGGCCGAAACGCTCTGGGCCAGGCCCAGGGCAAGCGTCAGCAGGCAGACCGTCAAGGACAATCGCATGGCAAGTTTCATCCCGTACTCCTTGGAGTATTTTTCAGCGGCGCGGCGAAGCTCCAACCCCGCCATATCAGCGCACTATACGCATACTTGCTTCACCGCGCAACACGAAAGCCGACCGCCTTCAGGGCGGGCGCGTCCAGGTTCAGGGATCGCGGGCTGGTTTTGCGCAGCTGGTCGGATGAAAGGATTGAACCCTTCGCCCATGCCGCGCAACACAAAAGGGGTTACGGCAATTCGCCGTAACCCCTGAAAGATGTGGTGAGCCGGACAGAACTGTCAGCCCAGGTCCCAACGGCCAAAGGGTGTGTGATTCATAGCCGTCATTTCAATCTATCGATACTCTTCCCCATGGAAAAATAAGCTCGGCAACGCCTTCAATGGATTAAATTTTATGAGGAATCTGGAGACGCCGGTCTTGTTTGCCGGCGTTGTGGAGCTTCGCGTCCAACTCTGCACAAATGGTGGAATCGGCTTTCCCGCAAATTCCGCTCGGAACTCAACGCCTGATCCGCAGGGCCGCGCAGGGGAGTTCCCTGCGCGGCCCTGTCCTCTTCATTTCCCCGGGCGCATGCCCTCAGGCCACCACATCGAGTTTGCCGCCAATGCCCTCGGCAGCGAGTCCCGCGCTACGGGCGAGGGTCTGCTGCATTTCCGCGCCCTTTTCCAGCGAGCCGTTGATGAGGTTCGCGCTCATGCTGGCCTGGAAATCCATGGCTTCCTTGGTCACGGCCACACTCACACCCATCTGCACGTCATCCATGACATCCTCCGGCCGCCCTCCGGCGGCGCTTTTTCCTGGTTCTCATCCTCTTTTCGGACTGACGACCAAAAGCTTTAGAGAGCGTCATCATTTGATTTTAGTCCAAATGGCCATGCGCCTGATACGGACTGCCGCCAGGAATGAAGAATATTTTCGGCATATCGTGTGGCAATGGTAAAAAGCCTGGCGATTTGCCGAATTTCCGTTTCTGAAATCTTCGAACGGCGGGAATGCTTGTTTCTGATTGCCATGTCCATCTTTTAGCCTTTTTACTGGCTCTCTGCTAGTCATGGCCCTATGTAATTTATTGAAAGTATTTATCACATTGCGGTCTTTCACGGCGTGAGAAGAAAAATTGACGTACTGACGCTATTGCCATCTTTCATAAAGTCTATAGAATAAATCCATTCTATCAGCCTGGCGTTTCGTTTCCACAGCCTCAAAATGTTCGGCGTTTCTTTGTTCTCTTGGAATGGTATCGTCAGAATTATAGTCCTTATACTGGTAAGGGCCAAAGATGCCCCCATTGAATAAATATGAGTAAACCCGGTTTTCAAAATCCAACCAGGCTAATTCCAGCTTTTTCAATTCGCTTTTACATAATTTAGGATTTTCGGCTTTATCACATAGCTTGCGTGCTCGCGTATAATTTTCTTCCAGTCTTTTGGCCTGATACTTTTTGGCTGCGATATTGCATTCAACTTCATCCGCGAATGATTCAACCTTTTTCATGCACTCATCATAGCCTGGGGCGAGTTCCTCTTTTTCAGATGCTATCGCCTGCGGACTGGAAATAGACAGAAACAGGACAATTGCCATTGCGGAATATGAGAGTTTATTTTTGGACATTGCTTTTCCATGTATAGAACTCAGTCTGAGGAGAACTGTATCAGTTTAAAAACTAATGTTTTTCTTGATTACCATCAATAAAACATAGTATGACAAGAGCAAAATCATGAATAATTATGTCAAAATTATATTATTAAATATTTTACTCTTTGTGATTTAAAAATAAAAAAAGGAAACTTAAAAATTCAGGTTCCTTTTTGGCATTTTCACATCTAGCTGTAACGAAAGGCTTGAACCCTTCGCCCCATGTCTGCAAAACGAAAGGGGTTACGGCAAACACCGTAACCCCTGAAAAATTGTGGTGGAGCTGGACAGAATTGAACTGACGGCCTCTTGAATGCCATTCAAGCGCTCTCCCAACTGAGCTACAGCCCCACGGCAAGAGGCATACTGCCCGAAAGGGCGGATGCTGTCAATATTTTTTGGGATATTTTTTCAAGTTGTTGTTTTTTGCTCAACGGCGGGCGTTTGTCGCCAGTTGGTTCAGAGTTTCGCCCACCCGGGTCAGGGCGTCGGCCAGCACGTCGTCCGCCACCGCGTAAGAAAGGCGGATGCAGTTGTCGTCGCCGAAGGCCGCGCCCGGCACCAGCGCCACATGGGCCTTGTCCAGCAGGCAGGTGCACAGCTCTGTGGAGTTGCGCGCCTGATCGCCGTAACATTGATGCACATCCACAAAGAGATAAAAGGCCCCGTCGGGTTTGGGGCAGACGGCCCACGGCCAGCCGCCGATGATTTTCAGGGCCAGGTCGCGGCGTCGCATGAATGCCTCGCGCATTTCGGCCACGCAATCCACGGGGCCTTCCAGGGCGGCCAGGGCGGCCTTTTGGGATATGGAACAAATGCTGGAGGTGCTGTGCCCCTGCATGGAGGATATTTTTTTGATCAGATCCGGGTGCGCGGCCAGAAAACCCACGCGCCAGCCGGTCATGGCGTAGCTTTTTGACAGGCCGTTGAGCACGGCCACCAGCTCGGGGCAACGCTCAAACCAGGTGATGGCGCTGGTCATCCGCGCGGGCGGGAATACCAACTGATCGTAAATTTCGTCCGCCAGCACAAAGATATTCCGTGCCAGAGCCCAGCGCATGATTTCCGTGAACTCCCGATCCGAATAAACCGCGCCGGTAGGGTTGCTGGGCGAATTGAGAATCAGCAGGCGGGTTTTATCCGTGGCCTTTTCCTCAAGCATGGGGGGGGAGACCTTGAATCCGCGTTCCGGCCCGGCATGCACGGTCACGGGCACGCCGCCCGCCAGCTCAACCATGTCGGGATAGCTCAGCCAGTAGGGCGCGGGGATCAGCACCTCGTCGCCGGGGTTGATGGTGGCCTGCATAAAGTTATAAAGACAATGCTTGCCGCCAGCGCCGATGACAATGGACTCCACAGGCACGGAAACGCCGTAGTTTCGCTGAAAATAGCCGCCCGCGGCCCTGCGCAGTTCAGGAATGCCGGGCACGGCGGTATAACGGCAGAAGTTGGCGTCAATGGCCGCCTTGGCCGCGTCGCAGATATGCCGTGGGGTGGGAAAGTCCGGCTCGCCCACGGCCAGGCTGGTCACGTCCACGCCCTGGGCCTTGAGCTCAAGGGCCCGGCTGTTGACACTGAGAGTCAGAGAAGGTTTGATGCTGCGCAAGCGGTCGGAAATCTGCATGGAAGGCTCCTTCACGTTATGCGTGCGGACGCGGCTGGAAAAAGTAAAAACCTGTGATGTTTTTAGCAGGTTCACAGAGGGGTGTAAATGCGGGAAGTCTCTGAAGACGCTGCGCGGGCCGAACCGGAAAAGCCCTTGCTGCCGTTGCCGCCAGACTGCGTGACCGGCGCTTTTGTGCAAAGGCGCAAGCGTTTCAGTGTGGAGCTGCTGTTGAACGGCGCATCCATCTGGGTGCACAGCAACAATTCGGGCAGCATGCTGGGGCTGACCCGTCCCGGTTCGCCGGTGCTGGCCTCGCCGGCCCTGAACCCGGCCCGAAAGCTCAAGTATACCCAGGAATGCGTCTGGGTGAGGGAATGCGCCGTGCCCTGCGGCCCGGCAGGTCCCGGGCCGGGGGGCGAACGCGGCTTCTGGGTGGGAGTCAACACCAGCGTGCCCAACCGCATGCTGGAAGCGGCGTTCAAAGCCGGACGGCTGGACTTCGCGGCGGGTTACGCCAGCCTGACCCGCGAGGCCAGGCGCGGCCAAAGCCGTCTGGATGGTCTGCTTGCCGGGCCGGGCCTGCCGCCGCTCTGGGTGGAATGCAAAAACGTGACGATGGTGGAGGACGACGCGGCCTGCTTCCCTGATGCGGCCAGCGAGCGCGGCCAAAAACACTTGCGCGAGCTCATGGATATTGTTAGTTCGGGCGAACGCGCGGCCATGTTCTACCTGGTGCAGCGCCCCGACGGACACTGCTTCGCCCCGGCGGAATTTATTGACCCGCTTTATGCCGAGCTGTTTTACGAGGCAATGGCCCGCGGGGTGGAGATATACCCTTACAGGGCCGAGGTCAGCCCGCGCGGCGTGGAGCTGGGCGGGCCGCTGCCGGTGCGAAAGGGAAGATTCGATTTGGGTCAGGCCCGCCGCCGCTCTGGCATTTAGAAGGCTTTTTGCGTTACACTGCGGATAAATTGTTTGGTGCTTGGAGCCGGGTGTATGAAAAAAGTTGCCATTCTTCAGTCAAACTATATTCCATGGAAAGGCTATTTTGACATGATAGCCGCTGTGGACGAATTTATTTTATATGATGACATGCAGTATACCCGGCGCGACTGGCGCAACCGCAACAAAATAAAAACACCGCAGGGCACGGTCTGGCTGACGGTTCCGGTCAAAGTAAAAGGACAGTATTTTCAAAAAATTCGGGATACAGAAATTGATGGTTTCTCTTGGGCCGCAACACATTGGAAAAGTCTCGCGCAACACTACGCCAGAGCACCGTATTTTAAGGAAATCCAAAAATGGCTGGAACCCCTCTATATGGATAGAATCTATAGCCATATTTCCATACTCAACCGAACTTTACTGGAAGCCATATGCCGTTATCTGAGCATTCATACCAAAATCAGCAACTCTTGGGATTATACGCTTGCTGACGGTAAAACCAAGCGCCTGGCCGATCTCTGCCGGCAGGCCGGCGGTACGGAATATGTTTCCGGTCCCGCTGCAAAGGATTATATTGACGAACAGATTTTTACAGACTGCGGCATTAAACTGACATGGTTCGATTATGAAGGGTATCCCGAGTATCCCCAGCTCTGGGGGGAATTTACGCATTTTGTGAGTATTCTTGACCTCCTTTTTAACTGCGGTAAAAATAGTTCGCGTTATATGAGGTATGTGGAATGAAGCTTTCCATTGTCACCACCTTGTATTGTTCCGCGCCTTATGTGGAAGAGTTTCATCGCAGGGTGTCCGCCGTCGCGCGGCAGCTTGTGGGTGAGGATTATGAAATTGTCATGGTTAATGACGGTTCGCCGGATAATGCCGTGGATGTGGCCATTGCCCTGACAAAGAGCGATCCGCATATGGTGGTGGTGGATCTGTCGCGTAATTTTGGTCATCATAAAGCCATCATGGCGGGTGTTGGCCAGACCTTCGGAGAAAAGGTATTTGTCATTGACGTAGACCTTGAGGAAGAACCAGAGCTCTTGCATGCATTTTGGCGTACCATGGAAAAGCAGGCTGTCGATCTTGTGTACGGTGTTCAAAAAAGCCGTAAAGGCGGCTGGTTTGAGCGGTGGAGCGGCGGATTGTTTTATGGTCTCTTCAATGTATTGTCTCATACTACTATTCCCAAAAATACTATTATTGCAAAACTGATGACCCGTCGATTTGCTGACGCGCTGCTGAAACATCAGGAGCGCACTATTTTTTTGGGAGGGCTTATCGCTCTCACTGGTTTTTCTCAGGTTCCAGTGCTCTGTGTCAAAAAAAGTAAGCCCACTACTACATATACGTTTAGGCGTAAACTTGCCCAATGTGTTGATTCTATAACAAGTTTTAGTGCTAAGCCTCTCTATTTCTTTTTCTGGTTTGGCGGAGCTACTATGCTTATTTCATTTTTTATACTAACTTTTCTTGTGGCGCGTCGTATTCTAATGGGAACTACGGTGGAAGGATGGACCAGTCTTTTTGTCATCACCAGTCTGTTTTTTGGGCTTACTATGATGGCTCTTGGAACTATAGGAATATATCTCTCTAAAATTTTTGAAGAGGTTAAGGCCCGCCCCTATGTCGTTATACGCCAAGTATTGAGGTACCCATCATGCGATGGAAAAAATTAGGTTGCCTTTTTGCTCCGGATAATCTATCGCCGCTCATGCGTGGATATGCCCGTATTCCCGTGCTTGATCATCTTGAGGGCGATATCTACGCAGTTTATTTTGGTTCACGGGATGAAACGAACAGGGAGCGCATCTTCAGAGCGAAGTTGAACATGTCATCCTTGGCTATTGAGCAGATAGAGCATACGCCCATTTTAGATTTTGGAGAAAATCTCGGCGCTTTTGACGATAACGGAGTGACTCCTTGTTGTATCGTCAATGTCGACGGGAGAAAATTGCTTTATTTCTGTGGCTGGAACATTCATGTAAAAATTCCATTTACTTGTGCCATTGGCCTTGCTGAAAGCCATGATGGAGGTAAGACCTTTACAAAACCTTTTAAGGGCGCAGTTATTGATAGAGATAAAAATGATTTCCAGTTTGTGGCTGTTAACGATGTCATGTTTGAGAATGGTTTGTTCAGAACGTGGTATCTGTCTTGTCTTGAGTGGAAGTTGCGAGAAGGTGAGCAAAAGCCGGAGCATTTTTATAATATTCGTTACGCGGAGTCACAGGATGGTATCAACTGGAATCGGAAAAAAGAGCCTGTTATTGAATTTAAAAACAGAGATGAGTACGCTATTTCAACTCCGCGTGTTCTCAAAGATGGGCCTGGCGACTATAAAATGTGGTATTCATACCGTGCTCAGCCCGGCATAGCCACCTATCGTATTGGCTATGCAGAATCCGCAGACGGGGTGTATTGGACGCGTATGGATGAGAAAATGCGCTCTTTTGATGTTTCGAAAAGCGGCTGGGATAGTGAGATGATATGCTATCCATATGTATTTGATTATAAAGAAAGACGGTATATGCTTTATAATGGCAATGGATACGGCAAGACAGGATTTGGTATTGCCGTACTTGAAGATGCGTAATGCGCGATATCGCTATAATTTATACAGTGAGAACAATATATGCAAAAAATTATTCTGGCGGGGAATGCCGTTACCGCTCATATTATTTATGCGTATCTTGAGGATGATATCCGATATGCTGTTGTCGGCTGTGTGGTGGATGACGCCTACGCGGCATCCGGCAGCTTTACCGCCGTGCCTTGCGTGGGGATATCAAGCGTGGTCGAGCGCTTTTCTCCGGCGGAAGTCCGTGTCATCATGGCCGCAGGCTATGATCAGGTAAATGCGGTGCGCCAGGGCATGTTTGAGCGTCTTAAAGCCTTGGGGTACGTCATGGAAACGTATGTTCATCCCAGGGCCAACGTGCTTACCAAGAATCCACTGGGCGAGGGGAGCCTGATCATGCCCGGCGCGCTCATTGAGCCGGGGGCGACCGTGGGAGCGGACTGCCTGATCTGGGGCAATGTGGTAGTGGCTCATGATGCCGCGGTGGAAGATCACTGCTGGTTGGCCGCCGGGGCTGTGGTTTCGGGCATGGCCAGGGTGGGGCGCGGTTCATTCGTGGGCGTCAACGCCGCCATCGCCAACAAGGTGGAGGTGGGCGAGCGCAATATCGTGGGCGGAGCCGCCTTCATCTCCAAATGCACCAAACCCAATGCCGTGCATCTGGCCCGTTCTGGCGAGCCGTTCCGCTGCACGGCTGAGGAATATGCCCAATATTTCGGAGTGTAGAATGGATAAAGAATTGCAGAGCCTGCTGGCGGATGTTTTTGGCGTGCGCGAATCGGAAATCACGCCTGAAACCGTCAAGGACGATGTGGAGAGCTGGGACTCCCTCAAGCAGATGGATTTGGTCATGTCGCTGGAACGCGCCTATGAGCTGACCTTGGATATCCAGGATATCGTGGCCATGACTTCGGTGGCGGCCATTGCGCAGGTTCTGCGTGACAAAGGAGCGCATCTTGAAGATTAGCGGAAGCGTGGCCTTGGTCACGGGCGGCTGCGGCGGCCTCGGTCGCTCCATTGCCGACATGCTGGCGGAGCGCGGAGCCCGTGTCGTAGCAGCGGACTGTAACCCGGAGGCGTTGGCGGAATTGCCCGAAAGCTTCGGGCGCACTCTGCTGGATGTTGCCAATCCCGATCAGGCCCGCAGGGTCGCGGCTGATGTGGCGGAAGAATACGGGGCCATTCATCTGCTGGTCAATTGCGCGGGCCGCATCGTGAGCGCGCCTTTTGTAAATATCATGTCGCCCGATCAGATGATGCTTTCCTATGACAGCTTTCGTGAAGATGTGAAAATCAATCTGGATTCCGTCTTTATCGTCACGTCGGCTGTGGTGGAGCAGATGGTGCGCCGTCGCACGCGCGGCTGTGTCGTCAACATCAGCTCCATCAGCGCGCGCGGCAACGAGGGGCAGACCAGTTACGCTGCCGCCAAGGCGGGCGTCAATGCCATGACCGTCACCTGGTCCAAGGAGCTGGGGCGTCTCGGCATCCGCTGCAATGCCGTGGCTCCGGGCTTCATCGGCACGCCGTCGACCTATGCGGCTCTGCAGGATGCGCATATTAAGCACATTGTGAGCAGCACGCCGCTGCGTCGTTTGGGCGAAGCGCAGGAAGTGGCGCTGGCTGTATGCGCGCTGGCTGAAAATGATTTCATCAATGGCGCGGTGCTGGATGTGAACGGAGGTTTGAGCTTTTGATGTTTGCTCTTTCTCTGGAAGCTCGTGCCAGAGCCTATACCGCGTATGCCGCGAATAGCGCCTTTTTCCCTCTGATTGCCGCCGTGTTGTCCGGCGCGCAATGTGGCGCGGCATATGCTGACAGTGTGGAAGCGCCTCGGCAAATCTATGTGGAGCACGCTTTTGGTTTCGCCCAGCTTTTAGGTGAATCGACGCCTGGTTTTGAGGCGGAGCTGCAAAAATATTTATTGATCGACAAGGCGTTTGCCGCCCCAAAAGTGCGATTGTACACGCCGCTACTCCCGGCTTTTCATATCTGTGAACCAATGCAGGCAGTTCGCGCCGAGCGTCAGCGTTTTTTCCTGCGCACAGAAGTCTATGCAGAGACCCGCGCGCGCCTGTTGTCCAGGAGTGCTGCGGACTGTGTCGTATTGTCCGTGACAACAGAAACTGTGAGTCGCGTGGAGAGTGCATTTGGCCTGGTGTCGCGTTTCTGGCCTAACGCCGCAGCCTTCGTAGCGCATGCCCGCGCACAGGTGATCTGTCATGCCGGTGAAGCTGCGGCGATTTGCTATGCCGCGGCCTTGGAAAACGGCAGGGCGGAAGTCGATATTTTTACACGGCCTGAATATCGCGGTAAAGGATTTGCCATGATGGCTGCCGTTCGCTTTGTGGATGATTGCCTGGCTCATGGCGTGGAGCCGTTATGGGACTGTTTCACCAATAACGCCGGTTCGATGGCCTTGCGTGAGCGCTTGGGTTTTCTGGACTGCGCCGCGCCGTATGAATTTTTTACCATCGCCAGGTAGCCATGCATCACTACAATCTTGGAACTCTCTGTGATGAAGCGGCGGCCCGCTGGGGACAGAACGTCGCTCTGCGCTATGTCGACAGTCAGTATGCCTATGACCGGCTGACCGACATTGCCCGCCGTCTGGCGGCAGTGCTGATGCGGAAGGGCTGTGGGCGCGGCGATGTCATAGCTATCGCCCATAACAAGCATCCGTTGTCGTATGCGCTGATGCTGGCGGCTCTGCGCCTTGGCGTCCCGTATGTGATTATCGACGCGGCTTCGCCGGTAGCCCGCACGGCAAAAATCATGGCCACGGCCCAGCCGCGCCTGCTTTTCTATGATGACGCCTTTTATGAAGAGGCCATGCGTCGTCTGGCCGAAGAGTGCGGCGTGCCCTGTCTTTTCCTTGACGAGGCGATATTGCCGGAATGCGACGCCGGGCAGTTGGAGGAACTGCATACCCGCACCCGGGATGTGGACGGCTCCACCCTGGCGTATATTATGTTTACCTCCGGTTCCACAGGCGTGCCCAAGGGCGTGGCTGTGACGCATCAGAATATTTTGCACTTCATCCAATGGGGAGCCCGCTGTTTTGAAGTGTGCGAGAAGGATATTTTCGCCAATCTCAGCCCCATGTATTTTGACAATTCCGTCTTTGATTTCTACATAGCGCTCTTTTCCGGGGCATCCCTGGCCCCGGTGCCTCGCGAACTGCTGGCCAAACCTTATGATCTTGTGGCGCATGTGGGGAAAATGGCCTGCACGGTCTGGTTTTCCGTGCCCTCGCTGCTCATCTATGTCATGGCCATGAAAGCCATGCAGCCCCGTTTTCTGCCCGCCTTGCGCTCTATTTCTTTTGGCGGCGAAGGCTACCCCAAAGCGGAGTTGAAAAAACTCTATGATCTTTTCGCGCCGCAGGCGTGTATCGTCAATGTCTATGGGCCCACTGAATGCACCTGCATTTGCAGCGCATACCGGCTGGGCGACGCGGACTTTGAGGATCTGAAAGGACTGCCCCCCCTGGGACGGCTGAATCAGAATTTCGATTATTTCATTGAAGGCGCGGACGGCAACAGAGGGACGGAAGGCGAGCTTGTGCTGGCGGGGCCCAATGTGTCGGCAGGCTATTTTAATGACGCGGAGCGCACATCTGCCGCGTTTCTGACCCTGAACGAGCCCCGGCGCTTTATGAAGCGGGCCTATCGCACGGGCGATCTTGTCTGTGAAGTGGACGGCAAGCTCTATTTTCAGGGCCGCAGGGATAATCAGATTAAGCATATGGGCTATCGCATCGAGTTGGAAGAAATCGAGAGCGGTCTCATGCGTCTGCCGGGTGTAAGTCAGGCTGCGGCCGTCTACCTTCGACAGGCTGACGCTTACGGCAAAATTTTTGGCTTTGTCGCCTATGAGGGGGGCGAAGACGACAAAACCCTGTTGCGTCGCCTGGGGGAAATCCTGCCTTCCTACATGATTCCGAGCCGTCTGAACCTTATGGAGTCCCTGCCCAAAAACGCCAATGGCAAGGTGGATCGCCAGGCGTTGAAAAAGCTGGCTGTCCGCTGATGGCAAAGATGTCCTTCTCCATGGCGAAATTGCCGTGCCGCCTGTCGGGCGGGCGCTCCCTGCGCCAGCTCATGCGTTACGGCATTGTGGGCGTTGCCCAGAATGCCGTGGGATACGGCGTTTATCTTTTTTTCACATGGCTGGGCGCGGACCCCAAGCTGGTGGTAGGCGTATCTTATCCGCTTGCCATGCTGGTTTCTTTTTTGGGCAACAAAAAGTATACGTTTGATCATAAAGGCGGCGCGGCAGGCGCGGGGGGGCGGTTTTTGCTGGCTCACGCCTGCAGTTACGGCATCAATCTGGGCATGCTTTATGTCTGTGTGGACAGGTTCGGCTATCCGCACCAGCTTGTGCAGCTCGCGGCCATCTTCGTCTGCGCCGTCTTTTTGTTTCTGGCGCTCAAATTCTACGTGTTTGCGACCCGGCCCGCGTCGGCCCGGCAATCGTCTTAACCGGAGGCCGTCACATGCCCGAGCATATTCCTTTCAACTGGCCGCACATGACCGGCAAGGAACTCTATTATATCGCCGAGGCCCATTTTAACGGCAAACTGGCCGGAGACGGCCCGTACACCAAGCGCTGTCATCACTGGCTGGAAAAACTGAGCGGCTGCCGCAAGGCCCTGCTGACCCATTCCTGCACGGCGGCTCTGGAAATGCAGGCCCTGTTGCTGGATATCCGGCCCGGCGATGAAGTGATCATGCCGTCCTATACGTTTGTCTCCACCGCCAATGCCGTGGCGCTGCGCGGCGGCGTGCCCGTGTTTGTGGACATCCGCGAGGATACGCTGAACATTGATGAAAGGCTTATTGAGGACGCCGTCACTCCGCGCACCCGCGCCATCGCGCCCGTGCATTATGCGGGCGTCGGATGCGAAATGGACGCCATCATGGACATCGCGCAACGCCATGCCCTCAAGGTTGTGGAGGATGCGGCCCAGGGCTTCATGTCCACCTACAAGGGGCGGGCGCTGGGCGGCATCGGCCATTTGGGCGCGTACAGCTTTCATGAAACTAAAAACGTCATTTCCGGCGAGGGGGGCGCGCTGCTGGTCAATGATCCTGAAATGGCGCAGCGCGCCGAGATCATTCGTGAAAAAGGCACTGACCGCAGCCGTTTCTTTCGTGGAGAAGTGGATAAATACACCTGGCAGGAGGCGGGTTCCTCCTACCTGCCGGGCGAACTCATTGCCGCCTTTCTGTGGGCGCAACTGGAAGAGGCCGGCGAGATTACCGAAAACCGCATGGCGCGCTGGCGACGGTACCACGACATGCTGGAACCTCTGGAAAAAGAAGGTCTCCTGCGCAGACCGTCAATTCCGGCCCATTGTCTTCACAACGCCCATATGTACTATATTCTGCTTGCGCCGGGCATTGACCGACAGCCGGTGCTGGATGAACTCAAAAAACAGGGCGTCCACGCGGTCTTTCATTATGTGCCGTTGCATTCCGCGCCCGCCGGGCGGCGCTACGGACGCGCTCATGGCGCCATGAGCCGGACCGACAGCCTGTCGGTCCGCCTGATTCGTCTTCCTCTCTGGTATGGCTTGCCGCGCGCCGCACAGGAAAAGGTTGTCGAAACGCTGTCCACGGCATTGCGCCGCTGATTCCCATGTCACACGACAGCGCGCGCTTTTCCGCAACGGGGCAAGCTGCCCTGTGCGCCGGGCAAGAGGCCTGCCGGCTTCATCTGTGGAGGTGGAGGCTGCTGGTGGTGTTCGCCAGCACGATTTGCCCCAGAATGCTTTTTCTGGGTTCCTTCCCATACATGGACGAAGGTTTTTACGCGTACTGGGCTCAGTTCATCCATCAAAGTCTGGCCCAGGGGCGGGGGGCGCCCGACGCCGGGGGTTTCATGCTGTACCCTCTGCTGCTTTCCTGGTTGTGCGCCCTGCCGGGGAATGCGCTTATCTGGCTGCGTCTGGCGGATATGCTGGCGGCCGCCTGGGCCGGGTGGCTGTTCTGCCGCCTGCTGGAACGCGAAAGCGGCAGCGCGGTGGGGGGCATGCTGCTGGCGCTGGCCTTTCTCACGGCCATGAATGCGCCGGCGGTCATTCAGGCCGGCTTCAAGAACAGTATTTTTGCCGCGTACATTCCCCTGTTTCTGGCGCTGGATCAGGCGCGGGAGCAGAACCCGCGCAGCCCGCGCTGGTTCGTCGCGGGGGCGCTGACCGCCCTAGGCGTCTTGCTGCGCGAGCCTTTTGCCGTTTTCGCCGTGGCGGGCTCCGCGGCCGTCTGGTTGGGGCGCGGCCCCCGCGCTTTTTGGCGTTATGTCGCGGGCGGACTGTGCGGCGGGCTTCTGCTGCTAGCGCTGACGGTTTTGCTGCGTGGCGGCGTGACCGAGCTGATTCAGTCCTATATACAGGCCGGAGCCATTTTTGGGCCGGAAGCCGGGCGCACCTGGCACAAATTCGTCAGCAACGGGCAGGAGGCGTTGCGGGCATTCTGGCCTTTGCTGCTTCTGACAGTCGGCGCGGCAATATTGTTCTGGCGTCAAACGGCCAGGGGCGCGCGCGGGCGGGGGTGGTTCTGGCTGACGCTGGCGCTGCTGCCCTTGCTGGAGCCGTTGAGCAAAATCGGATTCGTTTACCACTTCGCGGTTGCTCTGCCGGGCTGCGCGGGCTTGTGCGCCCTCACCTGGGGCGGGGTTCTGCGCGTTTCTCCCCGTCTGCGACGGGGCGGCGCCGTCGCCTTGTGTCTGGCCTGGGGCGTTATGCTTGTGGCCTTGCCCGGGGCGGCGCAGGCGCGCATGACGCTGGACGTGTTGCGCGCCTTTCCTTCCCCCGTCTGGCCGGAGAGCTATATTCCAGAATCCAACACCCTGCTGGCCGGGCGCGCTGTCGGCAGGGTTTTGCCGCCCAATGGAAGCCTGAGCGTCAGCGGCTTCATGTATTTTCTCTATCCCGTGACAGGGGCGCTCCCTTCCAGCCCGGCCATGAGCGACCTGAGCCGTACGTTCATTCTGACGGGCTATGATCCGTCGCGTTTTGAGAGAGCATTGCGCGAGAATCCTCCTGATGTCCTGGTGATTGGCGAAACCCATGACGAGCATTCGGCTGTTTTTACAGAAGCATTGCATGATGCGGTCGAAAAGAGCGGCCTTTATGTCCGCGTGGCTGAAATTCCCATAGACAGGAAGAAAAATTACGGCTGGATCGGCTGCGCCGTCTACGCCAGGGCGGTTCCGCCACCGGCAGAGCGTATTGACAGGGCTTTGCCGCAGGGGACATAAGGCGGACAACGCAAGAAAATCAAGGAGAGCCCATGTCCGGTCGCGACCATCGCTTTATCCCCCGGCTCACGGACGAGCAGATCAGGCAGATTCAGCTGGACGGTCTGCGCTATACCCTGCGACAGGCCCGCAACTCGCCGCAGTATCGGGCGCGCTTGGACGCGTGCGGCGCGCGGGCCGAGGATATCCGCGGCCTGGACGATTTGCGTCTGCTGCCCACTGTGGATGTGGAAGACCTGCGCGAGGGCTATCCTCTGCCGCTGCTCTGCGTGCCGGAAAAAGAGGTGACGCGCATTCACGCTTCCAGCGGCACCACGGGCAAGCGCAAGATTCTGGCTTACAGCCGTGCCGACATCGAGACGTTCAGCCTTCAGATGGCCCGTTGCTACGAGCTGGCCGGGCTCACGGTGGAAGACCGCATGCAGGTGGCCACAGGCTACGGCCTGTGGACCGCCGGCGCGGGCTTTCAGCTGGGCAGCGAGCTGTTTGGCATGCTGACCATCCCCGTGGGGCCGGGCAACCTGGAAATGCACTTGCAGCTGCTCAGGGACATGGGCGCCACCTGCTTTGGCGCCACGGCCTCCATGGCCCTGCTGCTGGCCGAGGAAGTGGAGCGCGCCGGCCTGCGCGACCATATACGCCTGCGCAAAATGATCTGCGGGGCCGAGACGCGCAGCGAAAAGATGCGCCAGGCCATTGAGAGCAAGCTGGGCCTGGAAGGCAGCTACGACATCGCGGGTATGACTGAAATGTACGGGCCTGGCACGGCTATGGACTGCGACGCGCACGAGGGCCTGCACTACTGGGCGGATCTTTTCATCATTGAAGTGCTGAACCCGGACACTCTCCAGCCCGTGCCCGAAGGCGAAGTGGGTGAAATGGTGGTCACCAGTCTGCGCAAGGAGGCCGCGCCCCTGCTGCGCTACCGCACCCATGACCTGACCCGCCTGCTGCCGGGCCGCTGCTCCTGCGGCCTGAACATGCCCCGGCACGACCGCATTCTCGGCCGTTCGGACGACATGATCATCTACCGGGGCGTGAATATCTACCCCGGCCAGATCATGGAGGTCATCGGCCGCTTCCCCGAACTGGGCGGCGAATATCAGATCGAGCTGACCAGGGACGAGCGCTCTCTGGATCATCTGCTTCTGACTGTGGAGCGCGCCCAGGCGCGGCACGCCGGCGGCGACGAGGCTCTGGCCGGGGAGGTGGAGCGACGGCTGCACAAGGCCATCCTGGCGCGTATGGAGGTGCGGGTGGCCGATTACGCCAGCCTGCCGCGCACCTTCAGCAAGTCCAAGCGCATTGTGGACAGGCGCTGAGAGCGCGGCCGGACTTTACGGGCATGTCGCGCGCCGCTGTGAAAAAGGCCGTCCGCTTCTTTGGAAAAAAGCGAACGGCCCTTGCGGACGGCCCTTACCGCTTTTTGGGCTCCCTGGTCAGATCGTCCAGATTTTCCCTGGCGTGGGCCACAAAGACATGGCATACGCCGGGCAGTTCGCCCAGGCCCCTGAGGTTGACCTCCACCTGAAATCCGGCGGCCCTGAGCCTGGACGCCCAGGAGTCTTCCTCCGCCCCGGCCAGGTCATTGCGGGCGTGATCCCCGGCCACCACCATCAGGGGCTGCAGCCAGACTTTTCTGACCTTGCGGGCCTTAAGTTCGGCCAGCAGGTCGTCAAAGCCGCGCGCGCCTTCCACCGTGGCCATGAAGACCAGAGGGTCGCTTTCCTTAAACAGGGCCCGCGTGCCCTCAAAAACCAGATCCGCCCGTCCGTGGGCCTGACCGTGGGCCATGAGCGCCACGGCCTCGTCCCGCCGGCGTTTGTCCATGCCCGCCAGCACGGCCCTGGAAACGCCCTGGGCGTCCTGACGCGATTCCAGCAGGGGGCGCCCCAGATAAACGGCCTCAAAGCGACCGGGATGCTTTCGCAGGTCGAGCAGCACCGCCCGCTCCAGCGCCGTGAATTCCTCGCCGGCCATCACATGCAGGGACTGCACGCGCACCACTTTTACGCCCTCTCTGGCAAGCGCGGCCAGCCCGTCGCTGATGCCGCCCGCGGGCTGGCCCTGACTGGCCAGCTTGCGGCGGATGATCTGCGAGGTGTAGGCCCAGACCACGGGGCTGTTCGGAAATGCGGCCCTGAAGCTCGCGTCCACGGCCTTGAACGCGGGCAGGGCTTCGGGCACGCTGGTGCCGAAAGCCGCCAGCAGCACGCCTTCCTTGGGGGCCTTTTGCTCAGCCGCCTGGGCGGGCGCGGCCGCAAAAGCCAGCAGAAGCAGAAAAAGCGGCAAAAAGCGTGGAAATTTGCGCAGGGTACAAAACATGGCTGCCTCCTCAATCATGCGTTGAAAGGTGACGGGAGATGGCGGCGACGCGAGTGGCGTTCCGCCGGCGGGTATTCGGACTTGAGGGATATGGGGGCCGGCGTTCCGCGAAATTTCGGGACAACGGCCCCGCGCCTCGGCTTCGCCTTCACCGCGTGCACGGCTGGCTGTCGCGCCCGCCGAAAGCCTTTCGGGGGCGAAGAAGCTCTGTACCCTCTTACCGCAGCGCGACTGTTTCCGATTTGCACGGAATTCCCCGCTACAGACGGCAGAGGACAACAGGGCGCCGCAAAAGTCAAGCCGGCTGGGGCCGTTTTCAGGCGGGCCGCGTCACGGCGGGCGGCATCTTCGGCAATGTCGCGGCGGACAATTTTGCTTGTGCTTTTCCCGGCGCTCTGATAGTTTTTCCCACTCTCCCAGTGAGGGGAAATTATTTGGAGGCATGGCAGATGGCAGACAAGGAAACCGGGCACGACGAAATCAATTTCGAAAGCGCCCTCGAAAACTATCTCAATCCCGATTTTGGCGACCTTGAGGAAGGCTCCATCACCAAAGGCGAAATCGTCCGCGTGGATGACGACAACGTGCTGGTGGACGTGAATTTCAAGTCCGAGGGGCAGATCCCCGCGGCCGAATTTCGCGACCCCGCCGGCAACATGATCGTCAAGGTGGGCGACCGGGTGGACGTTTATGTGGTGCGCAAGAACGAAATGGACGGCACCATCACCCTCTCCTTTGAAAAGGCCAAGCGCATGCAGGTCTTCGACCAGCTTGAAGACGTGCAGGAAAACAACAGGGTCATCAAGGGCCACATCGTGCGCCGCATCAAGGGCGGCTATACGGTGGACATCGGCGGGGTGGAGGCGTTTTTGCCCGGTTCCCATGTGGATTTGCGGCCCGTGCCGGACATGGACGCCCTTGTCAATCAGGAATTTGAATTTCGCGTGCTCAAGATCAACCGCCGCCGCAGCAACGTCATCGTGTCCCGCCGCGTGCTGCTGGAAGAGGAGCGCGATTCCAAGCGGCAGGATTTGCTGCGCACCCTGGAAGAGGGCCAGATTGTCCAGGGCAAGGCCAAAAACATCACCGAATACGGCGTGTTCGTGGATCTCGGCGGCCTGGACGGTCTGCTGCACATCACGGACATGAGCTGGAAGCGCATCCGCCATCCCAAGGAAATGATCACCATGGGGCAGGAACTGACCCTCAAGGTGCTTTCCTTTGACCGTGAGAACAACAAGGTCTCCCTGGGCCTCAAGCAACTGGTGCCCGATCCCTGGCAGGATATTTCCGCCCGCTTCCCCGAGGGGGCCAAGTGTACCGGCAAGGTCACCAATCTGGTGGATTACGGCGCGTTTGTGGAGCTGGAACCCGGCGTGGAAGGTCTGGTGCACATTTCCGAAATGTCCTGGACGCGGAAGCTGCGCCATCCTTCCCAGATGGTGCACACCGGCGATGAGGTGGAAGTGGTCATCCTGGGCGTGGACGGCGAAAAGAAGCGCATCAGCCTGGGCATGAAACAGGTTCGCCCCAATCCGTGGGAGCTGGTGGCCGAGAGATATCCCGAAGGCACCATTCTTGAGGGCGTCATCAAGAACATCACCGAATTCGGCATGTTCATCGGCATTGAGGACGGCATTGACGGTCTCATTCATGTGTCGGACATCTCCTGGACCAAGAAGGTGCGGCATCCCAACGAGCTGTACAAGGTGGGCGACACCGTGCAGGCCAAGGTGCTCACCGTGGATCAGGAAAACGAAAAGTTCACCCTGGGCGTCAAGCAGCTGGTGGACGACCCCTGGGGCCATGTGCCGGATGCCTATCCCGTGGGCTGCACCGTCAAGGGCGTGGTGACCAACATCACCGACTTCGGCCTTTTTGTGGAAGTTGAAGAGGGCATCGAAGGTTTGGTGCATGTTTCCGAACTGTCCGGCAAAAAGGTCAAGACCCCGGCGGAAATTTATAAGGAAGGCCAGGAAATTCAGGCCAAGGTCATCCATGTCAGCGCCGAAGAGCGCCGCCTGGGCCTCTCCATCAAGCAGATCAAGGATGAGGAGGAACGCCGCAAGCCCAAGGAATTTCATGCCGGCCCGCAGGAGGCGGGGCAGAGCCTGGGCGATCTGCTCAAGCAGAAGTTTGAGGAAAGCGAAAACAGCTAGTGTTTACCCGCAAAAGTGGACACTCCAAAACCCTTGCGGGTTTTGCGGCGGCGTAGCCGCCGCGAGTGAGCGAAAAACCGCGTTAAGCAAAAAGGGCGTCCCTGCGGACGCCTTTTTTGCTCGCGTGGCTGTACTCGGCGGCGGCTTGGCGGCGTGACGCCGCGCCGTCAGAACTGGTACAGAAAGACCGGCGCGCGCCAGTCAACGCCGGCGGTGGCCGCAAGGGCCGAAATATCCAGGCCGAACCAGGATTTGAGGCTCGCCGTCAGCCAGGAGTCTTCCCTGGGCCGGGTCAGCAGCCTGCGGCTTGCGGGCACGCCGGTTTGCTCCGCCAGCCAGAGCAAGGCCGCGTCCTGACCGCCCAGCTCGTCTACCAGCCCCAGGCTCAGGGCCTCCCGACCGGTAAAAATCTTGCCGCTGGCCAGTCGCGCGGCCCGTTCGCGCGGCATCTTCCGACCGGAGGCCACGATGTCCACAAACTGTTCGTGCATGTCCTTGAGCACGCCTTCAAAATAGGCCCTGTCTTCGGGCGAGAGCGGGCGCAGGTAAGAGCCCGCATTCTTGTATGGCGCGGTGGTCAGGGTTTCCTGCCCCACACCGATTTTGCCCAGCAGGCCCTGAAGTTGCGGAATGTCCATGCGCACGCCGATGGAGCCGGTGACAGTGGAGGGGTTGGCGAAGATACGCCGTCCGGCCATGCTGACCATCAGCCCGCCTGAGGCGGCCATGGAACCCATGCTTGCCGCGACAGGGCGTTTTCGGGCCAGCCGGGCCAGCGCGTCGTACACTTCCTGCGAGGCGGCGGCCCCGCCGCCGGGGGAATCCACCCGCAGCAGCACGCCCTTCACATGGGGGTCATGCTCGATTTTGCGAATCCAGGCCAGGGTGGGGGCCACGTCCATGATGGGGCCGCGCAGCGCAACCAGGGCCAGGCGGTCGCCGCCGCCGAACGCCGCCTGGCCGCTCTCACCGCAGAGAAAGGCCGCGGCGGCGGCCAGTATCAGGGCCGGCGCCAGCAACCAGAAGATGAAGGGATGCCGCTTGCGGAAAGGGCGGCGCAGCAGGCTTTGCCAGACGGAGGCCGGTATCCGGGCCAGGGGGCATGCCGCGGCGCAGGCAACGGCCTGAGGAATGCCGTTTCCGGCGGGCTGGTCGTTCCGGGCCGCCGGCTCTGTCGTATCGGGGGTTAAGGCAAAATTTTCGTTGTTCATCCCTATGGATTAGCACGACGCGGGCATGGAGAAAAGAGCGCCCGGCCGCCCTTTACCGCATGGCTTCGGGCCAGCGCTCGGCGGCCATTTCACGCAGCTTGTACTTCTGAATCTTGCCGCTGGCGGTAAGAGGAAAAGACTCCACCACGGCCACATAGCGGGGAATCTTGAACCAGGCGATCTTGCCCCGGCAGTGGTCGCGCACATCCTCCGGCAGCAGGTCCGCGCCGGGCCGGGGTATGACGAAAGCCCCCACCTCTTCGCCGTATTTGCGGCTGGGCACGGCCACCACCTGCACATCCAGCACGCTGTCCATCTGAAGCAGAAATTCCTCCACCTCGCGCGGATAGACATTTTCGCCGCCCCGGATGATCATGTCCTTGATGCGGCCTGTGACGCGCAGATAGCCGCGCTCGTCCATGACGCCGAGGTCGCCGGAATGCAGCCAGCCATCCGGGCTGATGGCCCTGGCCGTGTCTTCGGGCATTTTGTAGTAGCCCTTCATGACGTTGTAGCCCCGGCAGAGAATCTCGCCCACCTGACCGCGCGGCAGTTCCTCGCAGGTGTCGGGGTCGCCCACGCGCACTTCAATGCCCGGCATGGCGCAACCCACGGTTTCGCACCGCAGAGTGAGGGGATCGCGCACGTCCGACTGGGTCATCACCGGCGACGCCTCGGTGAGACCGTAGCAGATGGTGATCTCTTTCATGTACATTTCTTCCACCACCCGGCGCATGAGCGGCTCAGGGCAGACCGAACCGGCCATGATGCCCGTGCGCAGGCTGGAAACGTCGAAACGCCTGAAAAGCTTGTGCTCCAGCTCGGCCAGAAACATGGTGGGCACGCCGTAGAGCGCGGTGCAGCGTTCGCTGGCCACGGCATCCAGCACTTTCAGGGGGTTGTAGCTCTCCAGAATAACCATGGTGGTTCCGTGGTTGACGCAGGCCGAAACTCCCAGCACGCAGCCGTAACAGTGAAAAAGGGGCACCGGCAGGCAAAGCCTGTCCCGCTCCGTAAAGCCCTGGTGGCGTCCGATCCAGTAGCCGTTGAGGCCCACGCCCACATGGGTCAGCATGACGCCGCGCGGAAAGCCCGTGGTGCCCGAGGTGTACTGCATGTTGATTTCATCCCAGGGGTCCAGGGAATCCTGACGGGCCTGGTAGGCCGCGTCGTCCACCATGACGGACATGGCCAGAATTTCCGGCACGGAATACATGCCGCGGTGCTTTTCCGCGCCCAGAAAGCAGACGCGCTTCAGGTGCGGCAGCCCGGCGCAGCGCAGTTCGCCGCGCCCGTGGGTGCGCAATTCGGGCACGAGCGCGTAGATGGTGGCGAGATAATCATGGTCGCGCAGGCTGTCGATGAGAAAGATGTTTTCGCATTCCGACTGTTGCAGCAGATAGCGCAACTCATGTTCGCGGTAATTGGTGTTTACCGTGAGCAGCACGGCGCCAATCTTGGCCGTGGCGAATTGCAGGGCCACCCAGTAGGGCACATTGGTGGCCCAGACCGCCACTTTTTCGCCCTTTTGCACGCCCAGGGCCATGAGGCCCCTGGCGAACTGATCCACCACATCCGCAAACTGGCGCCAGGTCTGGCGATAGTTGCGGTCTGCGTAGACGATGGCCTCCCTGTCGGGAAAACGGGCCACGGTATGGTCGAGAATCTGCCCCAGGGTCCACTCGCGCAGTTCAAACTGCGCCTGCCGCTCGCGTACTTTTTCGTCCATGTCTTAATTCCGTCCGTGGGATGGCAACCGGCCTGCGCGCGTGGAGAGGGCTACGGATTGTACGCCACGGCCATGATCTCCACCGGCTCGTCGCCGGCGGCGCCCACGAAATGGGGCACAATGGAATTGTAATAGATGGTGTCCCCGGCTTTGAGCACATGGCTTTCCCGCCCGTAGATCACCAGCAGTTCGCCCTTGAGCACCAGAATGAATTCCTCCCCCTGGTGGGACGAGGTTTTGCGCTCCACCGCGGGGTCCGGAAAAATTTTGATGTGAAAAGGCTCCATGTTGCGGTCGTTCTTGCCCTTGCCCAAAGCGTGATACACATAAGAGGGCTGGGGCATGCGGCCGGTGTGCAGGGCCTGGTCGGCCTCCGCGCTGTCGTCAATGCGCGCGATGATCGGATCGCGGGTGTACTGGTCGTCCAGAAAGGTGCCCAGGCGCACCCCCAGAGCGCGGGCCACTTTTTGCAGGGGGCCGATGCTGGGATAAATCGCGCCGTTTTCCAGCTTTTCCAGAAATTCCACGCTCAGACTGGTGGTTCGGGACAGACTTTCCAGATCCATGTCGCGTTCCTCACGGAAAGAACGAATCCGGGTGCCGATATGATATTCCGCGGGCATGGGCGCTCCTTCTCGCCGCCGTGACGGCGGGAATAAACAAGAAACCGCTGACGCGCTCTGTGAATAAATCAGCTCCCCAAAAGGGGTTGCCTCCTGGGAGAAGACACATCAAGCCGTTCTGAGCGGGAAAGGCGAATTTCCCGCTTACAGCTTGGGAGAGCCTTGCGAAGCAAGAGCGCGGAAATTTTTTACGCCGCGCTTTCTTAAATGAACCGTCTATAGCGCAAAAGAGTGCAGAAAAGTCAGGCCGTCGTCAAGAGCGCGTCCTCATGCGAGTTTTGTCACGCATACGCCCGGGCGCGCGCCTTCCCCCGCCGTTCGCTTCGCTGCGGGTGGAGAGCGAAATGTTGTTTCGCGTCGGCAAGGTGAAAGACGGCGCAATGTTTTTATGAGGCTGAAGCTGAGCGGCAGGGCCGGTTCAGTAATTGTGCTTCCAGCGCGCGCCGCCCCAGGTGTCCTGCTGCTCGGTGCGAAGTTCCAGACTGACGCGCGGGGTCACTTCCAGCTGGATGATAAAAGCCGTGCTGTCCGGCTTCATGCCCTGCTGCACGCCCACATAAATCAGGTCGCCGATATATTTGCCCATTTCCAGCGTGGCGCCTCCGGCGCTCTGCTCGCCGGGTTCTCCGGCGGCTCCGGTGGTTGATGAGCCAAGGCGCAGCACATCCACCCCCAGCGCCTTGCGGGTAAAGTCGAGCATGCCGCTCCCCCCCGAACCGAAACCGGCCAGCTGGGCCACGGCTCCGGCCAGTTGCAGAGTCTCCAGACGCGTCAGCTCATTGGCGCCGCGGCCGAAGAGAATCTGGGCAAGAATTTCATCTCTGGGCAAGGCCGGTTCGCTGCTCAGGCCGAGCTTCATCTTGCTCACGGAGCCGGTGATGCTGATTCGCGCCGTGAGGTTCGGCGTTTCATTGATCAGCGCGATATCCAGCAGCGGGTTGCTCAGCGCGCCGCCGCCAAAAGTAATCACCCCGCGCGCGAGCGAAAAATTTTTGCCCAGAAAGTCAAAATTGCCCTTCAGGGCGCGCAGTTCTCCGGTAATCGCGGGCGCGGCCGGGCTGCCGCCCGCCAGCAGGCTGGCCTGCCATTCGCTGGTCAGGCCATGGCCTTCCACCATAAAGCGCCCCGGCGCGCGGATGCGCAGATTCAGGGAACCCAGGGCCTCGGCGGGCGCGGCCGGAGTGGCGGGGGGCAGGGGCCGGGGCGTTGCGGCGGCCTCTTCAATGGGCAGTGTGGTGATGCCGCCGCCCACATCCAGCTTGTTGAGCAGAAGCTCGCCCTGATTGATGATGATTTCGCCGCTCACATCCGGCGCTGTGGCGCTGCCCGTCACCTGCGCCTGACCGGAAAGACTGACGCGCATATCCCGGCGGCGCAGAGGACGCAGATGATCCAGCGTGGCCCGCAGATTCAGATCATGCCCGTCCAGACCGCCGCCGCCCGTCAGACGCAGACTGCCGCCCAGGCCGTCGGCGGCGGCGAGTTCCAGGCGCATGCCGCCGGCCAAGGGGCCGCCGTCGCCCGCCGCTTTCGCATGGCGGGCCGTGGTTTTATCTGACTGTGGCGCGGCCTGTTTGCCGTCCATATCCAGACGCAGACTGATGTCCGTGAGCAATACGCCCAGCGGCAGATCCTCATAGCGGGCCTTGCTCACGCGCAGGCCCCCGGTCACGCGCGGCGCGGCCAGGGAGCCGCCAAGCTCCAGATTCAGCGATATTCTGCCGTTAAGGCGACGGTCCGCCAGAGGCAGCAGGCTCCAGACAGGGCCCACGGCCCCTTCCCAGCGCACCCGCCCCGCCAGCGCTCCCCGCGGATCGGCTTTGGGCAGACCGTCCGGGCCGAAGAGCAGGGGCAGGCGCAGAGTGAGGCGGGCCTCGCTGCCGCCCAGCGCCTTCACGGCCTGGGGCTCCAGCTCCAGCCGGGCGGCCAGCGCGCTGCCCGCGCCGCCGTGCTCAATGCCGCCCGCCAGAGCCACATCCAGCGGGGCCAGCGGACTGCCCGCGACACGCAAACGACGCACGCCCAGCCGAAAGTCCCCGCCGGGCCGGGCCGGGCTGCCGCTGAGGCGCACGCGGGCCTCGGCCGTGCCCAAAGGCAGCGCGGGAAGCAAAGCGCGCCAGGGCTCCAGGGCCAGACCATCCAGCATGAGCCGCAAATCCAGTTTCTCCGGCGCGAGAGCGCCTTGCGCCTGCAATCTGCCCGATGGCGACATGACCAGGTCCAGGCCGGAAATGCTCAGCCCGGCCTCGCCGTAACGCAATTCGGCCTGCCGCGCGGCGCGCAGGCCCAGAGAACGCCCCTGGCCGCGAGGGGTGCCCTTGAGGCCGCTCAACCGCAGTTCCAAAGCCTTCAGCAGGGCCTGGCCGGGCCGCCACTGGACGTTGAGATGACTGGTCACGCCGCCCGTGCTTTCCAGACTGAGATCCAGCGGCCCCCGCAAGGGCCCGCTGGCCGAGGCGCGCGCCGCCAGCCGCAGGTCGCCCCGCTCCAGACCGGCAAGCCCCAGCCGCGCCGTGAGCGTCGCCTGACCAAAAAGATCGGCAAGTCGCAGTTCGCCATCCAGACCGCGCACATGCAGCGCGTCGCCCCGCCCCTGCACAGGGCGAAGGCTGAAACGCGGCACATCCCACCGCGCCAGAACACGCTGCGGGCCGAAGGGCGCTCCATTGCCCGGCGCATCCGCGCCCAGTTCCAGATTCAGTGCGGCCTCGCCGTCCAGATGCAGGCCCGGCGCAAAAGCGGACAATGCCTGCCAGTCCGCCACGCGCAGCCCTATCTTGCCGTTCAGGGCGGGCGGGCCGCCGGGCGTGAGCCGGGCCGTCACATGGCCAGCGCCCTCCAGGCCCGCCGCGCTCAGGCGCAGGTTGCGCAAGCCGGCGGAAAAAGCCGCGGGGCCGCTTGTCGGGCTGTTTTCCAGGCTCTGTCTGCCATCCGCCCCGTAAAAAAGTTCCGTGGTCAGGCTGAGGGGGCGCTGATCCAGCCGGGCGCGCAGGTCAAGAAGCAGGCGGGCCTCCTCACGCGCGCCGTCCGCCAGCCCCAGGGCCCCGCCCAGCGCCAGGGGCGCGCCCGTGAGCGACAGCAGCGCATCCTTGAGCGCATGGCCGCCGCTCCGCATATCCGCGCACGCCAGACGCAAGGCCGCATCGGGCCGCAGAAGCGTGCCCCTGGCGCTCAGGCTGAGAGAGACAGGCGCGCGCAGCAGGGCCAGCATGCCTTCCCCTTCCGCAAGGGCGGGGGCCTCTTTTGCCGGGCCTTGCAGAGTGACGGCCAGCGTCAGATCCAGTGGGCCGTCCGGCCAGTCATGGCCGGCGCTTTTCCATTTTCCCCGCCCGGTGGCCGTCAGGCGGCCCGCCGCCAATTTCAGGTCGGTCAGGGCCAGATGCGACGAAGAGGCGGGCCCGCTTTCCGGCGCGTTCAGGCCGCCCTCGAGATCAAGGCGCAGACGGGCCTCGGCGCCCAGCAGATCAGGGGAAAGGCCGGCCACAGTGAGCGCCGGTTTTTGCAAAATCGCTTCCAGACGGCTGCTTGCGGTAAAACCGGCGCGCCCCTCCCCTGTGTTTTCCGGCCCCGCCAGAATCTCCAGACTGACCTCAGCCGCCGCGCAATTCAGGATGGCCAGCGAAAACGGGGCCTGCCGCGCGCCGGTCAGCCGCGCCCGCGCGTGGGCCCGCGCGCCACTGGCGTCAGCGGTCAGCCCGGCCTTCAGGTCGGCCCGCAACGGCTGCGGCCCGGCGAAAGCATCCTTGCTTTTCGCCCCCGCCGGCGTCGGGGCCGGCGCGCCGCCCGGCACTTCCGGCGGCAGCAGCGCATTCTCAAGCGTCAGCGCGTCCAGATGCAGAGCGGGGAGCCAGCCGGGCAGACTGCGCAGCGCGCGCGCCGTGTCGCCCAGCAGCAGGCGCAGGGCCTCCACGCTCAGCGGCGGCTGCGGGGCCGGCGCGGGGCCGGGGGGCAAATCGGGCAGGCGCGTCAGCGCCGGATTGACGCTGCGGATGGACGTAATGCGCACGACGCCGGGCAGAGCGCGCCAATCCCAGTCAAAACCGTTTTCCGGGGCGGTCAGCCAGACGCCATGGGCATCGGCCATTTCAAGGCCGAAAGCGCCGGCGAAGGGCAGCGGGCCGGTCAGGCGGGTCAGGCGAGCGCGCAGGCCGCTCTCTCGCAGAGAGCTTTCCAGCGCGGCATTGATGGTTTTCAGCAGCCAGGTCTGGCCGTTTTCGCTGCGCAGCGCCCAGACCAGACCGGCCGACGCCGCCAGCAGCAGGAGCAGCAGCCCCGCAAGGATGCGCCGCGACCAGCGGGCCAGCCTTTCGGAGCGCCCGGAACGCCTGGCGCGCGGCCCCCCCGCTTCTTGCGCCGCATGCTGTTCTTCGTTTATCCGCGTCATCAGAATGACTGCCCTATGCTGATATACACCTGTACCGGCGGATCGCCGTCAATGCGCCGCAAGGGCGCGGCCACATCCAGACGCACCGGCCCGATGGGCGTGTAGTAGCGCAGGCCCAGGCCCGCGCCCCAGTCCATATCCCCGATGATGCGCGGAAATTCGTCCGTATAGACCATGCCGCCGTCCAGAAAGGGCGCCAGGCCGATGTTTTCGGTGATCTTGAAACGCGCTTCCAGGTTGACGACCTGGTAGGAGCGCCCGCCCAGCGGCTCATCCTCATGGTCACGCGGGCCCAGAGCCTGATAGGCGTAGCCGCGCACCGAACCCGCGCCGCCCGCGTAATAACGCATGCTGGACGGAATGCTGCGCAGGGCCGATCCGCTCATGGCCCCGCCTTCCACCCGGCCCGCCAGCACCAGCCGGTCGTCGGGCCGCCCCGCCTTGTCGCGCATGGGCGCGTAATAGACGCTGGCCGCCACGCTGCCGGCCATGACGCTGAACGGCTCCTGATAAAAGCCGGTAAAGGGCGTGAGCCTGATTTCCACTTCCGAGCCGCTGCTGGGATTGAGCACATTGTTGCGGCTGTCGCGCCGCAGGTTTGCGCGCGGGCTGAGCACGCCGTAAGCGTGTTCGCTGTTTTCATTATCCTTGAGGGAGCCGCTTTCCACAAAGAGACTGAGGCCGCCCCACCACCGGCGTGAAAGCCGCCGCTCCAGCCCCGCGGAAGCGTTGACCGCCATTTTGCGGTACGCGCTGGTATCTTCGCGCAGGGCAGAGGCGGAAGCGAGCAGGCGCTGTTCCCGCGCCAGAAAAGCCGGTTTTTCAAAAACCGCCCTGATGCCCTGAATTTCCGTGGCCAGCGGCGCTGTGACCGTCAGCTTTTCACCGTTGTGAAAAAGATTGCGGTGTTCCCAGGCCCCTTCCAGGCCCAGCCCCGTGTCGGTATCATAGCGAACGCCGCCGCTGATGGAGCGAAAGGGCGCTTCGGCCACCGCAATGTCGGCGGGCAGCGCGTCCACGCCGCTCTTTTCGCCGCTTTTTTCCAGGCCGGACGCAGCCGGAGCCGCCTCCACCGAACGGAACAGGCCCAGCCCGCGCAGGGTATTGGCGTATTCTTCCAGCAATTCGCTGTCCCACGGTTCCTCGCCCGGCGCCCAGGGGGTCAGGCGTTGCAGATATTCGGCGCTGACTTCCTTTGCGCCCCGCACCCGAATGGCTCCCATAAGCGCGGGCGGGCCGGGCCGCACCAGAATATCGGCATTGAGGGTGCGGGCCTCGCGGTTCAGACTGTAGCGGGCGTCAACCACCCTGGCCAGGGGATAGCCCTCGCGGCGCAGGCGTTCCGGCAAAGCCTCCACGGCGGCCAGCATGGCGTCGGCGGTCACCGGCCGGCCCACAGTCACGCCGGGCAGCGCGGAGGGAAAGGAGGGCGGCGGCAACGCCTCCCGCTCCAGCCCCCAGAAACCCGTCTCGCGGCTGCGGTTTTTGAAGGGTTCCGGCACATCGGGCGCGGGGTCGTAACGCACGTCGGCCCGGCCCACAGTGTAGCGCGGGCCCGGCTCCAGCAGCAGGGTCACGCGCGCCGGCGAAACGGCATCATCCAGACTGAAAGAGGCCCTGCCGTCATAATAGCATTGGGAATGCAGCAGTTTCAGCGCGCTTTCCGTATCGGCACGGGCCCGGCGCTCCAGGCCCAGCAGGCTGTCCGGCGGCTCTTTGGCAAGCCGGACGAGCTGGCTGACATCCTTCATCTTGCTCCGCAGTTCGTTCGCCTCGGGCGACCGACCGCGAATTTCAATGCCCAAAGCATAGGGCACGGGCGCGCCCTGCCAGGTATGTTCCGCTTCGCCACCGCTTTCCGTCTGTTGCGCGTCAGCCGCCCGCGGGCCGGCATCCCCGCCTCTGGTCAGCAAACCGCAGCCGCCCAGCCCCGGCAGCATGAGCAGGACAGCCAGCAGAAAATTCCGCGCCGCCGACCGGAACAGGGGAAAAAAGAGGGCGCGTAAGGCGGTGGCGGTATGGGCGGAGCGGGAAAAAAGGAATACGGCGGAACGCATGACGTTCTTATATACCCTTGCGCGTCAGAGGGCGCAAGCCGGGCGTCGGGTGGAAACGCGGCTGCCGGGTAAAAGAACGTATGCGCGCCGCCCTCCGGGCACAGGCATGAGCGCCGGCGCGGGCGCTCCGGCTTGGCAAAGCGGCTCCCCTCTGTTAGGCTAAACCGGTGAACCGCCGAAGCGCAACGGGCTGAAGAACAGCATTTTCAGTCGACCAGGCGACATGCCCCTGCGGCTGACGCGGTATCTGCCAACCGCGGGCGTCATCTTGCGCCTTGCCGCGCGGTCGCATGATAAAACGCGGCGCGGCGGACGGCCGCGCCGGGGCCGCGCCCTCGCCGGGGCATGACCGCCCTGCCATGAAATTCAAACAATATCTGGAGAATATATGAACTACGATCTCTGCCTCCATATAGACGGCAATGACCCCGCCTTGCTGCGCCTGCTGCTGAAAAACGCGTCCAACTACATCAAGGCGCTGCCGGGCGAAAGCTTTCAGCTGGCTGTGGTGGCCAACGGGCCGGCCGTAACCCTGTTCACCACCGAACACGAAGACCTGCGCGAGCTGGCCGCTCCGCTTCTGGATCAGGGCGTGCGCGTCATGCTTTGCGCCAACGCCCTGGCGGACAACAGCATTGACCACAGCCGCGTCTGGCCGGGCTGCACAGTGGTTCCCGCCGGTCTGGTGGAGGTGGTGCGCCTGCAACGCGAGGGCTTTGCCTACATCAAGCCGTAATGCCGCTCATGTGACGCGAGACAACAGGGCCAGGACAGCCCCATACGGCTGGAATGGCAGAACAGCGCCCCTTTCAGCGCCGTCGGGCGGACAGGCAAAATGGGGCGGATGACAAACGGCCGGTTTTCCCCGGCACTTTGCCGGGGAAGGCCGGCCGGGCCTTCAGATTCAGACCTCATTAAAACATATGTTATGGATTTTGTTTGTCGGTAAAAAAGGGCGATTTTCCGCTCGGCGTCCGAAGCGGAGCCAATGGCGGGGCTGACGCCGCAACAATCCCCAAAAAACAGGAAGTTCTCGCGCTGGCAGGCAAATGGGCGATTGCTGGGGGGAGTGCGCTCATGCGCATGACCGAAAAAATCGCCCAGTGACGCGGCCAGCGCCAAAAAGGCCGTTTTTGACGGAATTGTGGCGAAACACAACCAACAGCGCCCCTGAGCAGCAGCGCGTGAATAGGGCCTGATTCTAAATATGGATGTCCGCCGTGGCGGCTGAAAACGGGCAAGGCCCCGCGCCGTCGTGACGGCGCGGGGCCTTGCTTTACCGCAGACGCCGAAATCAGGCTGTGGCGGCCGCAAAAGCGACCGCGCGCAAACCCGCTTCGCTTTAGTCGCTGAAATGGCGCGCTTCCCGCTTGACGCCCAGAGCGATCTTCCAGAGCAGGGAGAGCACCAGCGCCCCCACGGCATAAACGCCGAGGGCCACGGCAATTTCTTTGGCCGTGGGCATGTAGGGCGTAAAGGCTTCAAACATGTTGGGCGTAAAGCCGCCGATAAGCAGGCCCAGGCCCTTGTCAATCCAGCTGGCCGCCACCAGCATGAGCAGGGCCAGCGGCAGCAGGGGGCCGGTGCGCCACTGCGGCGGAATCAGGATGGCCAGAGAGGCGAAGGCCATGATCACGGCGGCCCACATCCAGTAGCTCACCCATGCCAGATGCCCGTCATGCCCGGAGAAGAGGAAGAGCATGGGCTCCATATGCCCCGGAATCTGGCTGTAGAAGGCCGTGAATATCTCCAGCAGGTAGAAGAAGACATTCACGCACATGGCGTAGACAATGATGGTGGACAGGGTCTTGATGGCCTCCCTGCCGGGGTCGAAGCCCGTGAGCCGCCGCACCAGGAAGAGCAGAAGCAGCAGGATGGCGGGGCCGGAGCAGAAGGCCGAAGACAGAAAGCGCGCGGCCATGATGGCGGTCAGCCAGTAGTGGCGGCCGGGAATGCCCGCGTACAGGAAGGCCGTGACCGTATGGATGGAAAAGGCCCAGAGCACGGAAAGGTAGATCAGGGGCTTGACCCATTTGGGCGGGTCCACGTCCAGGCGTTCGGCCTCCAGAGTGACCCAGCCGATGATGATGTTCAGGCAAAGATAGCCGACAAGCACGATCATGTCATAAAACATGACCGAATTGGGCGTGGGATGCAGCATGACGTTGAGCATGCGCTGGGGCTGGCCAAGATCCACCACGATGAACAGGGCGCACATGACCACGGCCGCCACGGCCATGAACTCGCCGAAGATGATCATGCGCTTGAACTTTTTGTAGTGATGGAAGTAGGCGGGCAGAACCAGCATCACGGCCGAGGCCGCCACGCCGACAAAATAGGTGAACTGCGAGATGTACAGCCCCCAGGACACGTCTCGGTTCATGCCCGTGATGCCAAGACCGTTCTGAAGCTGGTCAAGATAGACAAGGCCGCAACCCGCGATGACGCAGAGCAGAAAGAGCAGCCACACATAATAGCTTTTGGGGCCGGTAAACAATTTTTCAAGCATGGCCAGTTCTCCCTAGATGAGGTAGTAGACGCCGGGCTGCGTGCCCAGATTGGGCTTGCGGCGGATACTGTAATTGGCGGCCAGGGCCTGACGCACCGTTGAATTGGGGTCTTCCAGGTCTCCGAAGAGAATCTTGCCGCCCGACGCTTCCACACAGGCGGGCATCTTGCCCTCGGCCAGGCGCTCGGCGCAGAAGGTGCACTTTTCCACCACGCCGATCATGCGGGTGGGAAAGGCCGGGTTGGGCACAGGGTCTGAAAGGTATTTGCGCGGGTCCACAAAATTGAAGGAACGCGCGCCGTAAGGGCAGCCGGCCATGCAGAAGCGGCAGCCGATGCAGCGGTGATAGTCCATGGCCACGATGCCGTCTTCCATCTTGTAGGTGGCCTGGGTGGGGCAGACGCGCACGCAGGGCGGGTTGCTGCAATGGTTGCACAGCAGCGGATACGCGGCCTGGCGCGTCCTGTCGCTGATGTGGGCGTTCATGTCGTCCGGGAAGGCGCGGTCATACTTGTCCAGCCACAACCACTTGATGTTCTGGTTGCCGGGAATGTGCGGCACGTTGTGAACCTTGTGACAGGCTTCGATGAGCGGCTCGTAGTCCCTGGGCGTGTGGAACTGGCGGGTGTCGATGACCATGGCCCAGCGTTTGGCGGTCAGGGCCTTTTCGCCCCGCGCATAGCGGCCGGGCGCTATCTGGGCGCGCGCCGCCCCGGTCGTGCCGGCCAGACTTGCCATCCCGCTGCTCAGGGCAAAGGCGGAAAGCCCCGCCACTTTCAGAAAGCTTCTTCTGCTCGTGTTCATTACTTGCCCTCCGTGGGAATAATGTGGCAAGTCCAGCAATAGGGATAGACGCTGTTGGCCACGTGGCACTTTTCGCAGAAATCCTTGTAGTTGTTGTGGCACTTCAGACAGGTGTTCTGCAGGCTGATGGCCCACTTTTTCCCGTCTTTGGATATATAGACGCGGTTTTCCCTGCGCAGGGCCTCGTCGCGCCACTCGTTGAGCAGGCGCATGTGCTGGGCGCGCATGAATTCCACATCTTCGATGCAGTTTTTTTCATCCTTGGGCAGCGCTATGTCCGTTTTTGTGTAGTTCTGTCCCAGGTAGCCCACCCAGAAAGGAGAGCTGAACAGCACCACAAAAATGACGATGCCCGTGATCACAGCTTTGGCGTTATACATCTATCGGCCCTCCTCCTGCGCCTCAGGCGCATCAGCCGGGCTTTCCTCCGGCTCGTCCTCCGCCACATTGGGCAGGTCTTCCTGACGCATGTCCATGGTGCGCTTGCATTCGCCCTTCATGACCAGAGCGTTGCCCACCAGCTCGTGCAGGCCGCTCACGGTCACGCCCGGCGCCCAGTAGTCGGCCAGCGGGGGCAGGGTGGCGCGGTCGATGGCGCAGACGCAGGCCATGTGGTTAACGCCGTCTTTCTGCTGCACATAGCGCAGGGCGTTGCCGCGCGGCATGCCGGAGCGCATGCGCAGTTCCATGATTTCTTCGGTGTTCAGGCCCGAACCCGCGCCGCAGCAGAAGGTCTGCTCGCGGATGGTGTTTTCGGGCATTTCCACAAAGTTGTTGCAGACGTGTTTGAGCACATAGCGCGGCTCGTCCAGCAGGCCCATGGCGCGCGCCGGATTGCAGGAATCGTGGAAGGTGGTGATGATGTGGTCGTTGCGGCTCGGGTCAAGGTCAAGCTTGTTGTGGCGGATCAGGTCGGCCGTGAATTCCGCGATGTGCACCATCTTGGTGGAAGCGGCGTTGGAAAACACGGTGCCGGTGACGGGCGAAACCGGAACTTCCATATTGGCCGGCGTCGGGCCGTTGTAGGTATCCATATACTGATTGATCACGCGCCACATATGCCCGCACTCGCCGCCCAGAATCCATTTGACGCCCAGGCGTTCGGCTTCGGCGTACATCTTGGCGTTGAGCTTCTTGGCCATGTTGAAGGAGGTGAAGGAACCGAAGTTGCCGCCCTCCGAAGCGTAGGTGGAGAAGGTATAGTCAAGATCCAGCTCGTGGAAGAGCATCAGATAGCCCATGAAGGTGTAGATGCCGGGATCAGCGAAGACATCGCCCGAGGGGGTGATGAAAAGAATTTCGTGCCCCTTTTCATTAAAGGGCGTCTTGGGCCGGATGCCGGTGATGGTTTCGCAGTCGTCGGCCAGCATTTCCACGATTTCCACAAAGGAGTGGGGCTGGATGCCCAGGTGGTTGCCGGTGAAGCTGCAATTCTTGACCGGGTCCATAATCCAGTGGATGCCCAGACCCACTTCATGCAGCAGTTCGCGCACAATGGCCGTGATTTCGGCCGTGTCGATGCCGTAGGGGCAGAACAGCGAACAGCGGCGACACTCGGTACACTGGTAGGCGTAGTAGAAAAGCTCCTTGACCACGCTCATGTCCCAGCCGCGCGCGCCCGCCTTTTTGCCCAGAATCTTGCCGAGCATGGTGTGGTCGCGCCGGTAGAGCGAGCGCAGCAGTTCGGCGCGCAGCACGGGCATGTTTTTGGGATCATTGGTGCCCAGGAAGAAATGGCACTTGTCCGCGCAGGCGCCGCAGCGCACGCAGATGTCCATGAAGAGCTTCAGCGAGCGGTGCTTCTCCAGGCGATCGGCAAAGGCGTCGCAGAGAATCTTTTCCCAGTTTTCCGGCAGGTTCCAGTCTTCCGCGGCCGGGTCCCAATCATGGGGATTGGGCATATGCAGGAGTTCCATGGTTTCTTTTTTGGCCGGGTAGCAGAAGCTGCCCGGCGTGAACTCAGGCTTGGTGTCGAGCCAGCTTTTGTCCGGAAAGGCCGGGCGGCTGGCGACGAGCATTTGCGGCGTAGGTAATTTTGCCATGATGACGACTCCTTACTCGGCGGCCTTTTCGGGTTGCTTCTCCAGCGGCAGGCCGGCTTCGGCCATGGCGTCGCGGTAGGCATCCTCGTACTCAGGGTAGGTGAAGTACTGCTTGGGCGGGTTCCAGGGGTTGATATGGCGCACCCGGCGCGAATTGTTGGCCTGGTTGCGCGTGGGGCTGAAAAACACGCCCGGCATGTGCGCGAGTTTGGAGAAGGGGAAGTAGAGCAGCAGCACGCTGACCAGGGTCAGATGCACGAAGAACAGGGCATTGATGTCCGCGCCGGATACGGGCGCAAAGTGCGTGAGCCCCATGACGAAAATCTTGACCTGGGCGATTTCGGTTTTATCAAAATAGCGCAGACAGATGCCGGTGCCCACGATGCCGATGAGCAGCCAGAGCGGGAAATAGTCGTTGAGCAGGGAGAGATAGCGCAGGCGCTGGTTGAAAATGCGCCGGGCCAGCAGAAAGAGCAGGGCCGCGAGGGCCAGGCCGCCGGTCCAGAAGAAGCGCGGCGCGCCTATCTGCATGATGCCGTCGATGGATTCCAGAAAGGTGACGCAGGAGGGCACGGGCTCCATGAAAAAGCGAAAGTGGCGGATGAAGACCAGCAGGAAGCAGTAGTGAAAGAGCAGGGCGAAAAACCACAGCCATTTGGAGGAATGGTAGACGCTGCGCGGCCCGTTGCTGACGGGGTCGTTTTCGCGCACGTCGGCCAGGCTGTTGCGGAAAAGCGAACGGAAGAAAAAAACTTCCAGAAACATGCGCTGCACAACGCCCCAGGTGGTGCTGGGACAGTCGATCTTGTTCTGCTTGATGAAATCAAGCGATTGTTCCTGACCGCCGGTGGTGGGGATGCAGAAGGGCACGGGCGATTTCGCCCAGTACGCCATGCGCCAGACCATGCCGACGATGAAGACGACCACCGCCACATAAGGCAGCGCGACGCCGAACAGAGAGGCGAGCCCCGCGCTCGCTCCCGCCCAGGCGATGGCCCCTATGAGCAGCACCAGCAGTAATGATGAGAACATTCCCTACCTCGCTTGACTACAAGTTATCCCGACCATCCGGGCGGATTTCGGGAAGGTCTTTGCGCTCCGCGCCTCCGCGGGTCTGCCGGTGGCCCGGCTTTGCCGGGAAGAGGCGGGGCGTATCGTCCCGGCCCTTGCCTTCGCGCCCTGCGCCGTGCGAAAATCGACCGTGACGGGGCCGCCGTCTTCGGCGCAGAGCGCCCCCATGCGCTCAGCGCGCGCCGGACGGGCCTTCCTCCAGCCTTTGCGCCCAGCGCGCCAGTTGGGCGTGCTGGTTGCGGATTTCCTTGATGCGCGACTCCGCCAGCGTTTCGCGGGCCGCGGTGTAAATGTCAAAAGCCAGCAGCGCCAGACTGTCCAGCCGGGATTCGGCCGTGAGGTAGGCGTCAAGTTCTCCCTGCGCGGCCAGCGCCGGCAGAATGTGTTCCCGCAGCAGGGGCTTCATCAGATAAAAAACGCCCAGACCCTGGCTGGGCGTGAAGGTCTGCACGGCGCGCAGCTTCACAAAGCGTTCCAGAGCCGCCTTGATCGCGTCGATTTCCACCTCTTCTCCGGCCACGGCATCATAGAGCATGGCCGCCGCCTCTTTGGTCATGTGGGCCACGGGATTGCCGAACGGGTCTCGCCTGGTGCGCAGGAAACCGGTTGTTTCAAAGGGGTAAGTGGAGTAAACCGCCTCCGTCCAGAGGCGAACCACATCATTTTTCCGGCTGCGAAATATGTCTTGTATGTTCATGGATTTCAACCGCGCCGCCAAGCGTATAGTTTTTTCATATAAGGGGAAGGGGGAAGCGCGTCAAGCCCTTTCGGGCATTTGACGCGCTTTCTTCGGCTTCCGGCACGGCAAGGGGAACGCGTTTCGCGGCTCCAAAGCCGGAGGCAAGGGCGCTTGAGCAGTCCATGAGGCAGGCTTGCCCGCCATCAGACAGAGAACATGCGTCGGATTGCGCCAAAAAGCGCAGTCCGTATCGCTTCCGGCGTCAGATGTCGCTGGTCAGGGGCAGGGCTTCGCGCCGCCGCACTGGCCCACCACTTGAGGGTCCAGGGGCAAGGCGGCGTCCTGCCCGGTCTGTTCGCCGTTCTGGCTGTCCCGCGCGGAAAATGGCGCATCTAGAGACTGCGCGGGCGATGCGGGGTCTGTACGCGCGTCCGCCCGCCGTGATGGAGAAGACGCCGGCTGACGGCTTTGGGCCTGTTGCCTGACTAGCATGCCGGGCAGCCCGTGGTATTCAAAAAAGGGCACGGTCTGCGCGCCGGCGGAAAAGACATGGGCCTTGTTGCGCAGCATTCTGAAGCGCAGCCAGAGCAGATCGGGGTTCAGCGCCGCCAGGCCGCGCGGCGGGGTCACGTCCAGAGACTGGCCCAGCGCCTCGGCCAGGCTCATGCCCGTGTCCAGCAGGCGGCGCATCCGGGCCACCCGGTACACATCGCTGTCATTTTCAGCAAGGGGATAGAAGGCCACGTCCACATGCCCGGAAAGAATGTCAATGCCCTCGCGGCAGCTTGGGCAGGAGGGGGAGAAAAACATGCGCACCGCGGCATCCTCGGCGCCTTCCGTGATGGGCCAGATCGCGGCCTGGGAGCGGGCCACCGCCCCCACATTGACAGTGAACAGCAAAAGCCAGACGAGAAGCAGAACCGAGCGGCGGGGGGGGATGCCGCGCCTGTGCGCCTGTCTCTGCTCCGCCTGGCGAAAGCCCAGATAGGTCAGGGCAAAGAACACGGCCGCCGCCAGACAGCTCACGCAGGGCGCGGTCAGGGCCATGAGCAGCAAGAGGCAAATATCGCCCAGCAACGTCAGGCCGGCCAGAAGGCGTCCCGCCGCGCTCGCTCCCAGCAGGGCCAGCAGAGCCAGCAGGGCGAAGACTCCCGTGCCCAGCCACCAGAGCGAAATGCCGTTCACCGTGAAATCCTGATACAATGCGCAGCCGGCCGTCACGCAAAAGCTGACGTCATTGCCGAAGGCGCTCCAGGCGCAGAAAGCCGCCGCCGCTAACGCGATGCACAAAGGTCCGGTGAGTATCTCGCGGGATTGCTTCATGAAACACCTGTGGTATGGCTGTGAGGCGCGTATGCGCCGCGTTTTTCAATACCCGTGGGGGAAGACCGCTTCCGCGGGAAGCGTTTGAACCGTAACAGCATAAAATGTATAGGCTGTTTTTTGTCTTTCGTAAAGCGCTGGCGCTTTCGGCGCGGCGCGCGCGTCTGATTCGGGTTTTGCCGGCCGTTGCCTGACGCCGTTCACTCCGGGCCGGCCTTTCCGGCGTGCCGCGCTTGCCCTGAGCCGGCTTGCGGCATATGAGAAAAACAATGCGGATCGAAAACGGCGTGTGCCGCATGAAGCCCGCATGCCGTTTTCCAGCCCGGGCACGGATGCCCGCGCCGCCGCGCTCGTGCCGCGCGCCGGTCTGTCCGTTGCCCCGCGTGGCGTTGCGGCAACGTTGCGCGCCTGTTTCGCAAACCAGTTCGGAGAAAAGCCATGTGGAAAAATGTCATGCCGCTGGGCGTCTGCGCGTTTCTGCTTTGCGCCTGCGGCGGCGCGCGCAGCGCCAGACTGCCTGACGGCGGCGAAGGGTATTCCATTAACTGCAACGGCGAGGACAATGACTGGGCGGACTGTTACAATCAGGCGGCGGACAAGTGCGACGGCCCCTATGAAATCGTCAGCACCAACACCATGGGCGTGCGCGACACGCCCATGCGCAACATTATCGTGAAGTGCAGGAAGTAGCCCGACCTGCCTTGAACACGCCCTAATCGGCCTGGCTGATCTGCTCCAGCATTTCCCTGGCCGTGCCGTTGTCCGGCTCCTGTTCCAGAGCCTGCCGCAGCAGCGGCAGCGCGTGCATGTTGTCGCCGGTTCGCATGAATACCGTGGCCAGGTTGACGGCCACGGGGGCGGACCGGCGCGGCAGATCCGGGTTGAGCGCCAGGGCCTTGAGCATGGAGGCGCGGGCGGATTCAAAGTCTTTGCCTTCCAGATAGGCCATGCCCAGATTGTAATGCAGCTTTTCGTCGTTGGGGGCCACCTGCAGGGCCTTGCGGTACTCATCGGCGGCTTCGCGCCATTTGCCGGCGCGGCGCAACAGAATGCCCAGGCGGTTGAAGATGACGAGATCCTCCACGCCCCAGAAGGCTTTTTTGCCTTCCAGGCCGCGCTGTAAAAAGGCGGCCGCTGTTTGCGGATCCGTATCCATATAGACGTCAGCCACACGGAAGGCCACGCCCGAAACATATTCCTTGGCCTCGCGGTCAGAAAGCTGCATGGCCTGGTCAAATATTTTTTTGGCCTTGTCCAGGCGGTTCAGCTTCAGATAAAGTTCGCCGATGGCCAGTTTGCGATCCACATTCAGGGGCGAAAGCTCGTCCAGACGTTCCAGACAGGCCAGCCTTTTGACCACATTGCCGGTTTCCTCATGCAATTCCGCCAGCTTGCGCAGGGGTTCAAGATAGATGGAAGAGGTGCGGCTGGCGTTTTCATACGCTTCGCCGGCCTTGTCGTATTGCCGCATGGCGCGGAAAATATCGCCGATGAGCAGCAGGGCCGCCGCTGAGTTGGCCTTGAGCTCCAGCGCTTCCTGGCAGACCTGCAGGGCGCGCAGATGCTCGCCCTGATCCAGCAGGGCGCGCGCCCATGCCAGCATCCGGTCCAGTTTGCCATGGGGCTTGGTGGTCAGCGCGATTTTTTCCAGCAGGGCCTGCGCGCCGACGGGCTTGACGATGCAGTTGTCCACGCCGCTTTCGTGCAGCAGCACAAAACGCTGTTTGTTGGCTTCGTGGCTGACGATGATGATCCACAGTTCCGGAAAGCCGTTCTTGAGCTGACGGAGCAGATAGGTCATGTCACGGTTGCCGAGATTCTGCTCAACGATCAGCAGGGGCTTTTTTTGGTCGGAAACCAGCCGGCGCACCGTGTGCAGCAGCATATCGGCGTTGCTGCTGACAGTCAGGCAGCCTGTGGGCATTTTCAGCCGCGCGCAGACAAGCTCGCGCAGCAGGTCGATAAAGGAACTGTCGCCGGAAATGCAGATGATCTGGCCGGTATCGCGCAGGTATTCGATGACGGCTTCGCCATAGGACTTGTCTTGATTTTTGCTGCCGGCCACGGCTTTTTCCATGGTCTGTTTGATTTGTCTGACCTGGATACGCTTTACAAGGCCTTTTTTTGCGCTGTCATCCACCTGAAGCCTCCGTTTCACCAAAAAATACAAACGCGTTGTGGTGAATCAGCATAAACAAAAGAATTTCCCCCGTCCAGCGGGCAGTGAACCGGGGACCGGCCTTGCAGAAGCGGTATTCATGGCCGCCGGGTCAGGTGATAGACGCGCGGCACCATGTACATCAGACTCATCTGGCGGTGGGTGGGCGCATACTGCGTGGCCACCACCACAGAGCCCAGATTCCAGAGCCGGGCGTCGTCGCCCTCTCCGGCCGAAGGCGGGCCGAAGCGCTCTTTCACCATGTCAAGAATGCGCCCGGCCGTGGCCTTGTCCGGCGCGGCATAGTCGATTTTCAGAAAACCCAGCGGCGCGGCCGCGCCCGGCCCGTAACAGACGGCCATCTGTTCCGCGCCGGGCGCGGCGCGGCGCACGTCGTACAGGTCGCAGATAAAGTCGTCGCTCTCGCGGCTGGCGGGCGTGCCGGCTTTCTTCAGGGCCGCGCGCATGGCGGCGCGGTCGGTATTGTCCAGCTTCTGGCCAAAAAGCACGGCGGCTGGTCGGGCCGGGCCTTCTTTGGCCATTTCCTCCAGCTCGCGGATGGCCCCGTCCGCGCCGTTCATGGCCGCCGCATACAGCAGCAGGGCGGCGCGGGAGGGATTTTTTTGCACACCGCGCCCGACGCGGTAAAAATGCCCCAGACGCGCCAGGGCTTCGGTTTGCTGCTGGGCCGCGGCCCGGCTGTACCAGGCGGCCGCCGCCTTGTCGTCCCGCGGCACGCCCCGGCCCCGTTCATACAGCAGCCCCAGATTATACTGCGCTTCCGCTTGTCCCTGGCGAGCCGCCAGGTCAAACCAGCGGGCCGCCTCAGCGGGATTGGCGGGCATGCCGCGCCCCTGCTCCAGCATGCGGCCGTAATTGCTCATGCCTGAGGGATGCCCCGCCCTGGCTGACTGGGCGAACCAGTGCAGCGCGCGGCCCGTGTCAGGCTCCACGCCCTGACCCTGATCATAAAGCACGCCCAGGTTGTTCATGGCCTGCCCGTCGCCCTGTCGGGCCAGCTTTTGCCAGATGTCTCTGGCGGTGAGAAAATCCCCCTGAGTGTATGCGCGGGCGGCGTCGCCCGCCGGGCCTTCCGGCAGGGGCGGCGTCCGCTCCGGGAGCTGATCCGAAGTTTTTTTACCCTGTGAAAGGGGGGGCGAGTCAGGCGCGGACGCCTCCGCATTCTTCGTTGCGGATGCGGCGGCCGTCGCCGTAACGGTGCTGGCCGCCGCGTTTTTATTTTTGCGCGCCCTGGAGGCTTTTTTGCGGGCCGGCGCGGCCCTGGCGGCGTCGGAGGGGCTTGCCGGAGGCGGCGTCTGAACCTGTTGCGCCGCGTCCGCCGCCCGGGCGGCGGGCGTGCCGCCGGGAGCGGTCAGCGTCAGGGCCAGCGCCAGAACCAGCGCCGGGGCCAGGAATACGGGCAAAACCGGGCGCGTGGGACGCTGTAAAGATAAAACAATGGTCATGCGCGCTTATTCCTTTCCGGGCAACACCAGAGGAAAGTCGGGGGTGAAGCTGTCCAGCATGTCCAGCAGTTCCTTCAGGGCATGGGGGTCGCCCTGAAGCATGCCCTGCTTCACCGCGTGATCCACGGACAGGCGTTTTTCAAACAGGGCCATGAGCGCGGGCATATCAGCGGTCAGGGTGAGGTCAGGGCTGATTTCCGCGTCGGCTTCGCCCGCGCGCAGGTGGGAGTGCAGCACGCTGTTGCCCAGTCGCAGGCTCCAGACCTGTTCCCGATCTGACACGTTCACCAGCAGGTTGAGTTCGCGGCCTTCAGCGCGTTGGGCATTGAGGCGCACGCCCAGATAGTCGAAATAGATATCCGGCGTCATGGCCCGCGACTGGCTGTTGCTGTGCTGCGCGGCGTTTTTGCTTCTGGCGGGGGGCAGGCCGCGCAGTTCCCGCGCGCCGCTGAGGTAAAAATTGCGCCAGGGGCCGCTTTCCGCCTGGTAGCCCAGCTGTTCCAGGGCGTCCGCCGCCAGCGCGCGGGCCTCCGTATTGCCTGGGTCGGCAAAGATGACATGGTTCAGCACCTGGGCCACCCAGCGGTACCGGCCCTGCGCAAAATCCCCGCGGGCGCGCCGCACGACGGTTTCGGCCCCGCCCATGTATTCCACATACCTGCGGGCGGCCTCACGCGGCGGCAGGGCGTGCAGGTGCGCGGGGTTGCCGTCGAACCAGCCCAGATAGAAATTGTATACGGCTTTGACGTTGTGATTCAGACTGCCGTAATAGCCGCGCAGGCCGAAGATGCGATTCAGCGCCGGCGGCAGACGCAGGTTTTCCGCTATTTCCAGCATGGTTCGGCCCTGATTGGCCAGATGCAGGGTTTGGTCATTGATGTAGCGGTAGAGGTCGCTGGTCAGGGACAGGGCCCGGCGCACCCGCGCGTTGCCCCAGACCGGCCAGTGGTGCATGCCGTAGAGCACTTCGGCTTCATCGCCCCACTGGGCCAGGGTTTCATTGAGGGCGCGGCTCCAGCTCAGGGGGTCGCGCGTCTTGGCCCCGCGCAGGGTATAGAGATTGTGCATGGTGTGGGTGCAGTTTTCGGCGGCGGTCAGGGCCTTGAGTTCGGGAATGTACCAGTGCATTTCAGCCGGGGCCTCGGTATTGGGGGCCAGCAGAAAGACAAACGTCAGGCCGTCCAGCGCAAGGCGTTCGCCGCTTCTGGATATGGAGCGCGTGGGCGGTATGAGCCCGGTGGCGCCGGAGGAATTTTTCAGCCCCAGCCCCGCGCCCACATGGCCGGCGGGCGACGGCGGCAGCAACTCGCCGTACATGTACTGGGCCCGGCGGCTCATGGCCGTGCCGGCCATGACGTTTTCGGACATGGCCGCGCGCAGAAAGCCTTCTGGCGCGATGACCTGCACCGTGCCGTTTTTGACGTTTTTTTCAGAGATCACGCCCAGCACGCCGCCGTAGTGGTCCACATGGCTGTGCGAGTAAATGACCGTATGCACGGGCCTGCGCGGGCGGTGTTCGTAATAGAGGTGCAGGGCGGCCGCCGCGTTTTCCGCGGAAATCAGCGGGTCAACCACAATCAGGCCCGTGTCGCCCTCAATGATGGTCATATTGGAAAGATCGGCGTTGCGCACCTGGTAGATGCGCTCCGTAACCCGGTACAGGCCGTCGCGCAGAACCAGTTGCGACTGTCGCCAGAGACCGGGATGCACCGTGTCCGGCGCGGGCGTGGGCATGATGCGGGAGGGCGGCATGTCCCGGCTCATGGCCGGAGCCAGAAAAGCGTATTCTTCAAGATTCCAGGTTTCCCGGCCCTTTTTGTCCAGAATGCGGCCCTGATCCGGCAGGGGGGCGATGAAGCCGCGCCGGGCGTCCTCATAATCCTGCCGGTCGTTGAAATCCAGCTCGCCGGCCGCGGCCTCGTTGGCCGCGCGCGTGACGGCGGTGGCCGGTTTTTCGGCCATCTGCGCGGGGGAAGCCGTCTGGTTCATGGCGCTGGGCGCGCCCGCGCAGCAAAAAAAGCAGGTCAGAACTGTCGCGACAGGCAAGGCATACTGAAAAAAAGACATTGTTCCCCCTTATGGTTGCCGCTTGGGGCAGCCGAAGTGCATGAAATCCGTTTCCGGCAGGCTGGTCAGGCGCTCGTCGGGCGTCAGAGCGTGCCCCTGCCAGTCGCGAATGACGGCATTGAGCCGCTCCATATTGACATAGGAAAGCAGCGCGGGCCAGTGGTCGGCCATGGCCCGCAGCACCCGGGCGTAAGCCACTTCCCCGCCGTGAAAACCGTCGATAAATTCGCAGTCGCCGGAGGCGAAGGAGCGCGGGTCTGTAAAGTCCAGCGCGTCGATGCCGCGCGCCAGCAGGGCTTCGCGCAGGGCGAAGAGATGGGGATAAGCCTCCTGATGTTCGCGCATGGCCGTCAGCACCCGCTCGGAAAGCGGCGCGATGAAAACAAAGGTCTGGATGCCGCGCGCCCTGAGCCGGCAGCGGATTTCGGCCAGAGCGTCCAGATGTTCCGGGCTGGGGGCGTCCTGATTCTTCCCGGCCCGGTAAAAGGCCTTGATGCCGTGGCGCACCTGGCTGAGCGTGTCGCTGAACTGATAGTCAAAGGGGCGCTTTTGCCCGGTAATTTCCGCCGTGTAGTACCATGAGCCGTCCGGGCCAAAGCCGTCGTCGGTCTGCTGGGCCATGACGCCGTACCGTCCGGCCCTGAAGCCGCGCCCAAATGGGCCCAGCAGGGGGGCCGCCAGCTCCGTCAGGGAGATTTTGCCGTCCAGCAGCCAGCTCCAGGGTTTTTTGAGGCTCTCAAAACCGTAATTGTAGGAACCGCTGGTGGGCGGCGCCTCATCAAAGGGGCGGGCCTCCCACTGGGGCATGAACCACCAGAAATCCAGCCCCAGAATCACGGCCTGAGGCCTGTGGACGCGCAACATGGCGTCCAGGGTGGAGCGCAGCGCCGCCAGATTGCCCGCCACGCCGCCCATGTTCAGAAATGGCCTGCGGAAGCAGGCGGCGCGGAACTGCATGACCCGTGAGGAGCCCACGGCCGCCACATCCGGCCTGACGGCGGCATAGAGCCGCAGCTTGTAATCCACAAAATCCTGGGACACCCCGGATCCGAACAGGGCAAAGCCGCCACGGGCCTGCTCCGCCACGGCGCGCTCCACAGCCACGTCACCGCTTTCATACAGCCACCACCATGTATAGGGCGCAAGCAGAACGCCGCCCAGCAGGGTCAGAAACAGCAGGGTTTTGAGATACCGGCGCAGATAGGCGGCATTGTCCGGCGGGCGGGAGGGGGCGGGCGTTTGGGGCGCGGGCCTGGGCCCTGCGGCCTCTGGCGTGGAACTGGATATTCGAAAAAGTCGCATGGGCGGCTCCGGCGCTAAAACTGGAAGTACAGAAAGGTGGACTGGCGCGATGCCAGAATCAGCGCGGCGAAGGTCAGCAGGGCCAGACCTGTGGCCCAGAGGCCGGATGGCCGCCAGAACAGCCGGGGGCGGGAGCCGTCGCGGCGGCCCTGAAGAATCTCGCGACTGTTGGGAAAGGCCCAGACCAGCACGGCGCAGAGCGCCAGCAGGGCAAAGGGCTGCCAGCCCTGAAAATAGTGGTTGGGCAACCATTGGGCCAGCAGGGCGGATGCCCCGCTCAGGCCCTGCGTTGCCACGCCGTCAGGCCCGCCGGGGGAAAGGCCCAGCGGGCCCGTGAACATGGCCGTGTAAACGCGCAGCGCGCCATCCAGGCTCATGGCCCGAAAGACCACCCAGCAGGCGTTGATGCACAGAAAGGTAAAGGCGATGGAAAGAGGGCGCAAGGGCGTCGCGGCCAGAAGGACTTCCAGGCGCGAACCCCTGATGCGAATGCGGAAAAAGTGATTGATGCTGAGCATCAGGCCGTGCAGGGCGCCCCAGAGCATGAATGTCCAGCCCGCGCCGTGCCATGCGCCGCCGATGAGCATGGTCAGAAAAAGGTTGCGGTACTGTTTGAGCCGTCCGGCCCGGTTGCCGCCCAGGGGGATGTACAGAAAGTCGCGCAGCCAGGCGCTGAGCGTGATATGCCAGCGCCGCCAGAAGTCCACGATGCCCGTGGCCTTGTATGGCGAATTGAAGTTTTCGGGCAGGCGCAGGCCCAGCATCAGGCCCAGGCCCAGCGCCATGTCCGTGTAGCCGGAAAAGTCGAAATAGAGCTGAAAGGTATAGCAGAAAGAACCCAGCCATGCCTCGGCCCCGCTGAGGGGAAAGGCCTTTTCCGCCGCATTGAACACGGCGTCGGCGTACAGGGCGATACTGTCGGCCAGCAGCACCTTTTTGGCCAGACCCATGCTGAACAGGCTGAAGCCGCGCGCCAGGCCCTCGGCGTCGGATCCGGTCATGGCGTCGAACTGCGGGCCCATCTGTTCGTAACGCACGATGGGGCCGGAAATGACATAGGGAAAGCAGGAAGAGAAAAGCGCGTGCCGGATCAGGCCCTGCGGCGCGATCTGGCGACGGTACACGCTGACCAGCCAGGCGATCTGAATGAACGTGTAGAAAGAAATGCCCGGCGGCAGGCCCGGCGGCTGAAAATCCCATTGGCTGTGGAAGAGCGCGGCCAGATTCCGGCCCAGAAAGCAGGAGTATTTGAACCAGAGCAGCGGCAGCAGGTTGAGGGTCAGGGCCAGCCCCAGCAAGTCTCTGCGGGACAGCCGCCGCGGCGCGAGGCCCTCCCTGCGCTCTTCCGGTGCGGCCAGGGCCAGCCCGAAGGCGTAGTTCATGCCTACCATGACTGCCAGCAGCAGGAGAAAAGCCGCGCCCCACAGGCCGTAAAACACGGCCGAAAAGAACAGCAGCGCCAAGGCCAGACGCGCGGAGCCGAAACCGCCGAGCAGATGCCAGACCAGCAGCAGAAGGGGCAGAAAGCAGAACAAAAAGGGATAGGAATTAAAAAGCATAGGCGACTCCCGGCGCGGAATCTTCGCCCGGCGCGTTGCTGCGGCGCGGCGATGCTTCAGCACCGCCGCCGGTTTGGCGTAGCAGGTCGGGCCGACGGGGCGCGCCGGACGATTGTGGCCCGCCACGCGCCGCATGCCCGCGCGCAACATGGCGGATGCGCCCTTGATTCGCGCGGCGCGTAACGATGGGGCGGTTTTTGGCGCGCTGCACAATGGCCCCTGGCTTTTCCAGCTTCACCGCCGCAGGCGTTTCACTTCAGTCTGGTTCTGTTGAGCGCCGCTCCTTGCGCGCTAAAACGGTCTTTTTGCCGGGGCAAGCCCCCTGCCGGCGCAAGCCGGGCTTGCGCGCAAGGCTTGCGATGTCTGTCGCGGCGGACAAAAGCGGCGGCTTGCCCTTCTGGGGAACGGTAATAAACGACCGCCGCGGCGCAAAGCGGGGCTGAGAGGCGGCGGGCGCCCTAGTGCCTACTTGCAAAAGCAGACACTGCAAAACCCGCAAGGGTTTGCGGCGGCGTAGCCGGGTTCATTTGCGAAAAACCACGTTTTTTCGCCAACGATCCCGCACAAATTCTTCGCGGAATTCCGCGCGGAATTTTTGCAATTAGACACTAGGGGTTGAGCTCCGAACGGAATTTGCGGGACAGTCGAAAGACCATCACCTTGCGCGGCGGCAGGGTGATGGTTTCATCCGTCTGCGGATTGCGCCCCTTGCGGGACGCCTTGTCATAGCACTCGAATTTGCCGAAGCCGCTGATCAGCAGGGCGCGATCTTTCTTGATGGCGGTCTTCATGATATCCAGGAGCTTCTCCATCACGTTTTTCACGTCCACGCGGTTTTTGTCGGTCTCTTCGTAGATGGCCTCCACAATATCCGCTTTGGTCAGTGTTTTTTTCATCGTGAGTTTCTCCGGCCGTTCATGCTGCGTTGGCCGCGGCTTCCGCCGCGCGGACGATCCCCCGCGCCATAACGTATGGCGCGCATCCGCTTCACACAGGTGACACTTTCTTTTATAAATACACGCAAGTCACGGTCTGAGCAAGATTTTTCTTCTTTGCCCGGCCGGTTGCGCAGTGATGCGCCACTGATTCCGCAGTCAGCGAGGCCGCATGTCGTCCCTTTCTCCGCTCCCGTCCCGCGCGCCGCTGGTTGCGCCCTGGCCGCCGCCCGCGCGTTCGCGGCCCATTATGCCGTTTTTTCTGCCCTTTCAGGGTTGTCCGACACGCTGCGTTTTCTGCGCGCAGGATATGCAGACCGGCCAAAGTGGGTTCAGGCCCGACACGAACGGCATGCTGGGCAAGGTTCGCGCGGCGCTGGAACTGCGCGCCGCGCGCGGTCTGCCGCCGGCGGAGCTGGCCTTTTACGGAGGCACGTTCACCGCTCTGCCCGACGCGGAGCGGGAAGTCTGCCTGAAGTTCGCCGCTGCCGCTCTGGCGCGGGGGCATATTGTCGGTTTTCGCTGCTCCACCCGGCCCGACTGTCTGGATGCGGGCGCCATGTCCCGTCTGCGTCAGGCAGGCTGCACGACAGTGGAACTGGGCGTGCAGAGCTTCGCGGACGCGGCCCTGCGGGCCGCCCGGCGCGGCTATGACGGCGCGGCGGCTCTGCGGGCCTGCGCCCTGGTCAGGGCGTCGGGTTTGCGGCTGGGCGTGCAGTTGCTGCCGGGCATGCCCGGCGTGAGCCCGGAGGTCTTTCTGGCGGATGTGGCCCAGGCTTTGGAGGCGGGCGCTGACATGCTGCGCTTTTATCCCTGCCTGGTGCTGGCGGGCACCGGCCTGGCCAGGCTCTGGCGCGCCGGGGAGTATGCGCCCTGGGACATGGAGAGCACGCTGGACAGCCTGACCAGCGGCTGGCTGCTGGCGCGGGCGGCCCATACGCCGGTCATCAGGATGGGTCTTGCGCCGGAGGCTTCTCTGGCCGGCGTCGTCCTGGCCGGCCCCGTTCACCCGGCGCTGGGCGCGCGGGTTATGGGGCGGGCGCTGCTGGCGACCGTCAGAAGCCTGGCCGCCCGCGCGCCGGCGGGGCGACTGGCGGAGCGGCTGGAAGCGCCGCGCGCCTGCCAGGGGTATTTTTGGGGCCACGCCGGCGAATTGCGTTCCGCCTGGGCCGCGCTGGGCCTTGGCGCAAACGAGGTGCGCTACACTGGCGACGCCGCGTTGCGCCTCTGGCTGCGCCCGTAGACGGGTGGGCGCGCCGTGGTTTGCCCGCCCGCATGGGGCCGCGCGGCAACCGCAGGCGGCCTGGACGGCGCAAACGCCGCAAAGCGGGTTTTGTCACCAACAAGAACGGCCGCCGGTGGCAACCGGCGGCCGCAGAGAGGGAGGATGTTCCGATGGTTAGAGGGTTATGTTCAAAGGAGGAGGTTTTTCAGGGGGTTCCCCGCGCCGTTCCTGATGGGGGCTGAGATCGGCACGGAAATCTGTTTTGCCTGTCCGTATGTTTTTTTCGTATATGTCAACCGCCCGTCGGCGGATAAGCGGGTTGGCGATCAAGCCGTCAATGGTTGTCTCAAAGGCTTTAGCGGCGGCCAACAGGCGGATGTAACGAAGCGGGTGCGCGTCATTTTATGCTCTCTCTGCCATTCAAGGCATGCGTGTTGTTTTCTTTCGCGCCCGGCATGCCGTGCGCTCCGCCTCTTATATAGCAATGCGTGTGCCAAGACCCAAATTTTCTTTTAACCAGCTTTGATTCAAGATTATTTTGATGCGCCGCGCACGGGAAGACATGCCGCGGCGTATGTTTTTTATACAGATTATTTTTCAGCATGTATAAAAGTTGTACAGGCGCGTCTATTTCATACAGGGGTCGGACGCGGCGGCCCCCGCTTCAGACATAACGTCGAGGCGGGGGCCGTTTGCGCCGCGACAGGGGCGGCCCTACTTCGGTTCATCAGGGGGGGGCGCGCCGGTATCGCCATTGTCCATCCGGCATCCCCGGCTTATGGGCGGGCCCAGGGAAACGCCCACCTCGCGGAGCATGCGCCTGTCCACCTCCATCAGCGTGGCGCGCAGTTCATCGCGCAGGAGTTGCAGCTCACGTCCCAGGCGGGGCAGAGTTGCCGGCGAAGTTTCCTGATCATAGCTGAGGCTTTCCAGTTCCGCCATTTTTTTTCTGATGCGGGAGCGCAGTTCCCGCACGCGGGGCCGGGCGTCATCAATAATGATTCTGGCTTTGGCCCGCTGGGCCGGGGAGAGTCGCGCCAGCCATTCCTCCCTGTCCTGCGCGTTGCCGTGGCGGTGGCCCATCCCGCATTCGTCCTGTCCCTCAGGCGGGTCGGAAACGTCATGGGCTGCGGTCACAGGCTGCGACAGGCAGAGGGGCGCCAGAAGGCAAAGCGAGAAGCAAGTCTTGAACATAATTGAATTTTTTAATGCGCTTTGCTCTGGCATGTCCATCCTCGGCAGATGTTTGCGTGGTCTTGTGTCGTTCACCCATATCAGGCGTCCCTGCCTGGCGCAAGAAAGGCTTGCCGCCCGCGCGTTCAGCCTTGATTCAGGAATAACTTGCAAAAAGCGTGCAAGAATTCCGGTCATGTAACGGCCCATGGGATGACAGGCCTCGCCCGTGGCGCTATACTGGCGGCATGAGTGTTGAGCAAAAAAACGCCCGCGCCGTATCCGGCGGTTTCGGCGTCGCGGCGGCAGCCGGGTCTCGCGCTTTTGAGGCGTCGCCACGCGAACCGGGCATGCGCGTGGGAGCTTCCCGCGCGCCCCTGGGGCTGGTGCTGGGCGGCGCTGCGGTGGTGCTGGCCCTGATGGTGGGCTTGCTGGCCTTCATTTCCATTGAACGCAGCGAGGCGGCAATGGCCCGCCTGCTGGCGGAAAAGGGCTCTTCGCTGATCATGGCCTTCGAGAGCATTCTGCGTTCGGGCATGCGCAGCGAAACCGGGGTGCGCCTTCAGGTTCTGCTGGAGGAGATGGCGGCCAGCCCGGACATCATCTTTGTGGCCGTGACCATGCCCGACGGCACCATTGTGGCCCACAGCAGATGTTTTCGCCTGGGCGAGATACTTCAGCTTGAGGGGCGCGAACTGGACGAAAAACGCATGCGCGATCTGAGGCCGGGTTCGGCGGCGCGGTGGGGCGTCATGAGGGTGGAAGGCCAGCGGGTTTTCGTGGTCTACCGCTATTTTACGCCGGGCCTGAAGGAAATGCCCAGGGGCTTTCCCATGCCCATCATTTTTCTGGGGCTGGACGTGTCGCCCTTTGAAATCACCCGCAGCCAGAACCGCGATTATGTGGCCATGCTGTCGGCCGCGACGCTGCTGGTGGGGCTGCTTTGCCTTCTGGCCCTGTATTATGCCCAGCGCGCCCGCGAGTCGCGCCGGCGGCAGCGCAAGGCCGAAGGCGAGGTGCGCCGTCTGGAGGAAGAGGTGCGCCGCAAGGAAAAGCTGGCCGCCGTGGGCAATCTTGCGGCGGGCGTGGCGCATGAGATTCGCAATCCCCTGAGTTCCATCAAGGGCTATGCCACCTATCTGGGCCAGCGCTTCCCGGAGGGCAGCGATGACCGCGAGGCGGCCGCCGTCATGGTGCGCGAGGTGGATCGCCTGAACCGGGTGATCACGGATCTGATCGGCCTTTCCCGCCCCAGTGACGTGCGCCCGCGCCCGATCCGCCTGGAAAACGTGGTGGCGCATGTGATGCGTCTGATCCGTCAGGACGCGGAGCGGCGCAAGGTCACGCTGGAATACCGCGCGTCACGGCGCGTGCCCAGTGTGCTGGCGGATTCCGAACGCATGAGCCAGGCCCTGCTCAATCTTTGCCTCAACGCGCTGGACGCCATGCCCGACGGCGGGCGCATGACGCTGGCCATCGCCAGGGGCAAGCAACGGGTCTGCCTGATGGTGCGCGATACGGGCACGGGTATTGACCCCGCCGCCAGAGCGCATATTTTTGATCCCTACTTCACCACCAAGGGCCAGGGCACGGGTATGGGCTTGGCTATGGCGCACAAGATCGTGACGGCGCATGACGGCGAGATTCGCCTCTACTCGCGTCCCGCCGGCAAGGACGGCCGGGGTGAAACCATTTTTCGCATCTGGCTGCCCACGGCCCCCCAAGAGGAACTTTCGGAACAGCGCCATCAGGGCCGGAGGCGGAAAAAAAGCTGACGGCGCATCCGCATGTGCCGCATAAGGAGTGGCAAGGGTGAATAACGGCATTCTGGTAGTCGATGACGACGATGCCCATCGCGGCATGCTCAGAACCATGCTCCGTTCCTGGGGCTACACGGTGGATGAGGCCGACGACGGCGACACGGCCGTGGCCCTGGTGCGTGAGAAAGCCTTTGACGTGGTGCTGACCGATGTGCGCATGGCGCGGATGGACGGCATTCACGCCCTCAAGGGCATTCTGGCGTACAATCCGGCCTTGCCGGTGGTGCTGATGACGGCCTATTCCTCGGTGGAAACCGCTGTGGAGGCCCTGCGTCTGGGCGCGTATGACTATCTGGTCAAGCCGCTGGATTTTGAGGCCCTCAGACATACCCTGGAACAGGCCATCGAGCATTCCCGCCTGAGTGTGGAAAACCGCGAGCTGCGACGCCAGCTCACCGACGCCGCGGCCCGTCCGGGCATTCTGGGCCGCAGCCAGGCCATCAGGGACATGCTGCAGATCATCAGCACCGTGGCCCCCACTGAAGCCAGCGTGTTGATTACCGGCGAGTCGGGCACCGGCAAGGAACTGGTGGCCCGCGCCCTGCACGAGGGCAGCGCCAGGGCCGGCAGGCCGCTGGTGACCGTGAATTGCGCGGCTCTGGCGGAAAACCTGCTGGAATCCGAGCTTTTCGGCCATGAAAAAGGCTCGTTCACCGGTGCGGACCGGCGGCGCGAGGGGCGTTTTACGCAGGCCGACGGCGGCACGCTGTTTCTGGATGAGATTGGCGAAATGCCGTTGCCGCTTCAGGCCAAACTGCTGCGCGCCCTGCAGCAGGGCGAGGTGCAGCGGGTTGGCTCGGATGCGCCCATCACCGTGGACGTGCGCGTGCTGGCCGCCACCAACCGCGATCTGCGCCGCGAGGCGGCGGAAAAGCGCTTTCGCGAGGATCTCTATTTTCGGCTCAACGTCATCAGCATCGAGGTGCCGTCCCTGCGCAGCCGAAGCGAGGATATCCCCCTGCTGGCCGCGCATTTCCTCCAGCGTTTCGCCGAGCGCAACCGCAAGAACATCAAGGGGTTCGCGCCCCAGGCCCTGGACAGCATGCTGCGCTATTCCTGGCCCGGCAATGTGCGTGAACTGGAAAACGCCGTGGAACGGGCCGTGATTCTCTGCAACGGCGATCTGATTACAGGGCGCGAGCTGCCCTCCGGCGTGGCTGACGCCCCGGTGGCGGAGACGCCCGCGCCCGAAGGGGGCGGCTCCCTGGCGGGATTGTCCCTGGATACGGTGGAGCGCCGGGCCATTGAGGAAACCCTGCGCCAGACCGGCGACAACAAGAGCGAGGCCGCCCGGCGGCTGGGCATCACAAGGGCCACCCTGCACAACAAGTTGCGCAAGTACGGTCTGGAGTAAGAGCGGCCCGCGCGGCGTTTTGCCCTGGGCCGTCGGGCGTCGTCCTGTCCGCGTTTGGCGGTGGCCTTGCCGAAGAACAAAAAAGCCGTCCGTCGGGGCAGCCCCCCGAGCGCAGACGGCGGGCTGTGAGGTCTGCAAAGGTGAACGATACGAAAGCGCTTTCTGCGGAACAACTCGGACGGCTGGCGGATTTCTGCAACGAGGTGGGCATGCTGCGGCATACGCCGCGCAGCGGTTACGCCTTTCTGGGGTCAGGGCGGGAAAACGTGGCCGAGCACTCCTACCGCGTCAGCGTGCTGGGCTACGCCCTGGCGCGACTGGCCGGGGCGGATCCGGCGCGGGTGACGTTGCTCTGCCTGTTTCACGATCTGCACGAGGCCCGCACCGGCGATTTCAACTACGTCAATCATCGCTACAATCAGTGTCGCGCGCGGCAGGCGCTGGAGGACGCCACGCGGGGCACCGGGCTGGCGGAGGATGTGCTTTCTTTCTGGGATGAACTGGCGGCGGGGCAAAGCCCGGAGGCCGCGCTGGCCCACGATGCGGATCAGCTGGATCTGATCTGCAATCTGCATGTGGAACTCAGCAGGGGCAACGCTTTTGCCAGGGAATGGCTGGACAGCGCGCTCAAGCGGCTGCGGACGCCCCTGGCCCGCGAACTGGCGGAAGCCCTCCTGCGCACAGACCCCAACCGCTGGTGGTACGGCCAGGTGGAAAAAGACTGGTGGATTGACCGCCGGAACCCGGCGCGATCCTGAGCGCTTTTTTATCAGCGCGCAATCACGGTGCCCAGCGGCGCGTCATCCAGCAAGCAGCGCCGCAGGCTGGATTGCGCGCGACCGTCCAGAATCAGGGCCCGCGCGCAGCCCGCCTCCAGAGCGTTCAGGCAGGCTTCCACCTTGGGCGTCATGCCGCCGCTGATGACGCCCTTTTCTTGCAGGCGGTCTATTTGGGCCCTGTCCAGGCTGGGAATCAGGCGGCCGTCGGCATCCAGCACGCCGGGCACGTCGGAAATCAGCACAAAATATTCGGCCGCCAAGGCCCCGGCCAAGGCTCCGGCCGCGGTGTCGGCATTGATGTTCAGGGCCTCGCCCTCCGGGCCGGAGGCCACGGGGGCCACCACCGGCACAAAGCCGGCATTCAGCAGGCAGAGGGGCAGGGCCGGGTCTACCGCCACGACCTCGCCCACCAGGCCCAGCGCGGGGTTTTTGGGGCGCGCGCGCAGCAAGCCGCCGTCGCGGCCCGAAATGCCCGCCGCGCGCACGCCATGCCGGGCGAAAGCGTTGACCACCGCCTTGTTGACCTGACCGCAGAGCACCATTTCCACCGCCTGCATGGCGGCTTCGTCGGTCACGCGCAGGCCGTTCACAAAGCGGCTTTCGATCTGAAGCCGCGTGAGCAGGGCGCTGATTTGCGGCCCGCCGCCGTGCGTCACCACAAGACGCATGCCCTGTCCGGCAAGATGGGCCAGATCAAGGGCGAAGGCTTCGCTCAACTCCGGCTTGTCCATGGCGTGGCCGCCGTATTTGATGACCACTGTGGGCTGTGTCATGCTGTTCCCTGAAAGCGCAAGGTTTGAAAGCGTCGCGGCGCACGCCGCGAACGACAAGAAGTAGCATTCGCCGCCGCCGGGCGCAAGTCCGCCATTGCCTTGCGGGGGCAAACAAGGTAACAACACGGCAAAGGCAAAATCATGCGCAGGGCGGCGTCAGGCCGCCTTTTGAGCCTGGCCCGCGCCTTGCGCGCGTAAGCTTGCCCCACATTCTCTTTTCAAGGAAAACACACTATGTCGGAAGTTGTCACCCGCTTTGCGCCCAGCCCCACCGGGCATCTGCACATCGGCGGCGCGCGCACGGCCATTTTCTGCTGGCTTCTGGCCCGTCATTTCGGCGGCCGTTTTCACCTGCGCATTGAGGATACGGACCTGCTGCGTTCCAAGCAGGAATACACGGACTCCATTCTGGCTTCCATGCGCTGGCTGGGGCTGGACTGGGACGGCGGCCTCACCTATCAGACCCAGAGGACGGATCTCTACAACAGTTATGTGGACAGGCTGCTGGAAAGCGGGCACGCCTACTGGTGCTCCTGCACGCCCGAAGAGGTGGAGGCCATGCGCGAGGAGGCCCGCCGTCAGGGCCTCAAGCCGCGTTATAACGGCCATTGCCGCACGCGCGATCTGGGGCCCGGCGAAGGGCGTTGCGTGCGCCTCAGGACGCCGCTCACGGGCAAGGTGGTTTTTGACGACATGGTCAAGGGCAAAATCGCCGTGGATGTGAGCGAGCTGGATGATATGGTCATCCGCCGCGCCGACGGCATGCCCACCTACAATATGGCCGTGGTGGTGGACGACCATGAAATGGGCATCACCCATGTGATCCGGGGCGACGACCATGTTTCCAACACGCCCCGCCAGATTCTGATTTATGAGGCTCTGGGCCTGCCCGTGCCGCGTTTTGGCCATGTGCCCATGATTCTTGGCCCGGATCGCCAGAAACTCTCCAAGCGCCACGGCGCGCGGGCGGTCATCGAATACCAGAAGGACGGCCTGCTGCCGCAGGCCCTGGTCAGCTATCTGGTGCGTCTGGGCTGGTCCCACAGCAATCAGGAGCTGTTCAGCCTGGACGAGCTGGTGCAATACTTTGACGGCGGCAATCTCAATCCGGCGGCCGCGGCCTTTGACCCGGCCAAGCTGGAGTGGTGCAACGCCCATTTCATGCGCGAACTGCCGCTGGATCAGCTGGCCGCGCTGGCGGAACCCTTTGCGCGGGAGGCCGGTCTGGCTGACAGGCTGGGCGACGCGCCCCTGAAGCGGCTGGAGCCTCTCTGCCTCATGTTCCGCGAACGGGCCAACAATCTCGCCGCCCTGGCCGAAAGCTTCCGCCCCCTGCTGACGCCAGCCGCCGAACTGACCTATGTGGAAAAGGACGCGACCAGGCATTTTACGGACGCGGGCAAGGCCCATCTGCGCGCTCTGGCCGAAATTTTCAAGGTCTGCGAACCTTTCAGCGCCGAAACCCTGGAGGCCGCGCTCAACGCCTATGTGGCGGACAACGGCCTGAAATTCAAGGAAGTGGCCCCGCCCCTGCGCACGGCCCTGATGGGCTTCATGGGCGGTTCACATCTCAATGAAATCATGGCTTTTCTGGGCCGGGAAGAAACTTTGGCCAGGCTGGCGCGGCCCCTTCAGGGCGCGTGACGGGGGCCGCCTACTGATACAGGGGGCTCATGGAGCGCAGCAGATTGGCGAACAGGCCGTCTATGCCGTTGATGAACCGTTCCACATGATCGGCCATGACCACCAGCAGCAGGCCCACAAAGAAAAACCCCACGCCTATCTTGATGGGAAAGCCGAACTCCATGATGTGTATTTGCGGCGAGGTGCGGGCCACCAGGGCCAGGGCCACTTCCACCATGAACAGGGCCACCATGACCGGCGCGGCGATTTTCAGCGCCAGCACGAAAACCTGCGCCGCCAGGTGAAGCACCTGCCAGAGCAGGTTTTCACCGATGAACAGGCCGCCGGGCGGCACCAGGGCGAAGGAGGCGGCAAAGCCCTTGATCATGTACAGGTGTCCGTCCAGACTCAGGAAGGCCAGCAGAGAAACCATCCAGAGAAAAAAGGCTGTGGCCCCGGTCTGGTTGCCGGTGAGCGGGTCAGCGAAGTTGATCATGGTGAAACCCATCTGAAAGCCCAGCAACTCGCCGCCGGCCTGGATGCCCATGAACAAGAAATTGACGGTCATGCCGAGCGTCAGGCCCAGCACCACCTCGCCCAGCAGCATCAGCGCCACATCAAAGGGATGGGCGGGCATGGCGGCGCCCGCCAGGGCCAGATGCGGCCACACCCCCAGTGAAAAGACGATGGTGACCGCCGCCTTGACCAGAATGGGGATATTGTTGGTGGAAAAGACCGGCAGCATGAACATGACGATGCTCACCCGCATGATGGTGAGCAGCAGGCTCAGCACGACCGCCGCGTCATAGTTGAAGACATCCATGCCGAATGCGAATGCAAAAATGCTGCCAGAATGTCCGACCGGGCGGGGCCGCCCTCATGCTTCCAGGGGCGATTCAGGGCGCGGGCGCCCCCAAGGTCAGTGAAAGCCGCCGGCCCGACGGTTATTTGTGCAGCTTTTCGGCAATCAGCTCACGGATGATCTTGCTCAGGCCGGGCAGATCAGGTTTGGAGACCTGCCTATCCGCGCCCACCTTGACGCCCTTGTCGTGCAGGGCCTCGGTGATCAGGGAAGAGAAAAGGATGACCGGCAGGCGTTTCGTGCCCGGCGTTTCGCGTATTTTGCGCGTCAGCGCATGGCCGTCCATTTCAGGCATTTCAATGTCGGAAATGACCAGGTGCAGCAGGTCGGTGAGCGCCACCTGCCTGGCCTGCGCCTCGTCACACAGTTGCGTGAGATAGTCCCAGGCTTCCCGGCCGCTGCCCACCGCCGTGACCTGAAAGCCGGATTTTTCCAGCGAGGATTTGATGATGTGGCGCAACGAGCTGGAGTCGTCGGCCACCAGCAGGTGAAATTCGCCGGCGCCTTCCACCGGGGTGGTGTCCACCTTTACCTGGGACATGTCCAGAGAGCTGTCCAGGCTGGCCAGAATTTTTTCCATATCCAGAATAAAGAGCACCCGTTCCTGAATGCGCAACACGCCTGTGATGCTCTCGCGCGAGTACGCCTGCACATACTGGTTGGGCGGTTCAATGCGGTCCCAGGTCATCCGGTGAATGCTGCTCACTGAAGAAACCAGAAAGGCCGCCTGCACGCTGCTGAATTCCGTGACGAGAACCTTGTTGTTTTCTTCGGAGGCCATTTCCTTGCCGAGCCATGCCGCCAGGTTCAGCAGGGGCAGCACCTTGCCGCGCAGGTTGAAGGTGCCGAGCACCGAAGCGTCGTGTTTGCTGAGCACGCTGGTAACAGTGGGCAGGCGGATGATTTCCAGCACCTTGGCCACGTTGATGCCGTAGTGGCCGCTGTAGACGCTGCCGTCGGGCAGCCTTTCATCAATAAGAAATTCTATGATTTCAAGCTCATTGTTATGGACATTGAGCAAGCTGTTTTGGGTCATGGCAGTCCTCGTCCTCTGGCTGGAACAGCGTCAATGATTCTTATCGGTCGCCGCCCGCTTTTCTTAAGGCGCGAGAGGAAATATGCGCTGGGGCGGCTCTCAGGACCGCGCGCGGGACGGACGTCTGGCCGCTTTCGCCGTTGCGCGGCCCCGCTCTCCGGGAGGCTCCAGACGAGGACAGAAATCCGCCATTTCGCACGCTTCGCAGCGGGGTTTGCGGGCATGGCAGACATCCCGCCCGAACCAGACCATGCGGTGATTGACGTCGCCCCACTCCTTTTGCGGGAAAAGCTTCATCAAATCCCGCTCCACGGCCACGGGGTCGGTCTGGCCCGTGAGCCCCAGCCGGTGGCTGATCCTTTTTACATGGGTGTCCACGGCCAGCCCCTCGTTAATGCCAAAAGCGCCGAACAGCACCACATTGGCCGTTTTGCGGGCCACGCCCGGCAAAGTCACCAGATGTTCCAGCGTGCGGGGCACCTGGCCGTCAAAGCGCTCCCGCACGCGCCGGGCCGCACCCAGAAGATTTTTGGCCTTGCTGTGGTAAAAACCGGCGGAATGGATGACTTCTTCCAGTTCTTCCTGTGTGGCGCGCGCCAGCTCCGCCGGGCCGGGCCAGCGCCGGAACAGTTCCGGCGTGATGGTGTTGACCCGCGCGTCCGTGCACTGGGCGGCCAGCACCGTGGCCACCAGCAGTTCCCAGGCGTTGTGGGCGTTGAGATGGGTTTCGGGACGGGGGTAACGGGCCTGAAGGGCGGCCAGCACCTTGCGCGCGCGCGTCGGGCGGGAGAGAGCTTTTTTTGTCATTTCCCAGCTATGCCACAGGCCACTGTGGCCCGCAAGCGCCGTTTGCCCGCGCGGCGGGGCATTTGGTTTTTGCCAGCGCCAAAAAGCCTGTTTCTGACCATTGCGGCAGTGCACAGGGCCCGCAGCTCAGACCGGCGCATGAGCAGGGTTGAGCCGCCACGCGTCTGGACCATCGGGGCAAGGCTGTGTAAACTGGCTCCGCGTGGTGCGCGGGAGGCGGCATCGCGCCCCGGAGGAAGCATGCCCTTTCTGGCGTATGTCACCATGCCTGACGAGCGCGAGGCGCTGGCTCTGGCCCGGATGCTGGTGGAAGCCCGGCTGGCCGCAGGCGTCAACGTGCTGCCCGGCGCGCGCTCGGTCTACCGCTGGCGGGGCGCCATGCGCGAGGCCGGGGAGTGCCTGCTGCTGGCCCAGGTCAGCCAGGCGGCGTTTGAGGATTTTTGCGCGGCCGTGCGCGCCGCGCACAGCTATGAGGTGCCCTGCATTGTGGCCCTGCCCCTGGAGGCCGGGCACCGGCCCTTTTTGCGCTGGATTGAGGAAAACAGCCTGCCGTCCGCGCCGTAGCGCGTATCCGCAACAGTGAGGTGAACATGTCCATCTACGTTTCCGGTTCCCTGGCCTTTGACCGCATCATGACCTTTCCCGGCAATTTTCAGGATCATATCATGATGGACAAGCTGCACATGCTCAATGTCAGCTTCATGGTGGACGGCATGGACGAGCGGCGCGGCGGCTGCGCGGGAAACATCGCCTACTCTCTGGCGCTGCTTGGCGAAAAGCCGGTCATTGTGGCCGCCGCCGGGCGCGACTTCGCGCCCTATGCCGAGGCCCTGGGCAAACTGGGCCTGCCGCTTGACGGCATCCGGCGCGACGCGGACATCTTTACCGGCCTCTGCTACATCACCACGGATATGAACAGCAACCAGATCACCGGCTTTTACCCCGGCGCCATGGCCCTGCCCGCCGAGTACGTGTTCCCCGAACTTGACCCGGAACATGACATGGCCATCGTCTCGCCCGGCAATGTGGAGGACATGCGCCGCCTGCCCGCCTTCTACAAAGAGAAGGGCATACCCTATATCTACGACCCCGGCCAGCAGTTGCCCGTGCTTTCCGGCCAGGATCTGCTGGCGGCCATTGAGGGCTCGCTGGCCTGCATCACCAACGACTATGAGCTGAACATGATTTGCAAGGCCACGGGCAAGAGCGAGGACGAACTGCTGGGCCGCACGCTCTGGCTGGTGACCACCCTGGGCGCGGAAGGCGCGCTGGTGCGTGGGGCCGACGGCACGGAAGCGCGCATTCCGCCGGTGCAGCCCGCCACTGTGACGGATCCCACCGGAGCGGGCGACGCCCACCGCGCCGGCCTGCTCAAAGGGCTCACGCATGGCCTGTCCATGCCGGAGGCCGCCAGGCTGGGTTCGGTAAGCGCCAGCTTCGCCCTGGAAAAAATGGGCACGCAGGAACATGTCTATACTCCGGCCCGCTTCCGGGAGCGTTATGAGGCCGCGTTCGGGCCGTTGCCGGAGGGCCTGCTTCCCTAGTGCCTGATTGCGAAAAAGCGTGTTTTTTCGCTCACTCACGGCGGCTACGCCTCGCAAAATCCTTACGGATTTTGCAGCGCCCGCTTTTGCAATTAGACGCTGGGGTCAGAGCCTGTTAATGCGCTGTTGGTCAGGGGTATTGCTGGTTGTGTTCCGCCACGATTCTCCGTCAAAAACGGGCTTTTCCGGGGCTGCCCCGAACCGGGCGCGCCCGTTTTTTGAAGCTGTGCAATCCCGAAGGCAATACGCCCTGAAGGACGGAACGCTATGCTGTATGTTCTGCTGATGCTGCTGGCCGGCTGCATGATCGCCATGCAGTCGCCCATCAACGCGGCCCTGAGCCGCACGGTGGGCGTGCTGGAGAGCAGCCTGATTTCTTTTGCGGTGGGCATGTTCTTTCTGGCTCTGGCTGTTCTTTTTTTCGGGCGCGGCCAGTTGTCGCGCGTGCTGGAAACGCCGCCCTGGCAGTGGATCGGCGGCATTCTGGGCGCGGTCATGGTGCTCAACACCATTATTGCCGTACCGCGCATCGGCGCGCTGGCCACGGTGCTGGCCATGATTTTCGGCAATCTGGTCATGGCGGCGATCATCGACAATTTCGGCTGGTTCGGTCTGCCGGTGACGCCCTTCGGCGGGCGTCGGCTGGCGGGTTTCGCCCTGGTGCTGGCCGGCCTGTTGCTGATATTCCGCCGTTGAGCGCGCGCCGGACATTGTGGAGGAGGAACGCATGCGGGTGGACGCGGTGCGGCAATTTCTGGAGCGGCGCGGTCTGGGCGCGGCCTACCGTCAGTTCGAGGTTTCCAGCGCCACGGTGGAGCTGGCGGCGCGGGCCGTCGGCTGCGAGCCTGGGCGCATCGCCAAGAGCCTTTCCCTGCTGGGCAGGGATGGCCCGCTGGTGCTGGTGGTGATGGGCGTGGCCCGGCTGGACAACCGCAAGTTCAAGGATGTTTTTCACCACAAGGCCCATTTCATCGGGGCCGAGGATGTGGAAAGGCTGGTGGGGCATCCCATGGGCGGGGTCTGCCCCTTCGCGCTGCCGGAGGGCGTGCCCGTGTACCTGGATGCCAGCCTGAAGCGTTTTGACCCGGTATATCCGGCCGCGGGCGCGCCCAACAACGCGGTGGAGATATCACTGGCGGATCTGGAGCGGGTGACGGGCGGCGTCTGGGTGGACGTCTGCAAGACGGAATGACGCCCGCCGCGCGAAAGAACGTCGCCCCGGCAGGATCGCGCGCCGTGGCGGAGAGGCGCTACGCGTCGGGCAGCAGTCTGCTTTCCAGTTCGTGATCCACAGGCGCTTCGCGTGAGGCAAAAACCTTGTCCACCCGCACCGTGCCCGCCGGCGCGTTGCGCATGGTCTTGACATGGCGCACCTCGGCATAGAGGATGCGCGCCCTGGCCGCGTCGCGCTGCCAGCTTTTGCAGGCGGCCAGCCCGCCCGCCTGATCCAGCGTACGCTCCGGCACGGTCTGGCCGCCGTGGGCCCGGCGAATAATCACATGCGAGCCTGGTCCGTTGTCGGCGTGCAGCCAGATGTCATGGGGCGCGGCCAGCTTGCGCGCCGCCAGATTGCCCCTGGCGTCGCGCCCGCGCAGCAGGACGAAGCCGTCATCACTGATGAAAAGCTGCACATTTTTGGGCAGGTCGCCGGGCAGGGCGAAGCCAGCCGAGGCGGGGGCCTCCCGCAAGCAGGGAGCCGCCGCGTCTTGCGCGCGAGCGGTCGCGCTTTCCGTCACGCCGGCCTGAGGGGCGCGCGCCAGGCTGGCGGCCTCGGCCTCCAGAGCCGCGCGGCGCAGGGCCAGATGTTCCAAACCGCGCCGACCACGGCGAACCGTATGAAAAAGGCGTTCCATGACTTCGCGCACGGTATGGCGCGGGTCCAGCCTGATTTCCCGCGCCGGGCCGTGGGGGCCCTCCGGCACGCTGACGGCGGGCGCGCGCAGCTCCGGCGGCCAGCGCCAGAGATTTTCCCGCAGGGCCAGGGCGTCGGCCCGGGCGGCGCGCATGCCCTCCAGCCGGCTTTCCTCCTCCCGCAATTTGTCCAGCAGGCGTTTCAGCTTGCGCCCGCGCCGGGCCAGAGGCAGGTTTGCCTTCGCGGCCTGATCTCTGGCCAGACGTTCCAGCACCAGGCTTTGCCCGGCCCGCTCCAGCAGGGAAAGAACGTCCGGCCCGCTTTCCTCCCGCAGTTCGCCGCGCAGGGCCTGGGGCAGGGGCCAGGCCGAGACGGCGCGTATGCCGGACGCGGCCCGGTATGCAAAAACATCCCCTCCGCCCGCGCGCAGGTCTTCCAGCAAGGCCCATTGCTCAGGCTCCTCCAGATGTTCCAGGCTGCGGCGCAGGGCGGGCGTGAGCACGGGCCACTGCCGCCAGTCGCGGCGGGCCCGCGCCAGTTCGGCGGGCATGGGCCAGCGCTCGTCTTCCGCTTCCGGCCCGGCCTGGGCATCCAGAAAATGCAGGGACGGCCCCTCGCGCATATCCAGCAAGAGCCAGGTCAGCATGCCCCCCGGCTCGACGGGAACCGGCCCGCCCGGCAGCAGCCAGAGCCGCCGCCGCCAGTACTGCGCCACGCAGGCGGCTACACGCCGGCCCGACGCGTATTTGCGCAGGCGCATGAGCCGGGCTGTGGGCGTGTGGCCCGCGCTGATCCGGTTTTCGGTCAGAAAACAGAAGGGCTCTTTGCGACCGAAGCGCAGACAGAGCTGTCGCTTGCGGCCCGCGCCGTAGAAGGTCAGGGTCAGCATGTCCGGCGCGGGTTCCTGGAGTTTTTCCAGGCGCGCGCCGGTAAGCAGAGGGAGCAGCGTGTCGCAGAAGCGACGGAAAAGATGGGCGTCCATGCGGATGAGAGTAACGGGGAACAGGCCCGGCGGCAACAGCGGTCGCCCGCTTTTGCGCCCGCCATGCGCCATGAAAAATCCCGCCTGTGGGGCGGGAGAGGGAATGCGCCCGACTCGGCAAGGCGCGGAAAGTTTTTTGCCGCCAAGGGCTGAAGGCCGACGGCGAGGGCGCGCAAGGCCCCTGACGGCGGACAGGGCCGCACGGCTAGTCGCCGCGCAAATGTTCATCCTCTTCCTGCCTGGCCTTGCAGTTGATGCACAGGCGCGTTACCGGGCGGGCCTTGAGGCGGGGGATGCTGATTTCTTCGCCGCATTCCTCGCAGATGCCGTAGACGCCGTCATCAATACGCTGCAAGGCGGCCTGAATTTTGCGGATCAGACGGCGCTCGCGGTCGCGGATGCGCAGGGTGAACGCGCGGTCGGATTCCGCCGTGGCCCGGTCGGCCGGGTCGGCAAAAATTTCATTGCTGTCGGTCAGTTCCTCGATGGTGTTGTCACCCTTTTGCTGGGCTTCTTCCAGCATGTCGGAGAGAAGCTTGCGGAAAAATTCAATATCGCTGTGATCCATATATCCTCCGTTCGGACCGTGCGTCGCGTATGCGGCGTCGGTTCAACGTGTAGACTTTTTTCAGGTAGCAATAGGAATATATAGCGGTAAAAAACGTATTTGTAAAGCGACAGCCCTTTCGGAGGCGCATCTTCGTTTGCCGGGAATGCGTATATAACTCTGTCAGATAAAAATCAAAATTTCAAAAACTGTCAGAAAAAACGCTTCCCCTTTTTGGGGGAAAGGTCGCGCAAGGCGCGTCCCGGTCTGGCGGTTCAGATGCCGGAACGGCTTTGCGCTTCCCGCCGAAGGCGGGCTTCCTCCCGTATTTCGGCCCGCGCATCCTCCCAGGAAGGCTCAAGCCAGAGCGTGTCCGCGCGTTGCGGCGGCGCGGTCATATCCAGGCCGCCGCAACGCCAGGTCGCGCGCAGGGCGGTCAGGCCGCCGGCGGCCACGGCCTTGGGCGCGTAAGAGGCGGTCAGGGCGGCGGCTTCTTCCAGTAGGGCGCGCGGCCAGGTCGCGCCAGCGCGCGCCAGGCCCAGAGGGCCGGGCAGGCCGGTCAGGCTGATCAGGGCGTCCTCCGGCGCGGCCGCGGCGGCCAGGCGTTTGTTGTCCGCATTGTTGCGGCCCACGGCAAGCCAGTAATGGCGTCCGTCCAGACGCCGCCAGAACTGCCGCCCCAGATTGGCCAGGGCGAAATCCCGCGCAAGCGCCTCCGCGTCTTCGGCGCGGCGGGTCAGCACGGGCCAGTAGCGTCGGGCGTTTTCCCGTTCGGTCAGGCGACAGCCGCCGCCGGGAGTGGGAATTTCCTTAAGGCCGAAGCGCGCGGCAAGGGCAAGCTGCTCGCCGCGCCCGCGCCCGGAAATGCCCAGCAGGCGCGAGCGGTTCACCAGCCCGCCTTCCTCGGCGGGGATGGGGGGAAGCAGGCGCGCGCAAAGCGGGCGCAGCAGCAGGCCGGTCACGCCCGCGTCACGGGGGATCAGGTGCAGGGTGTCGCGCCGCTGGGACATGGGGCGCTGGCCCAGCACCTCGCCCGTGGCCAACAGGCGGGCGCCCACGCTTTCCATATGCAGGCGGGCGTGTCGCAGCAGCAGAATCTTGCAGTCCACGCAGGGGTTCATGACCTTGCCGAAGCCGTAATCGGGCCGGCGGCGCAGCAGGGCGGCGAAGTCCGCGCTGACGTCCAGGCTGACGACATCCAGACCGTACAGCCGCCGCCAGCGAGGCGGGGCGGCCGCGTCGCCGAAAAAGGGCGAGACGCAGTGCAGGCAGCGCACCCTCAGGCCCTGCTCTTCCAGCACCTTGGCGGCCAGGATGCTGTCCAGACCGCCGGAAAAAAGCACAATCACATCGGGGGTAGAAGCAGTCATGCCGAGCCTTGTACGCGATGGGCGCGCCCCAGCGCAAGACTTTTGCGGGGAAAAGCCCTGTTTTGCCTGTTGATGATTATCCCTGTTAAGGAAACGCTGATTAAAGCGTTTCCCGCGGCCTTGCTCCGCAAGGCCGCCCGCAAGTCGTGAATAGGGAAAATTTGCTTTTCCCGTTAAATGAACGACTTGACGCGCCTTTCCCAAAGAGACTTTTGCCTTTTTGGGCATGGAGCCGATTTATTCGCAGAATAAACCAGCGGTTTCGCAAGATGGGGTAACGCGTCGCCGGCGGACGGGGCATTTGCCTTGCGCCGCTCCCTTTGCTAAGATAGTGCGCTTGAATATCCTTTACCCGGAGCAGTGACAATTATGGCCAAAAAACCGGCCCTGAGCCCTGAAGACGCCCGCCTCGAAGCCCTGAACACCGCGCTGGGCACCATTGAGCGCAAATACGGCAAGGGCGCGGTGATGAAGTTGTCAGACGAGGCCCATGTCAATATTCCCGTGATTCCCACCGGGTCCATCGGTCTGGACCTGGCCTTGGGCGTGGGCGGCATCCCGCGCGGGCGCATTACCGAAATTTTCGGCCCCGAATCGTCGGGCAAGACCACGCTTACCCTGCACATCATCGCCGAATGCCAGAAACAGGGCGGCACCTGCGCCTTTGTGGACGCAGAGCACGCCCTGGATGTGGCCTATGCCAAGCGTCTGGGCGTGAACACCGACGACCTGCTCATTTCCCAGCCGGACTACGGCGAGCAGGCCCTGGACATCGCGGACATGCTGGTGCGTTCCGGCGCGGTGGACCTGGTGGTCATCGACTCGGTGGCGGCCCTGATTCCCCAGGCCGAACTGGAGGGCGACCTGGGCGAAACCCAGGTGGGCGGCCATGCCCGGCTCATGTCGCACGCCATGCGCCGCCTCACCGGCACCATCCACAAATCGCGCACCTCGGTCATCTTCATCAACCAGATTCGCATGAAGATCGGCGTGCAGGGCTATGGCAGCCCGGAAACCACCACCGGCGGCAACGCGCTCAAGTTCTACTCTTCGGTGCGCATGGACATTCGCCGCATCCAGACCCTCAAGGACAAGGAAGAGTCTTTCGGCTCGCGCACCAAGGTCAAGGTGGTCAAAAACAAGGTGGCCCCGCCGTTCCGCAGCGCCATTTTCGACATTCTCTACGGGCAGGGCATTTCCCGCTCCGGCGAGCTGCTGGATCTGGGCATTGAGGCCAAAATCATCGAGCAGAGCGGCTCCTGGTTCGCCTTTGGTTCCGAAAAGCTGGGTCAGGGCCGGGAAAAGGTGCGCGCCCTTCTGGATGAAAACCCGGATCTGCGCAATCAGATTGAGGCCAGGGTCATTGACTTTCTTGGCATGCACCCCAAGGAATTTGCGCCGAGTCCCGAAGAGCTGGACGCGGGGGCTCCCCCGCCGGACGCGCCGGAATACGAGTAGTCGTCCGGGCCGGGGGCTTCCCTCCGGCCATAATTCTTTCCCCGGCCTCCGCAGTTTGGGCCGGGCAGCCCCGCCACGGAGTCCGTATGCTGACTGCCCAAGAAATCCGCCGTCGTTATCTGGATTTTTTTCTGCGCCACGGGCACGAAGTCGTGCCGTCCGGGCCGCTGATTCCGCCCAATGATCCCAGCCTGCTCTTTGCCAACGCGGGCATGGTTCAGTTCAAAAAGCTCTTTCTGGGGGAAGAGAGGCGCGCCTATACCCGCGCGGCGTCCTGTCAGAAATGCCTGCGGGTTTCCGGCAAGCACAACGACCTGGAAAATGTGGGCCGCACCGCGCGCCACCACACCTTTTTTGAAATGCTGGGCAATTTCTCCTTTGGCGACTATTTCAAGCGCGAGGCCATCACTTGGGCCTGGCGATTCGTCACCGAGGAACTGCGACTGCCCAGAGAAAAACTGTGGGTCACGGTTTTCCGCGAAGACGACGAAGCCGCCGCCATCTGGAAGGAAGTGGCCGGTCTGGACGAAGCGCGCATCGTCCGCATGGGCGAGAAGGACAATTTCTGGACAATGGGCGACACCGGCCCCTGCGGCCCCTGCTCCGAAATCTACATCGACCAGGGCGAAGACATGGCCTGCGGGCCGGATTGCGGCATTGGCCGATGCGACTGCGACCGCTTTCTGGAAATCTGGAACCTGGTGTTCACCCAGTTCGACCAGACCGCCGACGGCGGTCGCGCCCCGCTGGCCGCGCCCAATATCGACACCGGCATGGGGCTGGAGCGCATTGCCGCGGTCTGCCAGGGCAAGCGCTCCAACTTTGACTGCGATCTTTTTCAGGAGATCATCCAGTACGCGGCCCGGCTGGCGGGCGTAACCTACAGTTTCAGCGCGCCGGACGCCAACGACGTGGACACGGCCCTGCGCGTCATCGCCGACCACAGCCGTTCCGCCGCCTTTCTCATCGCCGAGGGCGTGCTGCCCTCCAACGAGAACAGGGGCTATGTGTTGCGCCGCCTGATCCGCCGGGCGCTGCGCTTTGCCACGCTCATGGGCGTGCATGAGCCCTTCATGCACAAGGTGGCCCGCAAGGTCACGGAGATCATGGGCGACGCCTACCCGGACCTGCCGCAAAACGCGGACTTTATCGACCGCGCGGTGTTCGAGGAAGAGCAGCGCTTCTCCCTGACGCTGGAAAAGGGCCTGCACCTGCTGGATGAGGAATTGCGGCGTCTGGAGGCCGCCGGGCAGAGGGTCATCCCCGGCGCCTTCTGCTTCAAGCTGTATGACACCTACGGTTTTCCCCTGGATATTGTCACGGATGTGGCGGGCAAGCGCGGCTTTACGGCGGATGCGCCGGGCTTTGAGGCGCACATGCGCGAGCAGCGCGAGCGCGCCCGCGAGCACCAGAAAAAGGGCGGCCTACTGGGCGGGGATGCGAAACAGGGCGACGCGGCTTTCAAAAAACTGGCCGCTGACGGTCTGCGCAGCGTCTTTGTGGGCTACGAAAGTCTTGCAACCGCAAGTCCGCTTACGGCGTTGCTGGACGCCGGGGGCGCGCCCGTGGATCATTTGGGCGAAGGCCAGACGGGCTTCGCCGTGACGGAAAAAACGCCGTTTTACGGCGAATCCGGCGGTCAGGCGGGCGACACGGGCCTGCTTTCTTCCGTTTCGGGTCAGGCGGAAGTGCTGACCGCCAGCAAACCCTCGCAGGATCTCATTGTGCACGAAATCAAAGTCCTGCGCGGCGAACTGCATACGGGACAGGAGGCGACCCTCAGGGTGGATGCTGACAGCCGCCAGGCCACGGCCCGCAACCATACCTGCACCCATCTGCTGCACGCGGCCCTGCGCCGCGCCCTGGGCGGCCACGTCAAGCAGGCCGGTTCTCTGGTGGACGGACAGCGCCTGCGCTTTGACTTTTCGCATATTGCGGCCCTGACGCCTGAAGAACTGGCCGCCGTGGAACGTGACGTGAACCGCGTCATTCTGGCCGACCTGCCGGTGACGGCGCGCGAGATGCCGCGTGAACAGGCCCTGGCCGGGGGGGCTATGGCCCTGTTTGGCGAGAAATACGGCGAAACCGTGCGCGTGCTGAGCGTGGGGCGCGACGGCGAAAGCCCCGAATCCGTAGAGCTTTGCGGCGGCACGCACCTCAGCCGCACCGGCCAGGCCGGGTCGTTTCTGATTGTGGCCGAAAGCGGCGTGGCCGCGGGCGTTCGCCGCATTGAGGCTGTCACCGGCTGGAATGCGTACAGTCTGGCCGTGGAGCGACGCGCCGAGGCGGCGGCGCTGGCCGGCATGCTCAAGGCCCGGCCCGGTGGGCTGGTTGAGCGTGTGAGTGCCCTGCAGGCGGAAGTCAAAAAAATGCGCAAGGCTTCGGAAAAGGCTTCGGCCGCTCCCGCCACGGGCGCGGACCTGCTGCGCCAGGCCGAGAACGTCAACGGCGTGCGCCTGCTGGCCGCGCGGCTGGATAACGTGCCTGTCAAGGCTTTGCGCGAAATCATGGATGATGTGCGCTCACGCCTCTCCAGCGCGGGCGTGGCCTGCCTGGCCACGGTGGAAGAAGGCAAGGTGGGCCTGTTGCTCTATGTTTCCAAAGACTTGCACGGTCGTTTCACGGCTCCGGCCCTGATCAGGCAGGTGGCCGCGCCCTGCGGCGGCGCGGGCGGCGGTCGCCCTGACATGGCCCAGGCCGGAGGCGCCAGGCCCGAAGGACTGGACGAAGCCTTTGCCGTGCTGAAAAACCTGATCGAAAAATAAGGATTTTCCTGATGATAGGCATTTCAAAGTTGTACTGCGGGCAGGTGGAACCCTCGGACGCGCTGCGCTATGGCCGTGAATCCGGCAAACTGCCCTCGCATCTGCTGCAATTTTCCAGGGACAAAAAGCCGGTCGTGGTCTGGAACATGACCCGGCGCTGCAACCTGAAGTGCGTGCACTGCTACGCCCATGCCGTGGAAGTGGGCGGCACGGACGACATCAATACCGCGCAGGCCAAAGCCATGATCGACGATCTGGCGGCCTTTGGCGCGCCGGTGATGCTTTTCTCCGGCGGGGAACCCCTGGTGCGCGGGGATCTGGTGGAGCTGGCCAGCCACGCCACCGGCAAGGGCATGCGCGCGGTCATCTCCACCAACGGCACTCTGATCACGCCGCAGAAGGCGCGTGAGCTCAAGGCCGTCGGCCTGTCTTATGTGGGCATTTCGCTGGACGGCATGGAGGAGGTGCATGACCATTTCCGCTGTGTGCCCGGCGCGTTCAAAAAAGCCCTGCAGGGCATTGCCAACTGCCAGGCCGAGGGGCTCAAGGTGGGCCTGCGCTTCACCATCAACAAGCGCAACGTGGCGGAAATTCCGGGCATCTTCCGTCTGCTCAGAGAGCTGGAAGTGCCGCGCGCCTGTTTCTACCACCTGGTTTACTCGGGCCGGGGATCGGAGCTGATCAGGGAAGACCTGGACCACGCCGAAACCCGCGCCGTGCTTGACCTGATCATGGATGAAACCCGCGCCCTGTTCGACGCGGGCCATCCCAAGGAAATCCTCACCGTGGACAACCACGCCGACGGCCCCTATGTCTGGATGCGCCTGAAGCGCGAAGACCCCAAACGGGCCGAGGAAGTCTTTGAACTTTTGCAGTACAATGAGGGCAACAATTCGGGCCGGGGCATCGGCTGCATTTCCTGGGACGGCAAGGTGCACGCCGACCAGTTCTGGCGCGAGCACGTCTTCGGCAATGTGCAGGAGCGACCCTTCTCGCAGATATGGGACGATTCGTCCATCGAGCTGCTGCACAAGCTCAAGAACAAGAAAGCCCATGTGGGCGGTCGCTGCGCCCGATGCCGCTTCCTGAACATCTGCGGCGGCAACTTCCGGGCCAGGGCCGAGGCTTTTTACGGCGACGTGTGGGCGCAGGATCCGGCCTGTTATCTCACGGATGAAGAGATAGGGCTGTAAGACGCTGCCATGCGGTTCGACCGCGGCGGCCTTCCTTGCGGAAGGCGCTTGCGGCTATCGGCGGGTTTGCGCCAGAGCGGCAACCATAAGCGGCATGTCCGGTTCGGACGGATCAGGCATGCAAGGAAGTGACTATGACTACGGCATTTCATCGCGGCCGGCGGCTGCGCTGGACCCCGGAACTTCGCGCCCTGGCGCGCGAAACCTCCCCCCTGCTGGCGGAAGACCTGATCATGCCCTACTTTGTGGTGGAGACCGAAGACCATTCTTTTCGCAAAGAAGTGGCCTCCATGCCCGGTCAGTATCAGCTTTCGCCGGATGAACTGGAACGGCAGGTGGAAAAGGCCGTGGATACGGGCCTGACGGCGGCGCTGCTTTTCGGCGTCCCCGCCCGGAAGGACGAAAAGGCCAGCGCCGCCTACGCCGAGGACGGCATCGTGCAGACGGCCGTGCGCCGTCTCAAGCGCCGCTGGCCCGGCCTTGTCGTTATTACCGACGTCTGTCTTTGCGAATACATGAGTCACGGCCACTGCGGCGTGCTGACGCCCGACGGCGCGGTGCTCAATGACCCCACCCTGCCCCTGCTGGCCAGAACAGCCGTCAGCCACGCGGCGGCCGGCGCGGACATGGTGGCCCCCTCGGACATGATGGACGGGCGGGTGGCGGCCATTCGCGCGGCACTGGACGAAGGCGGCCTGAAAGAGCTGCCCATCATGTCCTACGCCGTGAAGTACGCCTCGGCCTATTACGGCCCCTTTCGCGACGCGGCGGAATCCGCCCCGGCCAGCGGAGACCGCAAATCCTATCAGATGGACCCCGGCAACGCCCGCGAAGCCCTGATCGAAGCTCGCGCGGATGTCGCCGAGGGCGCGGACGCGCTCATCGTCAAGCCCGCCGGCCCGTACAGCGACATTATCCGTCTGGTGCGCGAGCATGTGGACGTGCCGCTCTGCGCCTATCAGGTCAGCGGCGAATACGCCATGATCCGCGCGGCGGGGCGTAACGGCTGGATCGACGAACGCGCCGTTATGCTGGAAAGCCTGCTGGGCCTCAAGCGCGCGGGCGCGGACATGCTCATCACCTATTTCGCCGAGGAAATTCTGCGGCAAAGGCTGGCGCGCTGATGCACGGGCAAGAGCAACATTCTGGCCGTCCGGCGGGGCATCCGGGCGACGCGGCCCGCGGGCCCCGGACGCTGGAAGACGGCAGCCCCATCTGCCGCCTCATCGCCTGGGAAGTGACCCGCTCGTGCAATCTGGCCTGCAAGCACTGCCGGGCCGAGGCCCATCCCGAACCCTATCCCGGCGAATTGTCCACCGCCGAGGCCAAGGCGCTTATCGACACCTTCCCCCGGGTGGGCAGGCCCATCATCATATTCACCGGCGGCGACCCCATGATGCGGCCGGACGTCTATGAGCTGGTGGCCTATGCCCACGCCCGGGGGCTGACCTGCGCCTTTTCGCCCAACGGCACCCTGATTACGCCGGAAAACGCCCGGCTTATCAGGAAAGCCGGGGTGGAGCGCTGCTCCATCTCCATTGACGGGGCCGACGCGCAAAGCCATGACGCCTTTCGGGGCGTGCCCGGCGCTTTTGAGGCCAGCATGCGCGGCATCGGCTATCTCAAGGAGGCGGGCGTGCCCTTTCAGATCAACACCACGGTGACGCGCAACAACCTGGGCAGTTTCAAGAAAATCTTCGAACTTTGCGAACGCATCGGCGCGGCGGCCTGGCATATCTTTCTGCTGGTGCCCATGGGCAGGGCCTCGGGTCTGGCGGATCAGGTCATCACCGCGCGGGAGTATGAGGATGTGCTGCACTGGCTCTATGATTTCCGCAAGGGCACGAACATGCACCTCAAGGCCACCTGCGCGCCGCACTATTACCGGATCATGCGTCAGCGCGCGCATGCGGAGGGCCTGCGCGTCACGCCGGAAACGTTCGGCATGGACGCCCTGACCAGGGGATGCCTGGGCGGCACGGGCTTCTGCTTCATCAGCCATACGGGTCAGGTGCAGCCCTGCGGCTATCTGGAGCTTGATTGCGGCAATGTGCGCGAGACGCCCTTCCCGGAAATCTGGCGTGACAGCGAATACTTTCGCCAGTTCCGCGACCAGTCCTGTTACAAGGGCAAGTGCGGCGCGTGCGAATTTCACAATGTCTGCGGCGGCTGCCGGGCCCGCGCCCAGAGCATGAACGGGGATCACATGGGGCCGGAGCCGCTGTGCACCTATCAGCCCGCGAAAATGAAGACGCGCTGAACCCGGCGGCAGACCGGCGGACAGCGCGCAGGACCGCACTATGAGCAAACAGGCCCGCACACGCGGAGAGGCCGCGGCGCTTTCTCCGACGGACAATCGCATGGACAGTCTGGACAGACGGCTGCTGGACATCATTCAGACGGACTTTCCCCTGACGCCCAGACCGTACGCCGAGCTGGGCCAACGCCTGGGCATCTCCGAAGCGGAAGCGCTGGAGCGGGTGCGGGCCTTGCGCGGCCGCGGGATCATCCGCCGCCTGGGGGCCAATTTTCAGTCCTCCAAGCTGGGTTTCGTATCCACGCTCTGCGCGGCCAAGGCGCCCGACGACAAGCTGGACGCCTTCATTGCCGAGGTCAACGCCCGGCCCGGCGTGACGCACAACTATCTGCGCGAGCACAGTTACAACGTCTGGTTCACCCTGATCAGCCCCTCGCGGGAGGAGGCCCAGGCCGTGCTGGACGACATCAGCGCGCGCACCGGCGTGGCCATTCTCAACCTGCCCGCCACAAAGCTGTTCAAGATTCGCGTGGATTTCCGCATGGGCGACGAG